>NZ_JBAGKC010000045.1:0-35158 GCF_037034245.1 Streptomyces sp. CA2R106
ATGACGCTCGCCGGGCCCGGCCACCCGACCCGCCCCTACTTCAGAAAACGCGACAGGCGGCGGTCCGCGAGCGGCTTCCCGCCCGTCTGGCAGGTGGGGCAGTAGTTGAGCGCCGAGTCGCTGAAGGACACCTCCCGAATGGTGTCCCCGCACACCGGACACGGCTCGCCCTTGCGCCCGTGCACCCGCAGCCCGCTCTTCTTCTCCGCCTTCAGATCCCGCAGCGGCAGTCCGCGCGACCGCTCCACCGCGTCCCGCAGCGTGCTGCCGATCATGTCGTAGAGCAGCGCCGCCTCCTGCCCCGACACGTTCGCCGCGAGCTTGTACGGCGACATCTTCGCTGCGTGCAGGATCTCGTCGGAATAGGCGTTGCCGATCCCCGCGATCACACTCTGATCCCGCAGCACCCCCTTGATCTGCCGCCGCTCACCCGCCAGCATCCCCGCGAACACCTCCGGCGTGAACTCTGCCGACAACGGGTCGGGCCCCAGCCGCGCCACCCCCGGCACCTCCGCCGGATCGTGCACCACATAGACCGCCAGCCGCTTCTGCGTGCCCGCCTCCGTCACGTCGAACCCCGCCCCCGCCGGCTCCCCCAGCCGCACCCGCAGCGCCAGCGGGCCCTTGCCGGGCCGCGGCGGCGCATCCGGCAGCTGCTCGCTCCACCGCACCCACCCGGCCCGCGCCAGATGCATCACCAGGTGCAGGTCATCGGCCACCAGATCCAGGAACTTCCCGTACCGCGCCACCGCCCCGAACCGCCGCCCCTCCAGATCCCCGACCCCCGGCTGATACGTCTTCAACGCACTCACCGCCACCGGGTACACCCGCTCCACCCCCTTCCCCACCACGTGCTCCGCCAAAAACCCCCGCAACGCCTCAACCTCGGGCAACTCAGGCATGCCCCCATTCTCCCCCACCCCGCCCCGACCGCCAGACGCCGAGCCGAGGCGGCCCGCCCGCACCCGGTCAGCGCGACCCGCCCCCGCGGCCACACCGGACACGACCCTCACGGACCTCGACAACGGCCGTTGCTTCGCAGCGGATGCCTGGTACTCCGGCCGTAGAGCGTGACCTTGCTGGTAGCGGCTCGGTGTGGGTACAGGTGCGGCCACCGTTGATCATCTTGAGTTGCGCGGATATGCCGCTGGGGTTGCGCGAGTTGTCCCAGAAAGCCACCAGGCACTGGGGGTTGCGGCACAGCTTCAGGCGGCGCCAGGTCCGCGTGAGTTGCGCGTCGTGGATCGCCAGAAGCACGCGCTGCCCGAACGCGCGGGTGCCCACCGAGTCCGGGGCGAGGCGGACAGTGCCATCGGGGTCGAGCCGCAGGCGGGCGGTGGTCTCGACGCGCGGCGGCGCGGTGTCCTCGCCCCGAGACGGATCGCGGTCGCGGTCGATCAGCGAGAGTCGCACCGCGTCGCGTAGGGACCGGAGGGCACCCACGCCCGGGCGTCGTCCGCGACACGCTCGGCGCGGCCGCCACTGTCCGCGACGAGCCGGAACCGCTCCGCGAAGGCGGGGCGCGAGACGCCGCGCAGGAGCCCGAACGGACGGGCGAAAGGAGCTGAAAGCCTGATATCGGGGCAGCCGGGCCTGAGGGGGAATCGACGATCGGAGACATCGTGGCCAAGCACGCGAAGATCACCGAAGGCGACCGGGTGAGCTGGAGGAGTCATGGAGGCACCGCCATCGGCACCGTCAAGCGCAAGCTGACCCGCAGGGGCCGGGCGGCCGGACGCACGGTCGACGCCTCGCCGCACGAGCCGCAGTACGAAGTGCGGAGCGAGAAGTCCGGCGGCACCGCCGTGCACAAGCCCAGCGCACTGACCAGGCGGCCCAGGCACGAGGGGAAGGGCCGGTGACGGGCGGCGCGGACGACGACCGGAAGGACACCGTCCGCGACTTCCACGACGCGGTGAACATGACCGCGTCGGAACTGGAGGAGTGGCTCGCCACCGACGAGTCCCGCCACGCCGGGCAGCACAAGGGAGGCGGCGAGAGCTCTGGCCACGCGTCCGGCCGCCGGATCGTGGAGCTGCTGCGCTCGCGCCAGGGCGACCTCGACGCCGACGACGAGCGCCACATGCGCAAGGTGTCCGGCTACGTCCGCCGACACCTCGCGCAGCGCCCCTCCGGTGACGTCACCGCGACCACGTGGCGGTACTCGCTGATGAACTGGGGCCACGACCCGCAGAAGTGACTACTGCCGGCCGCAAGAGGCGCGGACGGCCGGCGCGGGCCCTGGTGATCCCGTCGTCCTCGATGCGGGAGGCGATGCTGCAGCGGTCCGAGCCGCCGCCCTCCCGCCCGACCCGCTGAGGAGCAGGTCAGGCAGGGAGCGACGGGATTCGCCTCTTAGATGTCGAAGTACAGCTCGAACTCGTGGGGGTGCGGGCGGAGCTGGAGGGGGGCGATCTCGTTGGTGCGCTTGTAGTCGATCCAGGTCTCGATCAGGTCCTCGGTGAAGACGCCGCCCGCCTGGAGGTACTCGTTGTCGGCCTCGAGGGCCTCGAGGACGGCCGGCAGCGAGGTCGGGACCTGGGGGACGCTCGCGTGCTCCTCCGGGGCCAGCTCGTAGAGGTCCTTGTCGATCGGCTCGGCCGGCTCGATCTTGTTCTTGACGCCGTCCAGGCCCGCCAGCAGCAGCGCGGAGAACGCCAGGTACGGGTTGGAGGACGGGTCCGGGGCGCGGAACTCGACGCGCTTGGCCTTCGGGTTCGACCCGGTGATCGGGATACGCATCGCCGCGGAGCGGTTGCGCTGCGAGTAGACCAGGTTCACCGGGGCCTCGAAGCCGGGCACCAGGCGGTGGTAGGAGTTCACCGTCGGGTTGGTGAAGGCCAGCAGCGACGGGGCGTGCTTGAGGATGCCGCCGATGTAGTAGCGGGCGATGTCCGACAGGCCCGCGTAGCCCTGCTCGTCGTAGAAGAGCGGGGAGCCGCCGGTCCACAGCGACTGGTGGACGTGCATGCCGGAGCCGTTGTCACCGAAGATCGGCTTGGGCATGAAGGTCGCGGTCTTGTTGTTGCGCCAGGCCACGTTCTTGACGATGTACTTGAAGAGCATCAGGTCGTCGGCCGCGGCGAGCAGCGTGTTGAACTTGTAGTTGATCTCGGCCTGGCCCGCGGTGCCGACCTCGTGGTGCTGGCGCTCGACCTGGAGGCCGGCCGCCTCCAGCTCCAGGGAGATCTCGGCGCGCAGGTCGGCGAAGTGGTCGACCGGCGGGGCGGGGAAGTAGCCGCCCTTGTAGCGGACCTTGTAGCCGCGGTTGTCCTCGGTGGCGCCGGTGTTCCAGGCGGCCGCCTCGGAGTCGATGTGGTAGAACGACTCGTTCGCCGAGGTCTCGAAGCGCGCGCTGTCGAAGACGTAGAACTCGGCCTCGGGGCCGAAGTACGCGGTGTCGGCGATACCGGTGGAGGCGAGGTACGCCTCGGCCTTCTTCGCGACGTTCCGCGGGTCGCGGCTGTACTGCTCACCGGTGATCGGGTCGTGGATGAAGAAGTTGATGTTCAGCGTCTTGTCCCGCCGGAACGGGTCGACACGCGCGGTCGACAGGTCCGCCCGGAGCGCCATGTCGGACTCGTGGATCGCCTGGAACCCGCGGATCGAAGAGCCGTCGAAGGCCAGTTCCTCGGTCGGGTCGAACGTCGAGACCGGAACCGTGAAGTGCTGCATCACACCGGGCAGGTCGCAGAACCGGACGTCGACGAACTTGACGTCCTCGTCCTTGATGAACTTGTTGACGTCGTCGGCGTTCTGGAACATCCAACTCCTCCTAGGCCCGGCCCCGCGGGTCGGGGTCGGCGATCGAGACGTGCGGCCAGTGCGGTGGCGCACACTGCCCTGACCATAGGGATCAGGGATTTCTCCAGCATGACCCATTTGTTTCGCAGAGGTTAACCGCGACGCCGTGGATTTGCCCCCGAACGCCCGTCGCCCAGGAGCCGCAAGGGCGGCCGGCGGGTGCCCGCGGTGCCCGCCCGGTGGGCGGCGGGCGCCCGGGGTTACCGTGGATGCCGTGGACAACAGGGAAGTAGTGGGATCGTGGCTCTCCGGGCCCCGCGCGGCCGCGGAGCAGATGGGCGTCGAGTTCGGCTACCGCGGTGAGCGGCTGGGCCTGCCCGAGGACGGACCGGGTTCCATCGCGTCCGTCGGCCGCCGGATCGCGGCGATCTTCATCGACTGGGTGCTGTGCGTGCTGATCGCATACGGCCTGATCGCGCACCGTGACGTGCACTCCGCGAACAACTGGGCGCTCGCCGTCTTCGGCGCGGTCAGCCTGATCGGGCTGTCGCTGGTCGGCGGCACCCCGGGGAAGATGATCACCCGGTTGCGGGTGGTCGGCCTCGACGGACGCCGGCTCAGCCCGCTGGCGGCGGTGATCCGTACGGTGCTGCTGCTGCTCGTGATCCCCGCGCTGGTCTGGGACCGCGACACCCGCGGGCTGCACGACAAGGCGGCCAAGGCGGTCCAGGTCCGGATCTGAACCGGGCCCGCAGGGCGCGGGCGGACGCGGGAAGAGCGGCGGACACGGGAGACATGGGAAGGGGCGCCGGGAGATCTCCCGGCACCCCTTCTCACGCGTCTTGACCCGCAGACGGTTCAGCGGCCCCGCGGCATCCGCATCCCCTTGGGCATCGGCCCCTTCGGAATCGGCATGTTGCTCATCAGGTCCCCGAGCGCCCGCAGCCGGTCGTTCACCTCGGTGGTCTTCGGGCCGCTCAGCGACCGCGGCAGCCGCAGCAGCGTCGTACGGATCTTCTTCAGCGGCAGCTGGCCCTCGTCCTCGCCGACGATGTAGTCGTGCACCGGCACGTCGTAGACGACCCGGGCGACCTTCTTCTTCTCGGCGGCCAGCAGGCCCTTCACCCGGTTCGGGTTGCCCTCGCCGACCAGCACGATGCCGGCCCGGCCGACCGCCCGGTGGACGACGTCCTGGCTCTTGTTCATCGCCACCGCGGGGGTCACGGTCCAGCCCCGTACGTTCTGCAGCACGGCGGCGGCCGCGCCCGGCTTGCCGTCCAGCTGTCCGAAGGCGGCCCGCTCGGCGCGGCGGCCGAAGACCACCGCGGTCGCCAGCAGGGCCACCAGCAAGCCCAGGATGCCCGCGTAGATCGGGTGGTTGATCAAGAAGCCGAGGGCGAGGATGACACCGAAGGTGACGATTCCCACAGCCGCAAGGACAAGACCGATCTTAGAGTCGGCCTGCCTGGTCATCTTGTATGTCTGGACGATCTGTGCGAGCCGTCCAGAACTGCTCTCGGATGTTTCCTTCCTCGCCATGTGGCAAAGGATACGTGGCCTGTCGGTACGCCGTCACCGCGGTCCGAGGGCCTCGCCCCGCTCGCTGCCCGCGAGCGCCGCGATCTCGCGCTCGGCCTCCCGCCGGTCCTTGGCGCGCTGCCGGTCCGCCACGACCGCCGCCCAGGCGTTCCTGCGGGCGGTCTGCTGGCCGCCGCCGAGCAGGAAGCTCTCCACGGCACGCAACGCACCCGCCACCGGACCCGTACCCGCCACCGGACCTGTCCCCGGAGCCGCGACCGCCCCCGCGTCGGACCCCCGGCGGTGGCCGGGAACCGCCGGAACCGGCTGGAGCCGGAAGCGCGGCTGGAGCCGCAGACGGGGTGGCAGCCCGGTCAGGAGGCGGCCGGGAACGTGCACCTGCTCGGACGGCGACGACGGCATTGCGTCCCCTCGGGAGGAAGGCGGAACGAGGAAGGCTGCGGGTGGAGCGGGACGTGCCGTGCGAGGCCCGGAAGCCCCTGCCGGGACCGGCGGAGCCGGGGCCCCGGCGCCCGGAAGGACCCGGCACGGCAACGGTGTGGCAGGACCAAGCCTCGCCACACCGTGTTACCAGCCGGTGACCATCCGGTCAATCTCACATGAAAGCGGCACCGTCGGCGGCCACGGCCGGCTCCAGGCCCGCCCGCCGGTCGATGGCCTGCTGGAAGAGGCGCCCGGCCCGGTACGACGAACGGACGAGCGGCCCGGACATCACACCCGCATAGCCGATCTCCTCGGCCTCCTCCTTCAGCTCCACGAACTCCGCCGGCTTCACCCAGCGCGCCACCGGGTGGTGCCGGGCGGAGGGCCGCAGGTACTGCGTGATGGTGATCAGCTCGCAGCCCGCGTCATACAGGTCCTGGAGCGCCTGGCTGATCTCCTCGCGCTCCTCGCCCATACCCAGGATCAGGTTGGACTTGGTGACCAGCCCCGCCTCGCGGGCGCGGGTGATCACCTCGAGGGAGCGCTCGTAGCGGAAGCCCGGGCGGATGCGCTTGAAGATCCGCGGCACCGTCTCCACGTTGTGCGCGAGCACCTCGGGGCGGGCGCCGAAGACCTCGGCGAGCTGGGCCGGCTCGGCGTTGAAGTCGGGGATGAGCAGCTCGACCTTCGTACGGCCGCCGGGGCGCTCGGCGGTCATCGCGTGGATGCGGCGGACCGTTTCCGCGTAGAGCCAGGCGCCGCCGTCCTCGAGGTCGTCGCGGGCGACACCGGTGATCGTGGCGTAGTTCAGGTCCATGGTGAGCACGGACTCGCCGACCCGGCGCGGCTCGTCCCGGTCCAGGGCCAGCGGCTTGCCGGTGTCGATCTGGCAGAAGTCGCAGCGCCGGGTGCACTGGTCGCCGCCGATGAGGAAGGTCGCCTCGCGGTCCTCCCAGCATTCGTAGATGTTGGGACAGCCCGCCTCCTGGCACACGGTGTGCAGGCCCTCGCTCTTCACGAGTTTCTGCATCTGCGTGTACTCGGGACCCATCTTCGCCCGGGTTTTGATCCACTCGGGCTTGCGCTCGATGGGGGTCTGGCTGTTGCGGACCTCAAGGCGCAGCATCTTGCGTCCGTCGGGTGCGACTGCGGACACGACCGGCTCCCTCTAAAGCTTCGATTCTACGGCGAACACCAGCGTACGCCCGTGCTTCCCATGGCCTGTCCTCCGTGCAACCCGCGGCATGGAGAAGGCATTCCCTGCTTCCGCCTACACCGCGCGGGGCAGCAGCACCGCGCTGCCGAGCACCGCGGCCAGGTGCTTCTCGACCACCGGCAGCACCTCCGCCACGGTGACGTCCCGGCCCAGCTCGGCGGAGAGCGAGGTGACGCCCGCGTCGCGGATGCCGCACGGCACGATCCGGTCGAACCAGGTGTTGTCCGGGTCGCAGTTGAGCGCGAAGCCGTGCATGGTCACGCCCTTGGCGACGCGGATGCCGATCGCCGCGAGCTTGCGGTCCTCACGGCGCTGCCCGGCGTTCGACGGGGCGTACTCCGGGCCGCTCAGCCGCGGGTCGAACTCCTCGTCGGCCAGCCGCGGGTCGAAGTCCAGGGTCAGGCCGCCGGGCTGCTGCGGCACCGGGTCGCCCAGCACCCACACGCCGCTGCGCCCCTCCACGCGGGAGGTCGCCACGCCGAAGTCGGCGGCCACCGCGATCAGCGCGTCCTCCAGCCGGCGGACGTGGGCGACCACGTCGACCGGGCGGGGCAGCTTCATGATCGGATAGCCCACGAGCTGGCCCGGGCCGTGCCAGGTGATCTTGCCGCCGCGGTCCACGTCGATCACCGGGGTGCCGTCGAGCGGGCGTTCGCTGTCCGCGGTGCGGCGGCCGGCGGTGTAGACCGGCGGGTGTTCGAGCAGCAGGCAGGTGTCGGGCACCTCGTCGAGGAACCGGGCCGCGTGCACGCGGCGCTGCTCCTGCCACGCCGATTCGTACTCGACGGCTTCGGCGCCGAACCCCAGGTGGACGAAGCGCAGTTCGCTCACGGCTACTCCTACTCCTCTGCGGTGCGCGACGGAGGCGCGCTGCGGGCCGCGGCTGGTGGTGCGGCCGTACGCACCTCAGCAACTGTACGGCGGCGCGCGGGGCGGGCGTGCCGCGGGCTCCGCGCGGCTGTGGACAACGCTGCGGGGCGGCGGAATCCAGCCGCGCCGGGTGTGTCCGGAATGCCGCTACTCGTAGCCCGTTCGGGCGAATATCCGGCTCTTACGGTGAGCTTCCCAGCACTGACCGTTACATTCGCGCCGATCCTGTCTCACCGCCCAGAGGAAGTGGACCGTACTGCCGATGACGGACCGCCCCACGCAGCGAACGCCGAACCTTCCGACCAGCGAGGCGCCCCGCCAGGCGCGTACCGAACGTACCGAACGTACTGCGCGTACCGAACGGCACCACCGGGCCAACACCAAACTCGCGGAGATCATCGCGGAGGCAGGCTTCTCGCACGCGGGACTCGCCCGCCGGGTCAACCAGCTCGGCGTCGAGCACGGGCTCGACCTCCGCTACGACAAGACGTCCATCACCCGCTGGCTGCGCGGCCAGCAGCCGCGCGGCACCACCCCCGCGCTGATCGCCGAGGTCTTCACGCAGCGCCTCGGCCGCCGGCTGGCCGCCCCCGACCTCGGGCTGGACGCGTGCGCGCCGGTCTACGCGGGCCTGGAGTACGCGGCGACGCCCGAGGAGGCGGTGGACATCGTCAGCGGGCTGTGGCGCAAGGACACCGGGAACCAGGCCGAGCTGCGGAAGATCGCGTTCACCCCGGCGGGACTGGTGGTGCCCAGCCGGGACTGGCTGATCGGGCGGGCCGACGAGCGTGTGGGGCAGGGGGCGCCGCCGGGGGGCCTGGCGGCGCCCTCGGGTGCGCCGCCGCCCGCCGAACCGGGCGGCGGGGCACCGGCCCCGGGGGCGTGGCCGGGGCGGGGCGCGCGGGTGCCGGTGCAGGGGCGCGGGCCGGGGGACGGCGAGCCGTTCGTCGTGCTCGGCGGTACCGGGCCCGCGTCCGGGGGCGGCGCGGCCGGGCGGGTCGGCGCGGGCGACATCGCGGCCGTACGGGCCGTGGGCGACCTCTTCCGCTCCCTCGACCACGCGTACGGCGGCGGGCACGCCCGGCAGGCCCTGGTCCGCTACCTGGAGCACGAGGCCGAGCCGCTGCTGCGCGGCTCCTACGGCGAGGCGCTCGGCCGCCGGCTGTTCGCCTCCGTCGCCGACCTCACCCGGCTCGCCGGGTGGACCTCCTACGACATCGGGGCACACGGCCTCGCGCAGCGGTACTTCGTGCAGGCGCTGCGGCTGGCGCAGGCGGCGGGGGACCGGGCCTACGGCAGCTACGTCCTGGTGACGATGAGCCGCCAGGCCGTCTACCTCGGGCACGGGCGGGAGGCGGTGCAGCTCGCCCGGGTCGCGCAGCAGGGGGTCGGGTCCGCGGCGCCCGCGGTCGTCCACGCGCTGCTGCACGCGGCCGAGGCGCGCGGGCACGGGCTGCTGGGGGAGGCGCGGGCCTGTGCGGCGGCGCTGGCGCGGGCCGAGCGGTCGCTGGCCGCCGCCCGCGGCGGGGACGAGGTGCCCGGGTGGGTGCGCTTCTTCGACGAGGCGCAGCTCGCGGACGAGTTCGCGCACTGCCATCGGGACCTGCGGCAGTACCGGGCGGCGGTGCAGTACGCCGAGCGGTCGCTCCAGCTGAGGGCGGCGGCGTACGCGCGCAGCCGGTTGTTCTGCCGCACGGTGCTGGCGTGTGCGCGGCTCGGGCTCGGCGAGGTGGAGGCGGCGTGTGCGCACGGGGTGGAGGTGGTGCGGGGGGCGAGCGAGATGAGGTCGGTGCGGGCCGCCGAGTATGTGCGGGACTTCCGGCAACGGCTCGAGCCCTTCCGCGACACGGTCGCCGTACGTGCCTTTCACGACCGCATTGCCGCGTTGCCCCGCTGAACGCCTTGCCGGCGGGGCTTGGCGGGTGGGCGGTTCGCCGTTCCCGCGGGACGGGGGCGCGGACGCGGGTCGGGGGCGGGAACGGGGGTGGGGGGCCATGTGGGTGGCCGGGCCGAGGCGCGTCGTGGCCGGTCGCGCAGTTCCCCGCGCCCCTGGGGGGTGCCCCTTGCGGTGGTGGGTTTGTGTGCGGGTGGGGTGTGGCTGGTCGCGCAGTTCCTCGCGCCCCTGCCCACCTGCGGCCCTTCCCGCCACAGCCGGCAGCCCCGCCGCAAGGCGCAACACCCGGGGGCGCTAGGCCGCGCGGGGTGGGGTGTGGGCGGTGAGGTCGCGCAGGGCCGCGGAGGCGGCGCGGCGGCCGGAGAAGAGGGCGCCCTGGAGGGTGGAGGTGTCGCGGTGGTCGCCGCAGACGTAGAGGCCGGCGAGGAGGCGGACGGGCCGGCGCAGGTCGTGGGGCGGGGGCATGGCGGGGACGCAGTGCGCGGTGGTGCGCAGGGAGAGCAGGTCCCAGTGGTCGGTGGAGGTGCCGTAGAGGTCCGCGAGGTGGGCGCGGACGGTCTTGTCGTCGGAGCCGTCCGGCGGGGGGCCGAGGAGGACGGAGGTGACGAGGGTGCGCCCCCGCGGAGCACGGGTCGGGTCGACGGCGGTGGCCGCGTAGGTGTGGGAGACCGGCCCGAGGCGGTCGGCGTCGAGGACGAGGACGGGCTCGCGCAGGGGCGCCGTGGGTGCGGTGGGCGCGGCGTGGTGGACCACGGTGACGGGGTGGAAGCCGGGCACGCGCAGCCCCGGCAGGAGCGCGGCGGCCGCGTGGGCGTCGGTGGCGACGACCACGCCGCGGCAGGGGAGTTCGGCGCCGTCGGTGGTGTGCACGGCGTTGGCGGCGACGTGGGCGGCGCGCACCCCGAACCGTATGGTGCCCGGCGGGAGGGCGGCGGCGAGCCGTTCGGGCAGACGGGCGGCGCCGCCCACCGGCAGGCAGGACCGGCCCCGGGCGAAGCCGCGCAGCACGATGTCGGCCACCCGGCTGGACGTGCCGAGTTCGGCGTCGCACAGCAGCGCGGCGAGCAGCGGCCGCAGGAAGTGCTCGACCGTGCGGGGCGCGAAGCCGCGCCCGGAAAGCGCGAGGGCGGCGGTGCTCTCGGGGCGGGCGGTGATGCGGTGGGTGGGGGTGGCGGCGAGCCGGTCGAGCGCGGTGCCGAGCCGGGCCCGGTCGCGGGCCGAGCCGAAGGACGCGCGGGTGCCGCGGGGCCCGCCGACCCGGAAGGTGCGGCCGGCGGAGTGGACGAGCGCGCCGGGCGCGAGCGGGGCCAGCGGCAGCCCGCGCAGCCCGCGGGTGCGGGACAGCTCGGGGTAGGCGGTGTTGAGCAGTTGGGGCCCGCGGTCGAGCCGGAAGCCGTCCACGCTGTCGGTGGCCATCCGCCCGCCGACGCGTTCGGTGGCCTCCAGGACGGTGACGCGCATCCCCCCTTCGGTCAGGTGGTGCGCGGCGGCCAGGCCGGCCGGTCCGGCGCCGATGACGATCACGTCCGTGGCCGCGGCCGTGCTGTGCGGGCGTGCTGGTGCGAGCACGATGCCCCTCCCGAGGTCGGGTCCGATCCCCGCTCGCGCCCGCGCGGGGGGCGGGGGCGGGCGGGTGCGGCAGGCGGCCCTGCTCCGCCGACGCACCGTCAACTGCCCGCTTCCGCCCGGCGGCCGGCCGTCGGCACCGGCCCGCGCGAAACGCTGCTAAAGGTCATGCCCTCATCAAAGGCAAAGGATGCGGGGCGGACCGGCCCGATCCGGCCCTTTCCGGCGAGCTTTCCGGCCGTACGGCCCCGCGGACGCGCCGCCGCTGGCATACGGCCGCAGGGCCCGCCACCGTACGGCCGCGCTGCCGCGCTCCTCAGACCTGGTTGCGCGGGGGCAGCGCCGCCTTGATCGCCCCGTCGATGTCCGGGTGCGCGAACGGGAACCCGGCGTCCAGCAGCCGCTTGGGCCGCACCCGCTGACTGCCCGTCACGTCGCCGGCGAACTCCCCGAGCACCGCGCGCAGCGCGAACGACGGCACCGGCAGCACCGTCGGCCGGTGCAGCACCCGCCCCATCGCCGCGGTGATCTCGCTGTTGGTGCGCGGGTCCGGCGCGGTCAGGTTCACCGGCCCGGACAGCTCCTCGTGGTCGATGGCGAACCGCAGCGCGGCGATCTCGTCGGCGAGCGAGATGAAGCTCCAGTACTGCCGCCCGCTGCCCAGCCGCCCGCCCAGCCCGGCCCGGAAGAACGGGAACAGCGCGCCCCACGCCCCGCCCTGCGGCGAGACCACCAGGCCGGTGCGCGCGTGCACCGTGCGGATGCCGGCCGCGCGCGCCGGGTCGGCCGCCGCCTCCCACGCCTGGACCAGGTCGGCCAGGAAGCCGCTGCCCGCCGGGCTGTCCTCGTCCACGAAGCGGTCGCCGGTGTCGCCGTAGTAGCCGATCGCGCTGCCGGCCACCAGCACCCGCGGCTTCGGGTCGAGCGCGGCCATCGCCCGCGCGATCGTGGCGGTGCCGTCCACCCGGCTGTCGAGGAGCACCTTCTTGCGCCGGTCGCTCCAGCGCCGCGCCGCGACCGGCGCACCCGCCAGGTGGACGACCGCGTCGCAGCCAGCGAGCGCCCCTTCGTCCACGGTGCCCGCCCGCGGGTCCCAGCGGGCCTCTCCGGGGCCGGCCGGGGCGCGCCGGACCAGTGCGACCACCTCATGGCCGTCGGCCGTCAGAGAGGCGGACAGGGCGGAGCCGATCAGCCCGGAGGCGCCGGTGACTGCGATACGCATGGGGGCCATTGTGCCCGGTCGCCCCGGCGCGCTACCCGAAGCGCGCCCACAGCTGCGGGAAGCGCTCCGCCATCGCCGCGTCGTCGTCGAAGTCCGGGCGCACGCCCTCCGGGTCCTGGCGCGGCGGCAGCTCCAGATCCGGCAGCCGCACCCCGGTCAGCTGCTCGTACGCCTCGTCGGCGGCGTACCCCAGGTCCTCGGCGTCGCCGTCGGCCTCGGGGTCGAACTCCGGGACCAGGAACGCCAGGTCGTCCGGGGCGTGCAGGGCGCCCTCGAAGACGTGCCGGCCCTGGCCGATCAGCCAGCACCGGAAGAAGTCGAACGCGTCCTCGTCCACCCCGCCCAGCATGACGTCCGCGGCGCCCCACAGCTCCCACGACAGCGCCCGGTTGAACCGCGTCTCGAAGTGCCGCGCGAAGTCCAGCACGGCGTCCGGGTCGAGGCCGGCCAGCCGTTCCACCACCAGGTCGGCCTGCTCCTCCGGATCGCCCTCCGCCGCCTCACGCGCCCGGTCGACGATCTCCCAGAACTCCGTCTCGTCCATCACGCGTCCAGCTTCCCGTGCGGCGATACCCCGTGCAACGCGACCACGCTACTGCGCGGCGGCCGTATCGAGGGGCCCGGGCAGGTGCGCGACCGGCCCGCCGCCGGCGGGCGGCCCCACGAACGGGTGACGGGGCACCCGGGAAGGTCACGCCAGCCGCAGCTGGTAGGCCACGGTACGCCGCAGCGGCCGGAAGCCGAGCGCGGCGTTCACCGCCAGCATGTGCCGGTTGTCGTCCGCCGTGTTCGTGACGACCTCCGCCACCTCGGGGTGGCCGTCGACCAGGTGCCGCAGCATCGCGGACTTCAGCCACAGCCCCAGCCCGTGCCCGCGGTGTGCGGGCAGCACCGCGGTGTCGAGCTGCTTGGCGCGGGCCCCGCCGCCGGCGGCGGCCTCGGCGGGCAGCGTCAGCTTGGTGTACCCGGCCACGGACCCGTCGGCGACGCTGACCGCCGCGTGGTTGAGCAGCCGCTCACCGCGCCGGGCCGCCAACTCCGCGGTCCTGCGCACCCGCTCGGCGTCCCACTGGGTCCACGTCACGGCCAGGCCGCCGGTCGGCTGGTCCGCCAGCCCGGCCCGGGCCGCGGCGAAGGAGTCCGCGAGCGCGTCCGGCGGCGCGCCCTCCCAGGACGCCAGCCGGTAGCCGGGGTGCGGCACGTCCGGCAGCTTCACGATCCGCTCCGGTATCTCGGCCAGCAGCAGCCGCTGCCAGGTCAGCCGGAGCGCGGGCACGAAGTCCCGGGTGGACAGGAAGCTCTCGCCCGGGGTGCCGGCCAGCACCTCCGTCGACAGCCGGCGGCAGTTCTCCTCGGCCGCCGCGGCCACCGCGGTGGTCAGCAGCCGCGACCCCATGCCCATCCTGCGGTGCGCGGGATGGACGGTCAGCTCCACCGACGCCAGGCGGCCGCTGTTCTCGGCGGTCGGCAGCCGCAGCTTCGCCGTCGCCACCCCCTCGCCGTTCGCGCCGTACGCCAGCCACAGCGCCAGCCGGCTGCCGGGCCCGACGGTGGTCAGCGCGGTGCGCACCTCGGCGAGGGTCGGCAGCGGTTCGCCCGGGCGGTCGTGGGCGAGCGCCGCGGACCGCACCCGGTGCCACGCGCGGACGTCGTCGTCGGTGGGGGAGGTCAGCCGCCGGTGTTTGGTAGGCATCCGGGGGAACCTAACCGGTCGGTGTAGGTGCCCGCAATCCCTTCCGCGGCGCGGATTCCCACGTCACGGCGGCCGCCGTAGGAAAACGCGCCGTTCCCGGCGGGCGCGTTTCGCACCGGATGCGACCCGTGCCCGGACATGCGCCGACGGCGGGCCCCTCCGGTCAGGGACCCGCCGCCGTACCGCGTTCACCGGCCGGACCGGGAAGCACCCGGAACCGGACGGCACACCGTGCCTCAGAGCCCGTAGCGCTCCGCGGCCTCCTTCACCGTCTCCGGCTTGACCTCGCCGCGCCGGGCCAGCGCCGCCAGCGCCTGCACGGTCAGCGACTGCGGGTCCACGCCGAAGTGCCGGCGGGCCGCCTCACGCGTGTCGGAGAGCCCGAACCCGTCGGTGCCCACCGACGTCCAGTCCTGCTCCACCCACGGCGCGATCTGGTCCGGCACCGCCCGCATCCAGTCGCTGACGGCGACCACGGGCCCCGGCGCGCCGGCCAGCGCCCGGGTCACGTACGGCACCCGGTCCTCGCCGCGCAGCCGCGCCGCGTCGCACGCCAGCGCCTCGCGCCGCAGCTCCGTCCAGGACGGCGCCGACCACACGTCCGCGGCCACACCCCAGTCCTCGGCGAGCAGCCGCTGCGCCTCCAGCGCCCAGTGGATCGCGGTGCCCGACGCCAGCAGCTGCGTGCGCGGGGCGTCCGCGGCGGCGGGCGCCGCCTCCTGGTAGCGGTAGAGGCCCTTGATGATGCCCTCCTCCACGCCCTCGGGCATGGCGGGCTGCACCTTCGGCTCGTTGTACACCGTCAGGTAGTAGAAGACGTCCTGGTCCTCGCCCTCGACGGCCGGACCGTACATCCGCCGCAGGCCCTCGCGGACGATCACCGCGACCTCGAACGCGAACGCCGGGTCGTAGGAGATCGCCGCCGGGTTGGTGGAGGCGAGCAGGTGCGAGTGGCCGTCGGCGTGCTGGAGACCCTCACCGGTCATCGTGGTGCGGCCCGCGGTGGCGCCGATCACGAAGCCGCGGCCGAGCTGGTCGGCGAGCGCCCAGAACTGGTCCGCGGTCCGCTGGAACCCGAACATCGAGTAGAAGATGTAGAACGGGATCATCGGCTCGCCGTGGGTGGCGTACGACGTGGCCGCGGCGGTGAAGTCGGCGAGCGAACCGGCCTCGGTGATCCCCTCGTTGAGGATCTGGCCGTCCTTCGCCTCCTTGTAGTACAGCAGCTGGTCGCGGTCGACCGGGTCGTACGTCTGGCCCTTGGGCGAGTACAGCCCGGCGGACGGGAAGAGCGACTCCATGCCGAAGGTGCGGGCCTCGTCGGGCACGACCGGCACCCAGCGGCGCCCGGTCTCCTTCTCCCGCATCAGGTCCTTCACCAGCCGGACGAACGCCATGGTGGTGGCGATCTCCTGGGTGCCGGACCCCTTCTCCAGCGGCTTGTACGCCTTCTCCGGCGGCAGCGGCAGCGGTGCGGCCGCCACCTTGCGGGCCGGCGCGGGACCGCCCAGGGCCGCCCGGCGCTCGCGCAGGTACTGGATCTCGGGGGAGTTCTCGCCCGGGTGCCAGTACGGCACCACGTCCGCGTCCAGCGCGCTGTCCGGGATCGGCAGCTCCAGCAGGTCGCGCATGGCGCGGAACTGCGTGCCGGTGAGCTTCTTCATCTGGTGGTTGGCGTTGCGCGACTCGAAGCCGGCGCCGAGCGTGTAGCCCTTCACCGTCTGCGCGAGGATCACCGTGGGCGCGCCCTTGTGCTCCATCGCCGCGCGGTAGGCCGCGTACACCTTGCGCGGCTCGTGGCCGGCGCGCGAGGTCTGGAACAGCTCCAGCAGCTTGGCGTCGGTGAGCTTCGCGCCGATGGTGCGCAGCGAGGCGTCCGCACCGAAGAAGTGGTCGCGCAGGTAGGCCGCGTCGCGGGTGGCGTACGTCTGGAACTGCGCGTCCGGGGTCTCCCGCAGGCGCCGCAGCAGCGCGCCGTCGGTGTCCTGGGCCAGCACCTCGTCCCAGGCCGCGCCCCACAGCGCCTTCACCACGTGCCAGCCGGCGGCGCGGAACTGCGCCTCCAGCTCCTGCACGATCTTGAAGTTCGGGCGGACCGGGCCGTCCAGCCGCTGGAGGTTGCAGTTGATGACGTAGGTCAGGTTGTCCAGGCCCTCGCGGGCGGCGAGCGCCAGGGCGGCGGTCGACTCCGGCTCGTCCATCTCGCCGTCGCCGAGGAACGCCCACACGTGCGAGCCGGACGTGTCCTTGATGCCGCGGTGCTCCAGGTAGCGGTTGAACCGCGCCTGGTAGATCGCCGAGAGCGGGCCGAGGCCCATGGACACGGTCGGGAACTCCCACAGCCACGGCAGCCGCCGCGGGTGCGGGTAGGAGGGCAGGCCGTCGCCGCCGGCCTCCTGGCGGAAGCGGTCCAGGTGCGCCTCGGTGAGGCGGCCGTCGAGGAACGCGCGGGCGTAGATGCCGGGGGAGGCGTGGCCCTGGATGTAGAGCTGGTCGCCGCTGCCGGCGCCCTCCTTGCCGTGGAAGAAGTGCTGGAACCCGGTCTCGTAGAGCCAGGCGGCCGAGGCGAAGGTGGCGATGTGGCCGCCGAGGCCGAGTTTGCTGCCGCGGGTGACCATCGCCGCCGCGTTCCAGCGGTTCCAGGCGGTGATCCGCGCCTCCAGCGCCTCGTCACCCGGGTAGGCGGGTTCGGCGGCGGTGGGGATGGTGTTGATGTACTCGGTCTCCAGCGGCGTCGGCAGGCTCAGGCCGCTCTCGCTACCGCTCTCCAGGGTGCGGCGCATCAGGTACGCCGCCCTGTGCGGGCCCGCGGCCTTGGCGACCGCGTCCAGGGACGCGCGCCATTCCGCGGTCTCCTCCGGGTCGATGTCGGGGATCTGGTCGAGCTGACTCGGCCGGGTACGGCCTACGGCGTCAGGCATGGGTGTGTGCCGCCTTCCAGACAACGGAGGGAGGGTGGTGGGAAGTGTGAGTCGGGCACGACAGGAAGCTCCCCGCCGATCGACGTTACGCCGCGATCGATGATCGATCAATGGGTTGCCGGGAAGTAACCACAGGTCGGCACGGGGTGCCAGCCTTCGGGGCACCCAGTGACACCTGGGCTTCGCCTGGGAAACAGCGGCCCACGCCCCGCCCGCCCCACCCTACCGAAGGGGCAGCCGGGCTCCGCTCCGCCCAACGGCAGGCGCCCGCCCCGCGGCTACACCTGCGGGGCGCAGCTCAGCACATGGGACTTGATCAGCTCGCCGATCCGCGGATCGCGGGCGGTGAACGCGTCCACCAGCTCCTGGTGCTCGTCGGCGTAGGCGCGCGGCGCGGGGCTCAGCCAGCGCATCGACAGCGTGGTCCACACCTCGATGCCCAGTGACTCCCACACGTGCAGCAGCACGCCGTTGTCGGCCGCGCGGACCAGCTCGTGGTGGAAGGCGACGGTGTGCCGGACCTGCGCCTCGTCGTCCAGCGCGGCGTCGGCCGCCCGCAGCGCGGCCACCTCGCGCTCCAGCGGGCCCGGGTCCTCAGCCAGCGCGGCCGCCGCCAGCTCCGCCGCGACCTGCTCGAGGCCGGCCCGCACCGGGTAGCTCTCCTTGACGTCCGCGGCCGTCAGACCACGCACCCGCACGCCCTTGTTCGGCGCGGACTCGATCAGCCGCAGCGTCTCCAGCTCCCGCAGCGCCTCGCGGACCGGCGTCTGGCTGACCTCCAGCTCGACCGCGATCCGCCGTTCCACGATCCGCTCGCCCGGCTTCCAGCGTCCGCTGACGATGCCGTCGAGGATGTGCTCGCGGATCTGCTCGCGCAGGCTGTGCACGACCAGATGAGGGGCGGCGACTTGGGCCATGGGGGCGCGCTCCTTCGCTGTTGCGTGCCTACGACGATACGACGGGGCGGCCGGGCTGCCGCCGGTCGGGACGGCCCGAACCCGTGAACGGGCCGGCGCGCTCCTGCCGCGCGGCGGCGCCCCCGCACCCGGTGGGACCGGTTGCGGGGGCGCCGTCAGCACTGCGGTTCAGGCGCGCAACGCGCTCACAGGCCGAGCTCGACCTCGAACTCGCCGGCCTCCAGGATCTCCTTGACCGCGGTCAGGTAGCGGGCCGCGTCGGCACCGTCCACCAGCCGGTGGTCGTAGGAGAGCGACAGGTACGTCATGTCCCGGACGCCGATGACCGTGCCCTCGGCGGTCTCCACGACCACCGGGCGCTTGACGGTCGCGCCGATGCCGAGGATCGCGGCCTGGTTCGGCGGCACGATGACCGTGTCGAACAGCGCACCGCGCGAACCGGTGTTGCTGATCGTGAAGGTCGCGCCCGCCAGGTCGTCCGGGGTGATCTTGCTGGCCCGGACGTTGGCCGCCAGCTCGGCGGTCTTCTTGGCGATGCCCGCGATGTTCAGGTCGCCGGCGCCCTTGATGACCGGGGTCATCAGGCCCTTCTCGGAGTCCACCGCGATCCCGATGTTCTCGGAGTCGAAGTAGGTGATCGTGCCCTCGTCCTCGTTGATACGGGCGTTGATCACCGGGTGGGCCTTGAGCGCCTGGGCGGCGGCCTTGACGAAGAACGGCATCGGGGAGAGCTTCACGCCCTCGCGCGCCGCGAAGGACTCCTTGGCCAGCCCGCGCAGCCGCATGACCCGGGTGACGTCCACCTCGACCACGCTGGTCAGCTGCGCCTGCGAGTGCAGGGCCTTCATCATGTTGTCGCCGATGACCTTGCGCATCCGGGTCATCTTGACCGTCTGGCCGCGCAGCGGCGACACCTCGACGGACTTCGCCGCCTTGGGCGCGGCGGCAGCGGGAGCGGCCGGCGTCGCGGCGGCCTTGGCGGCCTCCGCGGCGGCGAGCACGTCCTGCTTGCGGATACGGCCGCCGACGCCGGTGCCCCGCACCGAGCCGAGGTCCACGCCGCTCTCGGCGGCGAGCTTGCGGACCAGCGGGGTGACGTAGGCGCCGTCACCGGCCGGGGCCGCCGGAGCCGGAGCGGGCGCGGCCGGGGCGGGCTGGGCCACCGGAGCGGGGGCAGGAGCCGGAGCAGCGGGCGCCGGAGCAGCGGGTGCCGGAGCGGCCGGGGCGGGCGCGGCCGGAGCCGGCGGGGCCGCCTGAGCGGGCGCCGGGGCGGCGGGCGCGGGGGCCGCGGCCGGAGCGGCACCGGCCGCACCGACGACCGCCAGCTTCGCGCCGACCTCGGCCGTCTCGTCCTCCTGGACCAGGATCTCCAGCAGGGTGCCGGAGACCGGCGACGGGATCTCGGTGTCGACCTTGTCCGTGGAGACCTCGAGCAGCGGCTCGTCGGCCTCGACGCTCTCGCCGACCGCCTTCAGCCAGCGGGTGACGGTGCCCTCGGTGACGGACTCGCCGAGCGCGGGCAGCACCACGTCGGTGCCGGACGCGCCGGACGCGCCGGTGGCCGCCTGCGCGGTCGGGGCCGGGGCGGGGGCCGCGGCCTCGGTGGACGGCGTCGCGGCGGCCGGGGTCGGCGCGGGCGCCGGCTCCGGGGCGGGCTCGGCCGCGGGGGCCGCCGGGGCGGCGGGGGCGCCCGAGCCGTCGTCGATCACGGCCAGCTCGGCGCCGACCTCGACCGTCTCGTCCTCGGCGACCTTGATGGACGCCAGGACGCCCGACGCGGGCGAGGGGATCTCGGTGTCGACCTTGTCGGTCGAGACCTCGAGCAGGGGCTCGTCGGCCTCGACCCGCTCACCTTCGGCCTTCAGCCAGCGGGTGACGGTGCCCTCGGTCACGCTCTCGCCGAGCGCCGGCAGGGTTACGGAAACCGCCATGGTTGCGGTTGCTCCTAACGATCTGTGCGGATGGGTGGCGTGTTCGAGGGTCAGTCGTGCGAGTGCAGGGGCTTGCCGGCCAGCGCCAAGTGCGCCTCGCCGAGCGCCTCGCTCTGCGTCGGGTGGGCGTGGATGAGCTGCGCGACCTCGGCGGGCAGCGCCTCCCAGTTGTAGATGAGCTGCGCCTCGCCGACCTGCTCGCCCATCCGGTCGCCGACCATGTGCACGCCCACGACCGCGCCGTCGCGCACCTGGACCAGCTTGACCTCGCCCGAGGTCTTGAGGATCTTGCTCTTGCCGTTGCCGGCGAGGTTGTACTTGAGCGTGACGACCTTGTCCGCGCCGTACACCTCCTTGGCCTTCGCCTCGCTGAGGCCCATGGAGGCGACCTCGGGGTGGCAGTAGGTCACACGCGGCACGCCGTCGTAGTCGATCGGCACCGGCTTGAGGCCGGCCACCCGCTCGGCGACGAGGATGCCCTCGGCGAAGCCGACGTGCGCGAGCTGGAGGGTGGGCACCAGGTCGCCCACCGCGGAGATGGTCGGCACGTTGGTGCGCATGTACTCGTCGACCAGGACGTAGCCGCGGTCCATCGCGACGCCCTGCTCCTCGTAGCCGAGGTTCTGCGAGACCGGGCCGCGGCCGATGGCGACGAGCAGCACCTCCGCCTCGAAGGTCTTGCCGTCGGCCAGGGTGACCTTGACGCCGTTGTCGGTGTACTCGGCGCCCTGGAAGAAGGTGCCCAGGTTGAACTTGATGCCGCGCTTGCGGAAGGCCCGCTCCAGCAGCTTCGAGCTGTTCTCGTCCTCGACCGGCACCAGGTGGGGCAGGCCCTCGACGATCGTCACGTCGGTGCCGAAGGACTTCCACGCCGAGGCGAACTCGACGCCGATCACGCCGCCGCCCAGGATGATCGCCGACTGCGGCACCCGGTCCAGGACCAGGGCGTGGTCGGAGGAGATGATCCGGTTGCCGTCGATGGTCAGGCCCGGCAGCGAGCGCGGTACGGACCCGGTCGCCAGCACGATGTGCCGGCCCTGGATGCGCTGGCCGTTCACGTCCACCGAGGTGGGGGAGGAGAGCCGGCCCTCACCCTCGATGTAGGTGACCTTGCGCGAGGCCACGAGGCCCTGCAGGCCCTTGTACAGGCCGGAGATCACGTCGTCCTTGTACTTGTGGACGGCCGCGATGTCGATGCCCTCGAAGGTCGCCCGCACACCGAACTGCTCGCTCTCACGGGCCTGGTCGGCGATCTCGCCGGCGTGCAGGAGCGCCTTGGTGGGGATGCAGCCCTGGTGCAGACAGGTGCCCCCGAGCTTGTTCTTCTCGATCAGGGCGACGTCGAGTCCAAGCTGTGCGGCACGCAGGGCAGCCGCGTAACCGCCACTGCCACCGCCGAGGATCACTAGGTCGAAAACAGTGCTGGCGTCGTTCGCCACGTCACGTCCTCCATGCATGGGGTTCGCCGGAGCCGGTCCACCTAGACCGGACGGCGGCTTTGGTTCGGCCGCTTTGTCTCAAAGGGGGCCCTGTCGTGCCGACCCACATCTTCGCACTTGTTGGCGGCCGGTGAGGCATCGGGCCGGGCGGTGTGACGCAGCAGGCGCGTAGCACGTACGGCCCCGGGTGATTCACCCGGGGCCGCGTGTGAGCTAACTCACGGCGTTTTTCTTCGCCCACCTCTTTGCCGACCGGCGCGGTCAACGGGCGCCGGTCAGAGCAGCTCGCCCTCGGCGGCGGTACGGGCGAGGCCCACGAGGGTGCGGACGGCGCTGCCGGTGCCGCCCTTGGGGGTGTAGCCGAAGGGCGCGCCCTCGTGGAAGGCCGGGCCGGCGATGTCGAGGTGCGCCCAGGAGATGCCCTCGCCGACGAACTCGCGCAGGAAGAGCCCGGCGATCAGCCCGCCGCCGGGCCGCACGCCCATGTTCGCGATGTCGGCCACCGGCGAGTCGAACGTCTTGCGCAGCTGCTGCGGCAGCGGCATCGGCCAGGAGTCCTCGCCCTCGGCGAGCGCCACGGCGTGCACCTTGGAGCGGAAGTCGTCGTCGTTGGACATGATCCCGAACCGGCCGTCGCCCAGCGCGAGCACCATCGCCCCGGTCAGCGTCGCCACGTCCACGATCGCGTCCGGCGACTCCTCGGAGGCGCGGGCCAGCGCGTCGGCCAGCACCAGGCGGCCCTCGGCGTCGGTGTTGAGCACCTCGACGGTCTTGCCGCTGTACATCTTCAGCACGTCGCCGGGGCGGGTCGCGTTGCCGCCGGGCATGTTCTCGGCCAGCGCCAGCCAGCCGGTCACGTTGACCGCCAGCCCGAGCTTCGCGGTGGCCAGCACCGCGCCGAACACGGCGGCCGCGCCGCTCATGTCGCACTTCATCGTCTCGTTGTGCCCCGGCGGCTTCAGCGAGATGCCGCCCGAGTCGTAGGTGATGCCCTTGCCGACGAAGGCGAGCGAGACGGTCGCGTCGGGGTGCGTGTAGGCGACCTTGACCAGGCGGGGCGGAGTGGCCGAGCCGCGGCCGACGCCGATGAGGCCGCCGTAGCCGCCCTTGGCGAGCGCCTTCTCGTCCAGCACCTCGACCTTCAGGCCGTGCTCCTTGCCGGCCTGCTGGGCGAGGGCGGCGAACGCGGTCGGCGTGAGGTCGTTCGGCGGGGTGTTGATCAGGTCGCGGGCCCGGTTGACCTCTTCGGCGACCGCGACGGCGCGCGCGGCGGCGGCCTTGTGCTCCTTGTCGCGCGGCTTGGCGCCGGTCACGGTGACCTCGCCGAGCGCGCCCTTCGTGTCCCCGGACCGGTAGGTGGTGAAGGTGTACGCGCCCAGCAGCGCACCGGTGCCGACGGCTTCCACGTCGGCGGCGGAAGCGGCGGGCAGGGCGAAGACCGCCTTCCTGGCGCCGGCCAGGGTGCGGGCGGCGACGCCCGCGGCCTTGCGGAGGGCGTCCGCGTCGTACGGCTCGCCGTCTCCCGCGGGTTCGCCGAGGCCGACCGCGAGCACCACGGGAGCCTTCACGCCGTCGGGGGAGGGCACCTTGGTCGACTCGCCCTCGGCGCCGGACGCGCCCAGGGTCTCGAGGACGGCGGCCAGCTTGCCGCCGAATGCGTCGTCCACGGCGTCCGCTCCCGGCGCCAGGCGCGGGCCTTTCGGGCCCTTGGTCACGCCTACGACGACGGCATCCGCGCGCAGCGCTGCGGCGGAGGAGGCGCTTAGTGTCAGTGCAGTCACGGTGGGTGGGGTCCTAACGGTCGAAGGTGTGCGGGCCACCACGACGCCGGAGCAGCCCTCCGTCGAGCCTACGCTGCCGAGTTGCGGCTCAGCGGGCGGGCAGGCGGACGTGTCCGCATCCCGCTGCGGCGGGGCGGACCACGCGGTCAGCGCAGCGACAGGACGAGGAGGGCGCAGGTCGCGGCGGTCTCGCACAGGGCGCCGAACACGTCGCCGGTCACCCCGCCGAAGCGGGTACGGCAGCGGCGCAGCAGCGACTCGGCGGCGGTGGCGGCGAGGGCCGCGGCGAGCAGGAAGCGGAGCCAGGTCAGGCCCGCAAAGCCCGCGCCGGCGAGTGCGGCGAGCCCGGCGCACCCCGCGGCGACGGTCCACGCGGTACGGGGGGACAGCACGCCGGCGACGGCCGCGCCGAGGCCGCCCGGGCGGGCCGCCGGTATCCCGCGGCGGGCCGCGAGCGTCATCGCGACGCGTCCCGCGACGGCGCCGGCCACCGCGGAGGTCGCGCCGTACACCCACCCGTGCCCGTAGCAGGCGGTCAGGGCGGCGACCTGGCCCAGCAGCACCAGGACCAGGGTCAGTACGCCGAACGGTCCGATGTCCGAGCGCTTCATGATGTCCAGTGCCTGCGCGGGGGGCTTGCCGCTGCCCAGCCCGTCGGCGGTGTCGGCGAGGCCGTCGAGGTGCAGGCCGCGGGTCAGCACGGCCGGGACGGCGACCGCGCCCACCGCCGACAGCAGCGCGCTCGCGCCGACCGCGTGCAGGCCCGCGCCGACCGCGCCCGCGACCGCGCCCACCGCCACCCCCACCAACGGCGCCGCCCGCATGCCGCCCCGCGCGGCCTCCCGGTCCCACCGCGTCACCCGTACGGGCACCACCGTCAACGTCCCGAACGCGAACCTCAACCCGTCCCCACCAGCCACCCCAGGAGGCTACCCGCCCCCGCCCAGCCCAGCGCCCGCCTCCCCCCAAGGCAGACGGCCACCGCCGGGACCGCGCAGGGGTTCAGCCGTCCGAGGGCTGCTCGGTGAAGATCTCCTCAGCGGTGGTCGCGGTGAGCGCGCGGCGGAACCACACGTCGACCACGGCGGGGTCTTCGCACGCGGCGGCCTTCGCGTGCTGCTCGTCGGTGAGGGTGATCCCACGGGATTCGACGAGAATGAACAGACCCCGCGTAATGCCCTCCGCCCGGAGCTTCTGGGAGGAAGCGGAACGGAAGAAGGAGGTGTCGATGGCCATGAGGTCCTTCCAAATCTGTGCTGCCGGGCCGGTGCCCAGGCCGAGTTCGGTGAGTTCGCGGAAGATCGTCGCGGTGTCGTCGTCGAGCGTCCGGAGCGCGGAGCTCAGTGCCTTCAACATGGTATCCGCGTCGCGGCTGTGACCGTGGGTGATGGCGGAGAAGACGGCGAGCGGGACGTCGCGGACGGCGTCGTCGGGGTCGGTGATGACGGGGACGTTGTGGGGGCCGAGCACGAGGGGGCGCACGGTCATGCTGCGCCACTGGGGTATCCCGTAGTGGAAGGGCCCCTCGGCCCAGCGGGCCGTCCGCTCGTCCTGGCAGGTGACCAGGAGGACCGCCGGCTTGCCGTACTTGGTGTGCAGGTAGCTGAGGTAGTACGCCCAACTGGCGCACTTGCCGGCGTCCTTGCGTCGCTGGGACTCGATGGCGAGCAGATAGCTCTCGCCGTCGGCGCTGTCGATCTGGAGGAGGGTGTCGATACGGCGCTCGACCGGCATGAGCTCGGTGGCGTCGGGCGACAGCAGGGAGACCGCGACCGGCTCGGCCAAGGGGAGGCCGAGCCGGTCGAAGGTCCGGGCGAAGATGCCGGCGTCCTCTTGGAAGATCCGGTGCATCGCCTCATGTGACGAGGTGACCATGCGCACAGAACGTAGCGGGCCGTTCCTGTGCGGAAACGGTTATCCGGCGGTATTTCGCATGGTCTTTCGATTCGGGCAATTCGTCCGCGCAAAGGCTCCGGTCAGTGCAGTGCGAACTTCTGCGCCGCGGAGCCGTTGCAGTCCCAGATCTGGAGCCGCGTCCCGTTGGCGGTGGCGCCGCTGGGCGAGTCCAGGCAGCGGCCGGACTGCGGGTTGAGCAGCGACCCGTCGGACTGCTGCTGCCACACCTGGCCGCCGACACCGTTGCAGTCCCACAGCTCGACCTGGGTGCCGTTGGCCGTGCCGTTGCCGTTGATGTCGAGGCAGCGGCCGATCGTGCTGAGCGAGCCGTTCGTGTGGTGGGTCCAGAACTGGTCCTCCGCGTAGGACTGGCAGTTCCACAGCTGCACCGCGGAGTAGTCCGTCCCGGTGTCGTCGGCCGCGACGTCCACGCACTGGCCGCCCGGGCCGATGATGTTGCCCTGGTTGCCGTTGGGCACGTTCGTCTCACCGGAGTACCCGACGGACACCACGTTCGCCTGCACCGCGTTCTCGGCCGCGTCGGTCGGGTAGCCCGAGACCATCACGCCCTCGAAGAAGGTGCCCCTGTTGCGGTTGCTGTTGTCACCGCCGGTGCCCAGGATGATCCCGCCCTCCTGGTGCATCGGCATGTAGCCGCCTCTGGTCGGCAGCGACCCGTTCCACCATGTCGACAGGCCCCCGGACTGGGAGTTGCCGCCCTTCAGGGCGTACGTCGTCTGCCCGTTGTTCTTCAGCACCGCGGTGACGAAGGCGCTGCTGTTCCCGGCGTTGGCGGTGTTGGAGCCGTTGTCGCCCTGGAACATGCCGTTCTCCATGTCCGCCTCGACCCAGGGGCCCGAGCCGGTGCACGGCGAGAAGTAGCAGGTGGTGGCGATGGACACGGCATCCATGTGGCCGTTGCCGGTGTCGGAGGCGGTGGCCTCGGCGTTGCCGTAGTCGAAGCAGCAGTCGGACCCGACGTGGGTGCCGCTGGCCACCATGTAGGCGCCCTCGGCCTGGCCGTTGACGGCGGTGCCGGACGCGGCGCCGTTGGAGCGGTAGCCGACACCCGGCGAGATCCAGATGCCGTAGACCTTGTGCCCGCCCGCGGTGACGGACAGTTCGCTCGCGTCCGCGCCGCGGTCGGCGCTGCCGGCGGTGCCGGCCGGACCCGGGTTGAGGTCGTTGTGCCGCGAGGTCTGGTCGTAGACCTTGCTGATGCTGCACGTAGTGTCCGCGCAGAAGCTGTCCTGCGCGGCCGCGTTGGCGTAACCGCCCTGCGCGAGCAGGCCGATGTCGGTCTTGGCGCCGTCGGAGGAGCGTGTCACCTGGTACAGCGGGCCGTTGTACGAGGCGAACAGCGCGCGGGTGGTGCTGTGCGCGGCGACACAGGGGGTGCCGGCGGCGGCGTAGATGTCGCACGGCAGCGAGCCGGCGGCGTGCGCGGCCGTGCCCGGCAGGCCGAGCAGCGCGCCGAGGACGAGTGCGAGGGCCGCTACGGCCGACATCAGGGCGGCGCGCAGCCGTGGGACGAGGCGGCGTCCCGCGGGCGCGGCGGAGACTCTTTGCATGGCTCGCTCCTGGAGGTGGGGGGTGGTGGAGCTTGCTTCAACAGGCCGCGCCGGCCGCCGAGTTCACGTGCGTCCCGGCGGCGCTTGACGGCTCGCTCGGAAGGTACGCGCGCTGGTTGGTTCGGTCAATATTTGTTGCTTTCATTTTTTGGGAGCGCGATCAGCTGTCCGAATCTGTGGGTTTCCGTCGGCCGGACTGCTGGACCGCCGGTGCAACTCAGGGGCGTTGGGGGCGGACGAGCCCCGACTCGTAGGCGGCCACGACGAGTTGCGCGCGGTCGTGGGCGGCGAGCTTGGCCATCGTGTGGTTGATGTGCGTCTTGACGGTCAGCGGACTGACCCCGAGGCGGGCGGCGATCGCGTCGTTCGGCAGGCCGCCGGCGACCTCGACGAGCACCTCCCGCTCCCGCGAGGTGAGGGTGTCCATGCCCGGCACGGTGCGCGGCTCGTCGTCGGCGCCGTGCTGCTGGGCGACGAACCGCGAGATCAGGCTCTTCGTGGCGGCGGGGGACAGCAGCGCCTCGCCCTTGGCCACGGTACGGATCGCGCAGAGCAGTTCGTCCGGCTCCGCGCCCTTCCCGAGGAACCCGGAGGCCCCCGCCAGGATCGCCCGCACCACGTACTCGTCCGCCTCGAAGGTGGTCAGCACCAGTACCGCGGTACCGGCGAGCGAGGGGTCGGCGACGATCTCCCGGGTGGCCGCGATCCCGTCGGTGCCCGGCATCCGGATGTCCATCAGCACCACGTCCGGCCGCTCGGCCCGCGCCAGCAGCACCGCCTCGGCGCCGTCCGCCGCCTCGCCCACCACGCCCATGTCCGGCTCGGACTCCACCAGCACGCGCAACGCGCCCCGCAGCAGTGCCTGGTCGTCGGCGATCAGCACCTTCACCGTCTCGGGCGCGGGCGGTGCCGGGTGATCGGGAGGGAGCGCCATACCGGTCAGATTACGGGGACGAGGCCGCGGACCCGTGCGGGGGGACCGCCAGCGGCAGCCGCACCGACACCCGGAAGCCGCCGCCGGGCCGGGCGCCGGTGCGGCAGACCCCGCCGAGCGCGGAGGCACGTTCGTGCATGCCCAGCAGCCCGTGCCCGCCGCCGGAGCCGGCCCCGGAGTCGGCACCCGCACCCGCCCCCGCACCGGCACCCGCCCCCGCTCCCGTACGGTCCTGTGCCGCGGCCGTACGCTCCCGCCCCGTACGGTCGCGCTCCGCCCGCTCCCGCCCCGCGCCGCCCTCCGGCTCCGGCAGCGGCCCGCCGAACAGCGGCGGCGCCCCGGGCGCGGCCTCCGGCGCGCCGTCGTCGTCGACCACGACCCGCAGCTCGCCGTCGGCCCGGCTGATCCGCACCACCGCGCCCGCCCGCGGGCCGGCGTGCTTCTGCACGTTCGTCAGCGACTCCTGGATCACCCGGTAGGCGGTCAGGTCCACCGACGCGGGCAGCGCGGCCGGCTCCTCGCCGTCCGGCCCGGGGCGCTCGTGGCCGTCGCACTCGACGGTGACGCGCAGCCCCGCCCGCCGGAAGCCGTCCAGCAACTGGTCGAGCACCGCCAGGCCCGGCGCGGGCTCCATCGGCGCCTCGGGCTCGCCGGACTGCCGCAGCAGCCCCACGGTGGTGCGCAGTTCGGCCAGCGCGGTCCGGCTGGCCTCCCGGACGTGGGCGAGGGCCTGCTTGGCCTGGTCCGGGCGCGAGTCCATGACATGCGCGGCCACCCCCGCCTGCACATTGACCAGCGCGATGTGGTGGGCGACGACATCGTGCAGCTCGCGGGCGATCCGCATCCGCTCCTCCGCGACCCGCCGCCGCGCCTCCTGCTCCCGGCTGCGCTCGGCCCGCTCGGCGCGCTCCTTGATCGCGGCGATGTACGCGCGGCGGCTGCGGACGGCGTCACCGGCCGCGGCGGCCATCCCGGTCCAGGCGAAGACCGCGAAGTTCGCCTGGCCGTACCAGGGGCCGTTGCCGAAGGACATCGCCAGCGCCGTCAGGCCGACGCACACCGCGAGCCCGGTCAGCCACGTGGTGTGCCGGTCGGTCCTGGCCGCGACCGTGTACAGCGCCATCGCCGCCGCGAGGATCACCGGGACCCGGCCGTCGGCCGGGCGCAGCGCGATGAACAGCGCGGACAGCGCGCAGGTGAAGACGAGCACCGACCACGGTGCGGTGCGGCGCAGGCACAGCGACGCGCACGCGGGCGCGGCGAGCCCGACGTCGACCGCGGTCAGCTGGTAGGTGTCCGAGCCGAGGACGCTGCTCAGCAGGATCAGCACGAACACGGCCGACGCGAGAGCGGCGTCGGCCGTGCTGTGGTGCGCCCGCAGCCACTGCCACGGTGCGAGGACTCCCGATGGGTACTGCACGGTCAGCAACGGTAACCCCGCCACCTGGGTGCCAGGCCGCCCCCGCCGGCCCGCCGTCCCTGGTCAGCCGGGGATGAGGCCGTCGTCGTCGAGCATGGCGCGGACCGTCTCCAGGGTGGCGTCGGGGGCGGGGAGGATGAGCTCGGAGGGGAGCAGGGCGTCGTCGGGAAGGGGCTCGCCGAAGCCGCGGACGCCGTCGAGGAGGGCGCCCAGGGTGCGGCGGAAAGCGGGCTCGTCGCCGGACTGGACGGCGGCGAACAGTTCGTTGTCGAGCGTGTTGAGCTCGGTGAGGTGGGACTCGTCCACCCGCACCTGGCCCTCCCCCATGATCCGTACGATCATGACGGCCTCCTCCGTGACGGTGCGGTCCAGTGCCTACTGCTTGTCGAACCGGGGCCGGTCCTGGGGCTGGCCCTGGGCGCCCTGGCCGTTCTGGCCGCCCTCGATCGCCGGGGTGCTGCTGCCGCCGCCGGCCAGTTCGGCCTTCATCCGCTGGAGTTCCAGCTCGACGTCGCTGCCGCCGGAGAGCCGGTCCAGCTCCGCCTGGAGGTCGTCCTTGCCCAGGCCGCTCGGGTCGTCCAGGGCGCCGGAGGCCATCAGCTCGTCGAGGGCGCCGGCCCGCGCGCGCAGCTGCTCGGTCTTGTCCTCGGCCCGCTGGATCGCCATGCCGACGTCGCCCATCTCCTCGGAGATGCCGGAGAAGGCCTCGCCGATCTGGGTCTGCGCCTGGGCGGCGGTGTAGGTGGCCTTGATGGTCTCCTTCTTCGTCCGGAAGGCGTCCACCTTGGCCTGGAGCCGCTGGGAGGCGAGCGTGAGCTTCTCCTCCTCGCCCTGGAGCTGCGTGTGCTGCGTCTCCAGGTCGGTGACCTGCTGCTGGAGCGCGGACCGGCGCGAGAGCGCCTCACGGGCCAGGTCCTCCCGGCCGAGCGCGAGCGCCTTGCGGCCCTGGTCCTCGTAGGTGGACGACTTCTTCTGCAACTCGTTGAGCTGCAACTCCAGCCGCTTGCGGGACGTGGCCACGTCGGCGACCCCGCGGCGCACCTTCTGCAGCAGTTCGAGCTGCTTCTGGTACGAGTAGTCGAGGGTCTCGCGCGGGTCCTCGGCCCGGTCCAGGGCCTTGTTGGCCTTCGCGCGGAAGATCATTCCCATCCGCTTCATGACACCGCTCATGGGCCTCGCGCGCCCCCTTCTCGGCAACTGCTCCAGCACGTCTACAGACACCAGCCTACGGGCCTTGGTTCCATTACCGCACTGTTCGGGACCGGATGTGCTCATCCCCAGGGACGATCACGGTTCGGCGACCTAGCGCGCAAGGAGTAGGTGAGGGGCTGGGGTGCGGCGCCGGGAGCACGTAACCTTGGAGTCGTGTTCCGACGTCGTTCCCAAGATGAGCAGTCCCAGAGCGCCAGCACCACGGCGCTGCTGGAGGACCAGCCGCGTGACCCCCAGGCCCCCAAGGGCCGGCCCACGCCCAAGCGCAGCGAGGCCCAGAGCCAGCGCCGCAAGGCGGTGACCACGCCCACCGACCGCAAATCCGCGGCCCGGCAGGCGCGCGACTCCCGCCGGGCGGACATGGCCAAGCAGCGCCAGGCGCTGGCCGGGGGCGACGAGCGGTACCTGCCGCCGCGCGACAAGGGCCCGGTGCGCAAGTTCGTCCGGGACTACGTCGACTCCCGCTACCGCGTCGCGGAGTTCTTCCTGCCGCTCGCGGTGGTCATCCTGGTGCTGAGCGTCGCCGGTTCGATGCAGGACCTGTCGCTGCTGCTGTGGCTGGTCGTGATCGTCGCGATCGTGATCGACTCGGTGGTGACCAGCGTGCTGCTGCGCCGCCAGCTGCGGCGCCGCTTCGAGGGCAAGAACACCAAGGGCGCGGTGGCCTACGGCCTGATGCGTACGCTCCAGATGCGGCGGCTGCGGCTGCCGAAGCCGCAGGTCAGCCGCGGCACCAAACTCTGACCGGGGGGCACGGGGGCCCGGCGGACTACGACGACTACGGCTACGGCGGCGCCGCGTCCGGCGCCGGTGTGCCAGGCGTCCGGCCCGGCGCCGGCGGCTTCGCGGGCGGCGCGGGCAGCTGGCTGGCCGGGCTCGGCGGACTGCGGAACACCGTCCGCCAGGAACTGGTCGCCCGGCAGCTGGACGAGCAGCTGGCCGCGTGCTTCCCGCAGTCGCCCGGCGCGCACGCCCGGCGCCGGCTGCGGGTGCTGGACATCGGCCCCGGCCAGGGCACCCAGTCGCTGCGGCTGGCCCGGCTCGGCCACCTCGTGACCGGGCTGGAGTCCGATCCGTCGATGCTGGCCGCGCTGCGGCACACGGTGGCGGCCGAGCCCGCCGACGTGCGCGAGCGGTTCGTGGTGCTGCGCGGCGACGGCCGCGAGACCGGCCGGCACTTCGGCCCGGCCTGCTTCGACGTGGTGCTCTGCCACGGCGTGCTGATGTACGTCGCCGACCCCGAGCCACTGCTCGCCGCGCTCGCCCGGGTGCTCACCCCCGGCGGCATGCTGAGCCTGCTGGTGCGCAACGGCGACGCGCTCGCCATGCGCCCGGGCCTGTTCGGGGACTGGGGCGCCGCGCTGGGCGCCTTCGGCTCCGACGCTTACACCAACCGGCTGGGCCTGAGCACCCGCGCCGACCGCCGCGCGGCGCTGACCGCGGTGCTGGAGGGCATCGGGGTGCCGCTGCGCGCGTGGTACGGGGTGCGGGTCTTCACCGACACCGTGCCCGACCAGGCGGCGGGCCCGGCCGACCCGCAGGAGATGGAACTGCTGATCGCGGCGGAGGAGCGGGCCGGCCGCACCGACCCGTACCGCTCGGTGGCGGCGCTGCTGCACCTGTGCGGCGTCCGCGGCTGACCGGGCGCGGGGCCTGACCGGGCGCGGGACCTGACCCGGCACGGGACCTGACCCGGCGGGCGTCACCGGTCGTACGACCCGATTGGCGGTCCAGGCCGCGCCGCGCGGTTGCGGTGAAAGCGACAATTCCGACATGAGTCGATCGCGCAACGACCGCCCCCGCCGCCGCCTCCTGCTGCCCGCCACCGGTACCGCCGCGGCCTGCGCCGCCGTGCTGCTCGCCGCCGGGTGCGGCCCGTCCGGTACCGCGTCCGACTCCGGCGCCCAGGCACCCGCCGCCAAGGCCGCGGTGGACAGGGCCGGGTCGTCCGACAGCCTCCAGAGCGCTTATCAGAGCACCGTAAAGAACGTGCTGCCCTCGGTCGTGCAGATCACCACCAAGCAGGACCTCGGCTCCGGCGTCGTCTACGACAGCAAGGGCGACATCGTCACCAACGCGCACGTCATCGGGAACGCCACCTCCTTCGAGGTGTCCCTCGCCACCGGCGGCAGCCCGCTTGCCGCCAAGCTCGTGTCGTCCTACCCCGCGAGCGACCTCGCCGTCATCCGGCTCTCCTCGGTGCCCAGCGGCCTCAAGCCGGCCACCTTCGCGCCCGGCGGCACCGCGGCGGTCGGGGAGATCGTGCTCGCCATGGGCAACCCGCTGGGGCTGTCCAGCAGCGTCACCCAGGGCATCGTCTCCGCGACCGGCCGCACCGTCAGCGAGGGCGGCTCCGGCAGCTCCGGCGGCGGCACCGGCGCCACCATCCCCGACATGGTGCAGACCTCCGCGGCGATCAACCCCGGCAACAGCGGCGGCGCGCTGGTCAACCTCGACAACCAGGTGGTCGGCATCCCGACCCTCGCCGCCACCGACCCGCAGCTGGGCAGCGGCGCGGCGCCCGGCATCGGGTTCGCCATCCCCTCCTCGACGGTCAAGCGGATCGCCGACCAGATCATCAAGAACGGGAAGGTCACCGACTCCGGGCGGGCCGCGCTCGGCGTGACCGTCCGCGGGGTCGTCGGCCTGGACTCCCAGCCGGCCGGCGTCGCGATCGTCAGCGTGACGAACGGCGGCGCCGCGGCCAAGGCCGGGCTCAAGGCCGGCGACGTCATCACCAAGGTCGGGTCGACGTCGATCACCACGGTGCAGTCGCTCACCGAGGTGCTGGCCGGACTCAAGCCCGGCGACAAGGCCACGGTCACCTATGTGCGGGACACCGCCACCAAGAGCGTCCAGGTCACCCTCGGATCGCTGAGCTGACCTGCTGTCCGCGCCGGCCCTCCGCGCCCGTGCCCCTCACGACGCCGGGACGTCAGGACGTCAGGACTCCTCCGGGTCGGGCGCGGGCGCCGGGTCGGGCTCGGCGTCGGCGGCCGCCAGGCTCATGGGGCCGTAGACGCGCGTGCCGTCCTCGAAGAGGGTGACCTGCTCGGTGCCGCCGGCGGCGAGCTCCTTCCAGACCTCGCCGACCCACGACTCGGCGTCGCCCTGGGTGGTGAACTCCTCCGGCTCCACCGAGGGCTCCACCTCGGAGCCGTCAGCCGCCTCGAACCGCCACGTCCACGCCATGTGCTGCTCCTCGGTCCGGGAATGGGAGAACAGTGCCCAGGAAGCGTATAGGCACGATTCGCCGGGGCACCGATGATCCTTCCAGCGCGTCCCGGAGCCGTCGAGAGGGCGCCCCCAAGTCGGCAGGGGTCCCGGCTCCCGGCGCAGCCCCCGGCGCCATGTCCGGCGCGGCCCCCGGCAGCCGCTTGGACGGCCCCGGCGCGCCCGGGCCCGGCAGGCACGAGACGATCGTGCCGTGGAACTGACTCTGCTCGGCACCGGCGGACCCGACGGCCTGCCGGTGCCCGACTGCCCCTGCGCCGTCTGCGCCCTCGCGACGGGGGACAGGGCACGCGGCGCCACGTCGGTGCTCGTCGACGGGGCGGTGCTGCTCGACCTCCTGCCCGGCGTCGCGCTCGCCGCGGCCCGCGCCGGACGGACCCTGGGCGGGCTGCGCCTCGTCCTGCTGTCCCACCCGCACGACGGTCCGCCGGTCGAGATCCCCCCGGGCCTGCCCGCGCCCGCCCGGGTGCCCGACGGGCGGGAGCTGCCGGTGCTCACCGGGCACCGGGTGCGGGCTGTGGCGACCGACGCCCTCGGTACCGGGTACGAGGTCGAGTCGCCGGATGGGCTGCGCGCGCTCTACCTGCCGCCCGGGTGCGCCCCCGCGGGCCTGGCGGACAACGGCAACCACGGGGTGGAGGGCGCGGCCGCCGCGCCGTACGACCTGGTGCTGCTCGACGTCGTCGGGCGGCCCGACGCCCTCGCGCGGCTGCGTGCGGCCGGCGCGGTGGCCGGGACGACGGACGTCGTCGCGGTGCACCTCGGGCACGAGGCGCCGCCCGGGCCCGAACTGGACCGCCGCCTCGCCGCGCTCGGCGCCCGCGCGGTGCCCGACGGCACCACCCTCACCGTCGGGGACTACCGCCACGTACCCGACCTGCCCCGGCGCACCCTCGTCCTCGGCGGTGCCCGCTCCGGCAAGTCCGCCGAGGCCGAACGCCGCCTCGCCGCCTTCCCCGACGTCCTCTACGTCGCCACCGGCGGCACCCGCGACGGCGACGCCGAGTGGGCCGAACGCGTCGCCGCCCACCGCGAGCGGCGGCCCGCCGCCTGGCGCACCGCCGAGACCTGCGACCTGCTGCCGCTGCTCGCGGACGGCTCCGGGCCGCCCCTGCTCATCGACTGCCTCTCCCTGTGGCTCACCCACGTCATGGACGAGGCCGGCGCCTGGGACGACCAGAACTGGCGTGAGCAGGCGGGCGACTCCGTCGGGGCCCGTATCGACGCGTTGCGCGCCGCCTGGCGCGCCACCCGCCGCACCGTCGTCGCCGTCTCCAACGAAGTCGGCTCCGGCGTCGTCCCCCCCACCGCCTCCGGGCGCCGCTTCCGCGACGCCCTCGGCCGCCTCAACGCCGCCGTCGCCGCCGAGTCCGACCACGTCCTCCTCACCGTCGCCGGAATGTCGATGCCTCTGCGGTAACCCCATCCCCCCGGGCTCCCCCTCCCCGTCCGCCCCGCGACCCCCTCCCGGTGGGCAGGCCCCCCTCCGGGGCGGTGTGTTCGGTGGGTGCCGCGCCCGCCTGCCGGTGGGTGGGTTCCCCCGGGTTGCCCCGTCCGCGGGGCTACGGGACCTTGCGGTTCGCGGTGGCTTGTCGCGCAGTTCCCCGCGCCCCTTCGGCTACTCGCCGCCGGGGCCGCGGACCGCCTCCCGGCCGCAGGTCGGTGGCCTGTTACGCGCGCCGTTCCCCGCGCCCCTCCGGGGCGCACCCTTCTTCCGCGGGAAGCGCCGAGCAGA
>NZ_JBAGKC010000046.1:0-33840 GCF_037034245.1 Streptomyces sp. CA2R106
CCTGAAGAGCAACCAGATCGACTGGTTCGCCACCTCCCAGCCCACCCCGCTGGCCATCCAGGCCACCGGTGACGGCGTCGTCGTCGCCGACTCCACCAAGGTCACCGCCTGGTCGGAGAAGGAAGCCGGCTACGGGCAGATCGTCGTCGCACGCAACAGCTACCTCAGCCAGCACGCCGACATCGCCAAGAAGTTCGCCACCGCCGTCCAACAGGCCACCGCCTACATGCACGACAACATCGACTCCGCCACCGTGCAGAACGTGGCGAGCAAGGCACTGCCCGGCGTACCGGCCTCGGTCGTCAAGGCCAGCCTGCCCCAGGTCTCCTGGCCGGCGAGCGACGCGATGAAGCTGTCGGTCTGGATCACCACGCTGACGTTCATCAACTCGCTGAACGCGCTGGCCTCGGGGCAGGCGATCGTCTCCTCCGACAACTTCACCAACCGGTACCTGCCGTAGGGCGCGCCGGGCGACGGCACTCCCCCGCGCGTACCTTGTCGGACAACCACCACAGCATGATCGTACGACCACCGGACGATCGGGCCCCGATTCGCAGGCGATCCGCAGGCGATCCGCGGGGGATCTGCCGGCCGACCGCCGCGCCCCGCACCAGCCGTGTTGCACTTACCTTCGTGTTGTTGGACAATCCCCCCGGGCCCGGCCGGACCTTCTCGCCGACGGCGCGCTTCGCCTCTAACCTGGCCTCCGCGCGGCCTCGCGCGTGGACTTCCTTCTCACACCCCTAGGCGATCACGGTGGAACAGAGCAGCAACGGCGGTGCCGCGGACGACAGCAGGACGTCCGCCACCCGGTCCAGCCAGGCTTACGAGGAACTTCGCACCCTGCTGCTGTCGGGCAGCATGGAACCCGACACCCGGCTGACCGAGGCCGACCTGACCCGGATGTTCAACGTCTCGCGCAGCACCATGCGCGCCGTCCTGGCCCGCCTGACGCAGGAGGGGTACGTCACCAGCGAGGTCAACCGCGGGGTGCGCACCCGCAACTTCACCCCCGCCGAGGCCCGCGACATCCTGGAGGCCCGCGAGATGCTGGAGTCCGCGCTCGCCGGCTTCGCGGCCGAGCGGGCCGACGACGAGGAGATCGCCGGGCTGCGCGCCACGCTGGAGGAGATGGCCGACGCGCACGCACGCGACGACCAGGCGACGTACTCCCAGGGCAACCGGCGCTTCCACCAGCAGGTCAAGGTCGCCGCGCACCAGCAGACGCTGGCCCGGGCCTACGACACGCTGCTCTACCCGCTGGTGATGCGGCAGTACCGCAACCTGTCCGTGCACCACCCCAGGGCCGGGTCGTACGAGGAGCACCAGGCGATCCTGCTCGCCATCGTCACCCGCAACCCGGCGGCGGCCACCGCCGCGATGCGCCACCACGTGGCCACCGCGCGGCATGCGCTCGTGCTCAAGTAGCGTCGCGGCCAAGGCAGTTCGAGGCGGCCGCGCGGTGCGGGCAGACCCGCGCGGCCCGGTCCGCCGCTCTCCGCAGCCGGACTCCCCCACGTCCCTTTCCCAGGAGAGGCAGAGAAGCGACCCATGAGCGCACCAGTCGAGACCGAGTCCGGCCCGGTCGAGGGCATCTCCGGCCGGGACCGCTCGATCACCGTCTACCGGGGCATCCCGTACGCCGCCCCACCGGTCGGGCCGCTGCGCTGGCGGCCGCCGGAGCCGCCGGCCCGCAACCCGGAGGTGCTCAAGGCCGGTGCGTTCGCGCCGATGTGCCCGCAGTCGCCGCGCGACGCGTCCCGGGCCGGCATCGACCTGCCGATGAGCGAGGACTGCCTCTACCTCAACGTGTGGACGCCCTCCGACGCGGCGCGGCGCGGGCCGCTGCCGGTGCTGGTCTGGGTCTACGGCGGCGGGTTCCGGGCCGGCACCGGCGCGCACCCGCGCTACGACGGGGAGGGCCTGGCCCGCCACGGCCTGGTCGTGGTGACCTTCAACTACCGGCTGGGCGCCTTCGGTTTCCTCGCCACGCCCGAGCTGAGCGCGGAGTCCGAGCACGGCGGGTCGGGCAACTACGGGCTGCTGGACAGCATCGCGCTGCTGCGCTGGGTGCGCGACAACATCGCGGCCTTCGGCGGCGATCCGGGCCGGGTCACCGTGGCCGGGCAGTCGGCCGGCGCCGGGACCGTCAACTTCCTGGCGATGTCGCCGCTGGCCAAGGGGCTGTTCCACCGCGCCATCGCGCAGAGCCACACCCGCTACGCCCGCGACCCCGAACTGCGCTACCTGGCCACCTCCTACCGGACGCTCGCCGACGCCGAGAAGTCCGGGGAGACCTACGCCCGCGAGCACGGCGCCCGCTCGCTCGCCGACCTGCGGGCCCTGCCCTGGCCGAAACTCGTCGACGGCCGCCCCGCCTTCGACGAGCAGGTGGACAGCGGCGGCGCCGGCAAACCGCCGATGTTCCGCCCGGTCGTCGACGGCTGGGTGCTGCCGCACGGCTACGACGAGACGTACGCCGCCGGCCTCCAGAACGACGTCGCCTACCTCACCGGCAACAACCTCCACGAGAGCGGCGCGGTCCCGGAGTCGGTGTTCGCCGAGCACCGGGCCCGCCCGGTGGCCGTACCCGGCGCGCCGCCGGTGCACGTGACGCTGGAGTCCTTCACGACCGCGGCCCGGCGGAAGTTCGGGCCGATGGCCGAGGAGTTCCTGCGGCTGTACCCGGCCGGCACCGACGACGAGGCGGCCAGAGCGAGCAACGCCGCCGTCCACGACAACTCCCGCATATCCACCTACCTGTGGGGCACCCAGTGGACCGCCCGGGCCACCCGGCCGGTCTACACCTACTTCTGGACCCACCCCTCCCCCGCCCTGGGCCAGCAGCCGCGCCGCGCCTCGCACAGCTCGGAGATCGAGTTCGTCTTCGACAACCTCGACCCCGGCAGCGCCCCCTGGACGGACGAGGACCACCGCGTCGCCGCCGTCGTCTCCGCCTACTGGGCGAACTTCGCCGCCACCGGCGACCCCAACGGCCCGGGCCTGCCGCACTGGCCCGCCTACAGCCCGCACGCCCCGGCCGTGATGGAACTGGGCGCCCACTTCGCCCCCGTGCCCATCGCCGACCCCGCCCGGCTCGACTTCTGGCGCCGCTTCTTCGCCACCCAGCAGCCCTGGTGACCACCCCCGGTGGCGCGGCCGGCCGGCCCTGACGAAGAATCGACGTCGCAGGTCGGTACGTCCGTTCGAGGGGATCATGAGGAGCAGCAGCATGCACCAGGCGCCGTCCGGGCCGCTTCCGTACTACGAGGACCCGGGGCCGGGGACGGGGGCGCTGCCGCCGCGCGCGTGGACGGGGGTGTCGGACGCCCGCCGGGTGAACCTGGGCGGCGCGTGGCGGTTCCGGCTGCTGCCCACGGCCGACGGCGCGGACGAGTCCTTCGCCCGGCCGGGCTTCGACGCCTCCGGGTGGGACGTGCTGCCGGTGCCCTCGCACTGGCCGCTCCAGGGCGAGGACGGGGCGTACGGGCGGCCGGCGTACACCAACATCCGCTACCCCTTCCCGGTGGACCCGCCGCGGGTGCCGACGGACAACCCCACCGGCGACCACCTGCGCGCCTTCGACCTGCCCGGCGACTGGCCGGGCGGCGCGGCGGTGCTGCGCTTCGACGGGGTGGACTCCTGCGCCCGGGTCTGGCTCAACGGCCAGGAGCTGGGCACCTTCAAGGGCAGCCGGCTGCCGGTGGAGTTCGAGGTCGGCGAGGTGCTGCGGCCGCGCGGCAACGTGCTGGCGGTGCGGGTGCACCAGTGGTCGGCCGGCAGCTACCTGGAGGACCAGGACATGTGGTGGCTGCCGGGCATCTTCCGCGACGTCACACTGATCGAGCGCCCCGAGGGCGCCGTCGCGGACTACTTCGTGCACTGCGAGTACGACCACCTGACCGGCAACGGCTCGCTGCGGGTGGACTGCGCGCCGCAGGGCACCGTGACCGTGCCCGAACTGGGCCTGGACATCGCGACCGGGCAGACCGCGGTGGTGCCGGTCGAGCCCTGGTCGGCGGAGCGGCCGCGGCTGTACGACGCGGAACTGGCCACCGAGGGCGAGCGCATCCCGCTGCGGATCGGCTTCCGCACCGTCCGCGTCGAGGACGGCGTGCTGGAGGTCAACGGCCGGCGGGTGCTGTTCCGCGGTGTCAACCGCCACGAGTTCGACCCGGACCACGGCCGCGTGGTCGACCTGGAGACGATGCGCCGCGACCTGGTGCTGATGAAGCGGCACAACATCAACGCGGTGCGCACCAGCCACTACCCGCCGCACCCGGCCTTCCTCGACCTGTGCGACGAACTGGGCGTGTGGGTGGTCGACGAGTGCGACCTGGAGACGCACGGCTTCGAGGAGGTCGGCTGGCGCGGCAACCCGGTCGACGACGACCGGTGGACCCCCGCGCTGCTGGACCGGGCGGCCCGGATGGTCGAGCGCGACAAGAACCACCCGTCGGTGGTGATGTGGTCGCTGGGCAACGAGTGCGGCACCGGCCGTGGCCTTTCCGCGATGGCCGGCTGGATCAGGGAGCGCGACCCGGCCCGCCCGATCCACTACGAGGGCGACTGGTCCTGCCCGGACGTGGACGTCTACTCGCGGATGTACGCCGACCACGCCGAGACCGAACTGATCGGCCGCCGCGCCGAACCGCCGCTGCCCGACCCCGCCTTGGACCGGCGCCGCCGGGCGATGCCGTTCGTCCTGTGCGAGTACGCCCACGCGATGGGCAACGGCCCGGGGGGCCTGACCGAGTACCAGCAGATCTTCGAGACGTACGAGCGCTGCCAGGGCGGCTTCGTCTGGGAGTGGATCGACCAGGGGCTGCGAGCGCGCACCCCGGACGGCACGGAGTACTTCGCGTACGGCGGGGACTTCGGCGAGGAGCTGCACGACGGCAACTTCGTCTGCGACGGGCTGGTCTTCCCGGACCGGACGCCCTCCCCCGGCCTGCTGGAGTACAAGAAGGTGGTGCAGCCGGTCGCCTTCACCGCGGACCTGGCGCGGGGCGTGGTGCGGGTCACCAACCGCCATGACGTCGCGGACCTTTCGGGGCTGGCGTTCCGGTGGGTGTACCAGGTGGCGGGCGAGTGCGCCGGCGAGGGGCCGCTCGCGGTGCCCGCGCTGGCGCCCGGGCAGAGCGCGGAGGTGGCGCTGCCGGACGCGCCGGCCCCGGTGAAGCCGGCGGACCTGGTGAATCCGGGCAACCCCTTCGGCGCCGAGGCGTGCTGGACGGTGCGCGCGGTGCTCGCCGAGGACACCGCGTGGGCGCCGGCCGGCCACGAGGTGGCCTGGCAGCAGTTCGCGGTGCCGAGCCCGCCCGCCCCGGCCCCGCAGGCCCCGGCGGCCGCCGCCGCACCGCACCGCCCGCACCGCCCGCACCGGACCGACGACGGCCTGATCCGGCTCGGCCCGGGCCTGTTCGACACCGCCGGCACCCTGCGCCGGCTGGACGGCGCCGCGCTGGCGGCCGGACCGCGGCTGGACGTGTGGCGCGCGCCGATCGACAACGACCGGGGCACGCAGTGGCACCCGGACGGGCGGCTGGAACACATGTGGCGCGCGGCCGGGTTCGACCGGATGCAGCACCGCGTCGACGAAGTGGCGCTGGGCGAGGCGGAGTTGACCGTCAGCACCCGCGTCGCCCCGGCCGCCTCCGACCTCGGGCTGCGCACGGTGTACCGCTGGCGCGCGGCCGGCGGAGCGCTCGCCCTGGACGTCGAGGTCGTCCCGGAGGGCCCCTGGACGCTGCCGCTGCCCCGGCTCGGCGTCCGGCTCGGCCTGAGCCCGGCACTGGACGCCGTCGAGTGGTACGGCGGCGGGCCCGGCGAGGCGTACCCCGACACCCGCGACGCGTCACGGCTGGGCCGGTACCGTTCGACCGTGGCCGCGCTCCAGACGCCTTACGTGCGCCCGCAGGAGAACGGCGCCCGCGCCGACGTGCGGTGGGCCGAGCTGCGCGCCGCCGACGGCTCGGGCCTGCGAGTGGCCGGTGCGCCGCCGTTCTGGTTCACCGCCCGGCCCTGGTCCACCGAGCAGCTCGCGGCGGCCGAGCACACCTACGAGCTGGTGCGCGGCGACGTGCTGTGGCTGCACCTGGACCACGGGCTCCAGGGCGTGGGCAGCCACGCCTGCGGACCGGAGGTGCTGCCGGACTTCCGGCTGGACGCCGTACCGTCCGCGTTCTCCTTCACCTTCACCCCGCTGCGCGCCGGCGACCCGGCCGGCGCCGCCGACACCCCGGAGCAACCGTGACCGCCCCCTTCGTCCGCCCCTACCGCCCCGCGGACCTGCCCGCGCTGTACGACGTGTGCCTGCGCACCGCCGACGCCGGGCAGGACGCCACCGCGTCGTACGCCGAGGCCGACCGCGACCTGCTCGGCGCGATCTTCGCGGCGCCGTACGCGGTGCTCGAACCCGCGCTGACGTTCGTCGTGGACGACGGCGACGGGCGGGCGGTCGGGTACGTCCTCGGCACCGGGGACACGGCGCGGTTCGTGGAGCGGTTCCGGGCGGAGTGGCTGCCGGGCGTCGCGGCGCGCTGGCCCGCACCGGTGGAGGGGGCCGCGGGCGGGGCCTCGGACGGGGCTTCGGACGGGGCTGCTGCGGGGGCCGGACCCGGCACGCCCGCCGAGGCGATGGCCGCGCTGCTGCACACGCCCGAGCGGATGGTGGTCCCCGCGCTCGCCGCCTACCCGGCCCACCTGCACATCGACCTGCTGCCGCAGGTGCAGCGCTCGGGGTACGGGCGGCAGCTGATGACCGCCTTCCTGGCCGCGCTCGCCGCGCAGGGCGTCCCGGCGGTGCACCTGGGCATGCTCACCGCCAACACCGCCGCCCGCGCCTTCTACGACCGGCTCGGCTTCCACGAGATCGCGGTGCCGGACCCGGGCCCGCTCACCTATCTGGGCCGCGCCACGTCCTGACCCGCCCTCAGCCCCCGGCGTGGGCGCGGCCGTTGTCAGTGGCCGCGCCTACGCTCGGCGACAGGAGGTGCACACCCATGACCGACAACGCGTCCCGCTACGAACCCGTGGAAGTCTCCCTGGTGGTCCCCGCTTCGCCGGCCGCCGTCTTCCGCGTCCTGACCGACCCCACCCGCCACACCGACCTCGACGGCTCCGGCATGCTGCGCGGCGCCGTCACCGAGACCCCCGTCTCCCGCGTCGGCGACGTCTTCACGATGCGCATGTACTTCGCGCAGCACGGCCACTACGAAATGGACAACCACGTGGTGGAGTACGAACAGGACCGCCGTATCGCCTGGGAGCCCGCCCCCGGCCGCGGTCACCCGCACCAGGAGGTCCCGGACAGCCGCTGGGGCCACCGCTGGACCTACACCCTCGCCCCCGCGGGCCCCGGCGCCACCCTCGTCACCGAGTCCTACGACTGCTCCCGCGTGCCCGCCGACGAGCGCGCCGGCATGGAGGACGGCCGCGTCTGGGCCCCCGCGATGACCGCCACCCTCGCCCGCCTCGCCGACGCCGTGCAGCCCCCGCCCCCGGCGTAGGGACTGACATGGTGCCTGACATGGTGCCTGGCGTAGGGCCCGCCGTAGGGCCTGGCGTCCGCGGCTCCGCGGCCCGGCGAAATCCCGGTGCGCGGACCCGGCCGGCCGGGACACGATGGGGCGATGGGATGGACGATCACACCGTCGCTGCCGCACTTCACCGCCGCGGCGGGCGGCTTCCTGGAGCGGCGGCCCGCGGAGCACACCGTCCTGCGCACGGTCTGCGGCACCCTGGCCCGCCGCGGCACCGACGCCTACGGGCCGCGGCCGCCGCTGTTCGGCTGGTGGCGGGAAGGCGAACAGGGCCCGGTGGAGGCCGCCTTCCTCCAGACCCCGCCGCACCCGCCGCTGCTCGCGCGCGGCCCCGAGCAGTCCGCGCGGGAGCTGGCCGCCGCCTGGGACGGCCCGCTGGAGGGCGCGCGGGGCGAGGCGGAGACGGTGCGGGCGTTCGGCGCGGCCTGGCAGGAGCGGACCGGCGACGTACCCCGGGTGGTGCGTGAGGAGCGGCTGCACCGGCTGGCCGCGCTGACCCCGCGCGACCCGGCGCCGCCCGGCCGGGCCCGGATCGCCGGGCCCGCGGACCTCGACCTGCTGCTGCGCTGGCACACGGAGTTCGCCCGCGACATCGGCGCACCCGCGGACGACATGGCGCGCGGCGTGCCGGACGCCCTGCGCCGCGGCGGCCGCACCCTGTGGGAGGTGGACGGCGAGCCGGCGGCCATGGCGGGCAGCACCTCGCCCGAGGACGGCGCGATCCGGGTGGTGGCCGTCTACACCCCGCCCGCGCTGCGCGGCCGCGGCTACGCGGGCGCGGTGACGGCCGCGGTGTCGCAGGCGGCGCTGGACGCCGGGGCGGAGGACGTGCTGCTCTTCACCGACCTGGCCAACCCGGTGAGCAACCACGTCTACCGGCGGCTGGGGTACGTCCCGGTGCGGGACCAACTGGTCGTCGCCTTCGGGTGATCGACAGCGGGTCGGGTTCGGGGGAAAGGTTCGGGGTAAGGCCACGCATAATAGGGGAGGCGGTTACTCCGCCGTTCGACGATCGCCAGGAGGAGCCGTGAGCGGTGTCCGCCGACAGCCGTCCCGACTCGTGAAGCTGCGGCCCGCACCGTTCGGGGCCGACCCCGTGGGTGCGCGGCTGGAACGCATGCTCGCCTCACCGAACTACGCCGACGGGGCCTTCGTCAATCCGGTGCCGGCCAGTTCGACGCCCAGCGGGAGCATGGTCAAGGCGCTGCCCGAGACCCTGCGGAAGGACGCGCGGCAGGCGCGGAAGCCGGCCCGGCCGGTGCCGCTGTACCCGACGACGCTCGCCGACCTGGCGAAGCGGCCGGCGTCGGGGCTGCGGCTGACGTGGATGGGCCACTCCTCGGTGCTCGCGGAGATCGGCGGGCGCCGGGTGCTGTTCGACCCGGTGTGGGGCGAGCGGTGCTCTCCGTTCGCGTTCGCCGGGCCGAAGCGGCTGCACCCGGCGCCGGTCCCGCTGGAGCACCTGACCGGCATCGACGCCGTGGTGATCTCCCACGACCACTACGACCACCTGGACATGCCGACGATCGTCGCACTCGTACGCGGCGGCGCGGTGTTCGTGGTGCCGCTGGGCGTCGGGGCGCACCTGGAGCACTGGGGGGTGCCCGCGGACCGGCTGCGCGAGCTGGACTGGCACGAGTCGACCGAGGTGGCCGGGGTGACCCTGACCGCCACGCCCGCGCGGCACTTCTGCGGGCGCGGCCTGCGCGGCCGGCAGCAGACCCTGTGGGCGTCGTGGGTCGCCACCGACGGCGTCCACCGCATCTACCACAGCGGCGACACCGGCTACTTCCCCGGCTTCGCCGACATCGGCCGACTGCACGGCCCGTTCGACGCCACGATGATCCAGATCGGCGCCTACAGCGAGTACTGGCCGGACATCCACATGACTCCGGCGGAGGGCGTGCGCAGCCACCTCGACCTGTGCGGCGACGCCGCGGGCGGCGTGCTGCTGCCGATCCACTGGGGCACCTTCAACCTCGCCCTGCACCCCTGGTCCGAGCCCGGCGAGGGCACCCTCGAAGCGGCGCACCACTCCGGGGTACGGGCGGTGACCCCGCTGGTCGGCCAGCCCTTCGAGCCGGCCGACCCGCCCGCCGCCTACCCGTGGTGGCGCGAGGTCGCGGTCACCCCCGACACCGGCTGGAGCCCCTGGCCCCTGCCGACCCCGGCGCAGAAGGACAAGGTCACCGAGTCCTGACCCCCGACGCACCGTAGCCCGCCACCGCTGAACGGCTCGTCCCGATGTGCTCGTCCAGCAGGGCCCAGTCCCGCCCCGACCGTGAAGAGCGCCACGCGATCCAGGGCCGACCGTTCCGGGCCGAATGGACCTGATCCGACGTGACTGGGCTTCGCCGGTACGCACACCATGATCTGCCGCCCACCCGTCAGATGCTGACAGACGTACCTGCCGACGCCTTCGCGGACCAGGCGGACGCCGGGCAACTCCGAATTGCCGCACCGGCGGACGGGTGAGCGCTGGCCAGGGGCGGGGAGGCGGATGCCGTCATGACCGGTCATATCTGGCCGGTGCCGTGGCCTGGTACGGCGGGCTGCCGGGACACCAGGATCGCGGTGCCGGCCGACCGGTCGGCCACGTCCCGGGGCCGTGGCAACGCGTCGCGCTGCCACGGCCGGACACGGATGAAGGAACCCGATGAAACTCTTACGTCTGACCGCCGTCGGCGCGACCCTGGCGCTCGCCACCCTGGCCGGCGTCGGCTCGGCGAACGCTGATGCGCCGACCGCGTACGACCTCCTCCAGGCCGGGGCCCAGCAGGGCGTCACCGACGGATACCCCGGCGTGATCGGCCTGGTCCGCCAGGGCGACAGCACCCAGTACGTGCACGCGGGAGTGGGCGACCGCACCACGGGGGCACCCGCCGACCCCACGGCCCAGTTCCGGATCGGCAGCAACACCAAGGCATTCACCGCCACCGTCCTGCTCCAACTCGAGGGCGAGCACCGGCTCTCCCTCGGCGACACCGTCGCCAAGTGGCTGCCCGGAGCCGTCGACGCCAACGGCTACGACGGATCGACGATCACCCTCCGCGAGCTGCTCAACCAGACCTCCGGCCTGCCCGACTACATCGACGACCTGGGACTCCAGCTCGCCGACTACACGAACGCCGATCCCAGCCGGCCCTACCCGCCGCAGACCCTGGTGGACGCCGCCCTCGCGCTGCACAAGCCGACCTCGGCTCCGGGCCAGAAGTGGGGCTACTCCAACACCAACTACGTGCTGGCGGGCATGGTGATCGAGGCCGTCACCGGCAACGACCCGGCCACCGAGATCCAGCACCGCATCATCGAACCGCTCGGCCTGACCCACACCACCTTCCCGACCACCGACCCGACCCTGCACGGCACCTACCTGCACGGGTACGAGTGGTTCGCCGGACTCGCCCTCAGGGACGTCACGACCTCGAACGTACAGATTTCCGGTGCGGCCGGGGCGATCGTGTCGACCCTCGACGACCTGGCCACGTTCGACCGGGCGCTGCTCACCGGAACCCTCCTGCCGCCCGCGCAGGAGGCCGAGCTCAAGACGACCGTCCCGACGGACAGCACCGGCACCACCGGGTACGGGTTGGGCATCTACCACCAGCAGCTGCCCTGCGGGCAGTGGGCCTGGGACCACGACGGCGACGTGCTCGGGTACCACAGCGTCTGGCTGGCCAGTGACGACGGCTCCAAGCAGGTGGTGCTCGCCGCGAACGAGTTCCACATGATGGGCCCGACGAACGGCCAGAACGACACGGGCGGCGCCGCGCTCAACGCCCTCTGCGCATGAGGGTGGGCCGCGCCGCCGGTGGCCCCCGCCGGCGCGGTCTCCGGCTGGCCCGGTCCGTCCGGGCCGACCCCCGCCGCCCGCTCCCCCGGTTCCCTGACAGGCAGCTCACCAGGGAACCGGGCCGTTCTCGTCGAAGAAGCCGCCGGTCGGCCCGTCATCGGGCAGCGTGGCGAGCCGGACGACCACGGCCGCGCCGTCGGCCGCGGTGCGGGTGAGGCCGGGGAAGGCGGTGGTGAAGTCGGTCGCGCACGGCCCCGGGTCGGCGGCGTTGACCAGGATGTTGCGGCTGCGCAGTTCCTTGGCGTACTGCACGGTCAGCGAGTTGAGTGCGGTCTTGGACGGGACGTACGCGGCCAACGGGGGCCGGGTGGTGAAGTAGTCCTCGGGATCGCTCATCCGGGCGAGGGAGCCCAGTCCGCTGCTGACATTGACGATCCGGGCGGCGGGGGAACGGGCGAGCAGCGGCAGCATCGCGGTGGTCACGCTGATCACACCGAACACGTTGGTCTCGAACACCTCGCGTACAGCGGACAGTTCGGCACTGCCGGGGCGCTGGGCGGCGGAGTCGCCGGAGATGCCGGCGTTGTTGACCAGGATGTCCAGCCGGCCGAAGCGCTCCTCGATCCAGCGGGCGGCGGACAGGACGCCGGCGCGGTCGGTGACGTCCAGGGTGACCGGGTGCACCCGCGGGCCCAGGGCGGCTGCGGCCGCCGCACCGCGGTTCGGGTCGCGCGAGGCCAGCAGGACGTTCGTGCCGAGCGAGGCGAGCCGGGCTGCGACCTCGCGCCCGATGCCCTTGTTGGCACCGGTGACCAGGGCGGTCGTGGTTTCTGTCATGTATCCAGCCCATCACGGGGGCGGCCGGGAGTTCCAACACCGACCAGGCACGCAGCGATACCGTGCGGGTATGGAAAGACTGGAGGTCCGCGAACTCGTCTACTTCACCGCTGTCGCCGAAGAGCTGCACTTCGGTCGGGCGGCCGCCCGGCTGGGGATGACCCAGCCGCCGCTCTCCCGCGCCATTCACCAGCTCGAACGGCGGCTGGGCGTAGCCCTGTTGGAACGGGTCGGTCGCCGGGTCGCACTGACCGAGGCGGGGGCCGTCCTGCTCCGCGAGAGCCGTACGGTGCTCAACGCCGCGTCGGCCGCGGCGCGCCGCACCCGGCGGGCCGGCCGCGCCGACCCGCGTCTGGTCCTGGCCATCAAGCCGGGCGGCGACGGCGGCCTGCTGCCCGCGATCCTCGACGCCTACCAGGCTGAGCCGGGGGCGCTGCCGGTCGAGCTGGTATGCAGCTTCGGCGAGCGTGAGACCCTCCTGCGGGAGGGTCGTGCCGACGCCGCCCTGCTGCACCGCCCCCACCCCGACCTCACCGGCCTGGACACCCAGGACCTCCTGACCGAGACCCAACTTCTCGTGATACCGCGCTCGCATCGCCTCGCGGACCGTACCCGGTTGAGCCTGGACGACCTCGCCGGAGAGCCCCTGCCGCGCTGGCCGGGCGCATCCGAGGGCGGCTCACACGGTCCCGAGGTCCACGACCTCGGGCAGCTCCTCCACCTCATCGCCCTGCGCCGCATGGTCGCCGTCCTCCCCTCCTCCATCCGCGACCAGCTCCGCCACGACCTGGTCGCCGTCCCCGTGGACGATGCCGAGCCCACCACGCTCGTCCTCGCCTGGCCCGAGGACGCCACCTCCCCGGCCCTGGCCGCCTTCGTCCGCGCGGCCGCCGCCGTGGCGGGCAACGTCAGCGCCGGGTCGCCGAGCACGTGCGGCGGCACGTAGTGGTCCGCGGCCCGTGCGCCGGCGGCGCAGTGCCCCGCGGAGCGTAGGACCGGCCCCGTGCGTCAGTTCACCGTAGAAGCACGGCCCGGGCCTCCCCCTGCGTGCCGGGGTCAGTTCAGGCCGCGGCGCGCGAGGAGGGGCTCGACGTGGGGTGCGCGGCCGCGCACCGCGGCGAACGCCGCCATCGGGTCCTTGCTGCCGCCCTTCGCCAGCAACTCCCGCCGGAACACCTCGCCGTTGGCCCGCCGCATCCCGCCGTTCGTCTCGAACCAGTCGACGGTGTCGGCGTCCAGCACCTCGCTCCAGATGTACGAGTAGTACCCCGCGCTGTAGCCGCCGCCGAAGATGTGCGTGAAGTACGTGGTGCGGTAGCGCGGCGGCACCGCGGGCAGGTCCACCCCGGCCGCGGCCAGCGCCCGCGCCTCGAACTCCAGCGGGTCGCCCGGGTCCTGGCCGGCCGGCAGCGAGTGCCACGCCCAGTCCAGCAGCGCCGCCGCGAGGTACTCCACGGTCGCGAAGCCCTCGCCGAACCGGGCGGCCGCCAGCATCCGGTCGACCATGCCCGCGGGCATCGGCTCGCCCGTCTCGTGGTGGCGGGCGTACCGCGCCAGCACCTCCGGCCAGGTCGCCCACATCTCGTTGACCTGGGAGGGGTATTCGACGAAGTCGCGCGGCACCGCGGTGCCGGAGAAGTACGGGTAGCGCACGTCGGAGAAGAGGCCGTGCAGCGCGTGCCCGAACTCGTGGAAGAGCGTGTCGACCTGGCTGAACGTCAGCAGCGCGGGCTCGCCGGGCGCGGGCTTGGCGATGTTGTGGTTGTTGACGATCACCGGCCGCTGACCGAGCAGCCCGCACTGCTCGACCAGCGCGTTCATCCAGGCCCCGCCGCGCTTGGTGGGCCGGGCGAACAGGTCGATCAGGAACAGCCCCAGGCCGCTGCCGTCGGCGTCGAAGACCTCGAAGACCCGCACGTCCGGGTGGTAGCCGACCAGGTCGGGCCGCTCGGTGACGGTGATGCCGTACACCTCGTGCGCCGCGTGGAAGACGCCGTCGCGCAGCACCGCCTCCAGTTCGAGGTAGGGGCGCAGCGCGTTCTGGTCGATGTCGTGCCGCTGCTTGCGGACCTTCTCCGACCAGTACGCCCAGTCCCACGCCTCGATCGGCCCGCCCGCGGCCTGCGCGAGCGCCTCGGCCTCCCGGCGGGCGTTGGCCACGGCGGGCGGCACCAGCCGCGCCAGCAGGTCGGTGACGGCCTCGGTGCTGCCGGCGGTGGTGTCGGCGGCGGTGTACGCGGCGTGGCTGGGATAGCCGAGCAGCGCGGCGCGCTCGGCGCGCAGCGTGGCGAGGGTGACCGCGAGCGGGCCGTTGGTGTCCTGGGCGCGGTCCATGGCGGCGGCGAGCAGGCGGCGCCGTACGTCGCGGTCGTCCAGCAGCGCCAGTTCGAGCTGGTTGGTGAAGTTGCGCAGGCTCAGCACCCAGCTGCCCTCGCGGCCCAGCTCGCGGGCGTTGGCCGCGGCGGCCGCGACCGCGTCGGCCGACAGCCCGGACAGCTGCGCGGGGTCGTCCAGCACCAGCGCGCCGTCCTTCCCCGCGGCCAGCACGTTCTGGCCGAACTCGGTGGCGGCGGCGGCGATCCGCGCGTTCAGCTCGCGCAGCCGCTCCCGGTCCGCCGGCGACAACCGCGCCCCGGCGCGCACGAAGTCGGTGCGGTAGCGCTCCAGCAGCCGCAGCGACTCCGGGTCGAGGCCGAGGTCCGCGCGCGCCTCGTACAGGGCGTCGATCCGGGCGTAGAGCGCGGGGTCGAGGTGGATCTCGTCGGCGTGGGCGGCGGTCATCGCGCTGACCCGGGCCTCGATGGCGAGCAGGCCGTCGGTGACGTGGGCGGCCGCCTGGTTGTCGTACGCCGCCCGCACCCGCGCCAGCAGCCGGCCCGAACGCTCCAGCGCCTCCACGGTGTTGGCGAAGGTGGGGGGCTCGGGGTCGGTGGCGATGCGCCGGACCTCGGCGGTGTGCTCGGCGATGCCCCGCTCGAAGGCCGGCAGGTAGTGGTCGTCCGTCAGCGCGGCGAAGGGGGGCAGGCCGTACGGCAGCGGGCTCGGTTCGAGCAGCGGGTTCGTGGTCACTTCTCGACCCTATACAGCCCCTCCGGCGTCCGCCGTCGCGATCCCGAACGCCGCCCGCCGTCCGAACGGCGCCCGCCCGCCATCCGAACAGCGCCCGCCCGCCGTCCACCTGCCGGTCGGCGAGATAGCCGCCCGACAGACGGCGCGTGTACGGTTCCGATCAGCTCTCGCTGCACCGCCGCGGAAGGATCGCACTCCATGACCTGGCTGTTGTACGGGGCCACCGGGTACACCGGTCGCCTGATCGCCCGGCGTGCCGTCGCGCAGGGCCTGCGCCCCGTGCTGGCCGGTCGCAACGCCGCCAAGCTCCTTCCGTTCGCCGCGGAACTCGGCCTGGAGCACCGGGTGTTCGACCTGACCGAGCCGACCGCGGTCCGCCGCGGGCTGAAGGACGTGACGGCGGTGGCGCACTGCGCGGGGCCGTTCGCGCGCACCGCGCTGCCGATGGCGCACGCGTGCGTGGAGACGCGGACGCCGTACCTGGACATCACCGGCGAGATCGACGTGTTCGAGTCGCTGCACGCGCTCGGCGCCCGGGCGCAGGCCGCGGGGATCACCCTGCTGCCGGGTGCGGGCTTCGACGTGGTGCCGACCGACTGCGTGGCGGCACTGCTGGCGGCCCGGCTGCCGGACGCGACCCAGCTGGACCTGGCGTTCCTGACCGCCGGCGGGCCGAGCCCGGGCACCGCCCGGACCATGGTGGCCGGCGCGCCCGACGGCGGCCGTATCCGCAGCGGCGGCGAGATCCGCTCGGTGCCGCTGGGCTCACGGCAGGTGCGGGCCGCCTTCCCGTCGGGTGCGCGGACGGTGGTGTCGGTGCCGTGGGGCGATGTGAGCACCGCCTACCACTCGACCGGCATCCCGGACGTCACCACGTACACCGCGCTGCCGCAGGCGGTGGTGGCCGCCTCCCGTGCGGTGCGGCTGGGGCCGCTGCGCGGCGCGGTGTCCGGGGCGGTGGGGAAGCTGGTGCGCGGGCCGGGTGAGCGGCGGCTGGCCGGCGGGCGCAGCGAGGTGTGGGGGCAGGCCACCGACGCGGCGGGGAACAAGGCGACCGCGACGCTGACCGGGCCGAGCCCGTACCGGCTGACGAGTGACGCGGTGCTGCGGATCGTGCAGCGGCTGCCGGAGCTGGCCCCGGGGTTCCAGACCCCGTCGCGGGCGCTGGGCGCGGACTTCGCGGCGTCGCTGGAGGACGTGACCGTCTCGGTCGACACCGGCCGCTGAGCAGGCGGCCGGGCGGTGGCGGGCGCGGCAGCCCAGGGCACAGGTGCGGGGAACAGGTGTGGGGCCCCGTCGGGTCGCTGCCTCGGACGCGTCCTTCCCCTGACACGGTCCGGGCGCCCCGGCAGGGCCCCTGTCCTGGTGCGGCACCAGCCCCTTGCGGGCCTACCGCTTGCGGCCGATGGCGCCGTACACGCCGACCGGCGGCGTGTCCTCGGGCACCTCGTTGCGCCAGTGGTTGACCTGGACCAGGCCGGGGTCGAGCAGGTCGAAGCCGTCGAAGAGCCGGGTGACGTCGGCGTGGCTGCGCGGGGTGAGCAGCGCGGTGGCCTTGCGGTAGACGGTGGTGACCTCGTCGGCCTTGCCGGCGTTGAAGTCGGCGGTGGCGTGGGACAGGATCAGGTGGCTGCCCGCGGGCAGCGCGTCACGCAGGGTGGCGACGGTGCGGTAGGGGTCCTCGTCCTCGGTGACGAAGTGCAGGACCGACACCAGCATCAGCACGACCGGCTGCTCGAAGTCGATCAGCTCGCTGATCGTGGGGTGGTTCAGGATCGTCTGCGGGTCGCGCATGTCGGCCAGGAAGAAGCCGGTGTTGCCGGTGCCGAGCAGGCGGGTGCTGGCGTGGGTGGCGACGATCGGGTCGTTGTCGATGTAGGCGATCCGGGCGTCGGGCGCGATGGAGTGGGCGATCTCGTGGGTGTTCGGCGAGGTGGGGATGCCGGTGCCGATGTCGATGAACTGGCGCGCCCCCTGCTCCACGAGGTGGCGGACCGCGCGCTGGAGGAACTCCCGGTTCGCCCGGGCCCCGACCACGACCTCCGGGACGGCGTCCACCACGCGGTCGGCGGCTTCCCGGTCCACCTCGTAGTTGTCCTTGCCGCCGAGGTAGTAGTCGTACATCCGGGCCGGGTGCGGACGGCTGGTGTCGATCTCCCCGACGGGAAAGCCCTGGTCGGTCACGCGGTCCTCCGCTTCGTCGCTGCCTGGTCGGGGTGTCGCTGCCGGCGGGCCGGCGGGGTGCTGGTCATCCGGGTCGTCCCGGTCGTGCGGGTCATCGGCGTCGTCCGGGTCATCCGAGCAGGAAGTCCGCGTCGCCGGCCTTGGCGCCCTGGATGAACGAGGTGATCTCGTGGTTGGTGTAGATCAGCGCCGGGCCCTCGGGGTCGGTGGACTGCCGCAGCGCCACCCGGCCGTCGCCCAGGCGCTTGGCCTCCACGCAGGAGCCGCCGTTGCCGCCGCTCCACGGCTTTCGCCAGCCGTCGTTGCCCAGCTCGGTGGCGGGCATTCCGTTGTAGATGCTGTCGTTGCTGACGCGATCCATGGTTCAGATCTCCTTGCGCATGCCATCGAGGATGGCTTTGGTGCTCTGTGCCGGCGCTGCCTGCGCGCACATCCGGTCCAGAGCTTCGAGGAAGGTGGACACGTCGTCCCGGTCGTCGAAGTAGGCGCCGCCCACCAGACTCTCGGTGTAGGCGATGTCCGGGATCTCCTTGAGCTGGAACCGGAAGATATGGAACGGCCCGTACATGGCCGGATGCGGCCCGGCCGCGAACGGGATCACCTGGAGCCGCACGTTCGGCAGGTCGGCGGCGTCGATCAGCGCGCCGAGCTGCTCGCGCATCACGTCCGGGCCGCCGATCGGCCGGCGCAGCACCGTCTCGTCCATCACGACCCACAGCAGCGGCGCACCGTCGCGGGTGAGCAGCGCCTGCCGCTCGACCCGCAGCGTGACCAGCCGGTCGATCTCCTCGGATGTGGCGTTGGGCAGCCCGGCGCGCAGCACGGCCTGGGCGTAGCTGGAAACCTGGAGCAGTCCGGGGACGTAGTGCGGTTCGTAGGCGCGGATGACCGACGCCTCGCCCTCGAGGCTGACGAAGGCGCTGAACCACTCGGGCAGCACGTCGCGGAAGTTGTGCCACCAGCCGGGCCGGTTGGCCTCACGGCACAGCGCGAGGAAGCCGCCGATCTCGTCCGGGGTGGTGACGCCGTAGGTGGTGAGCAGCTTCTCGACATAGGGGATCTTCAGCCCGACTTCGGCCTTTTCCATCCGCCGAATTGTGGCGTGCGTCACATCAAGGGCGCGTCCGGCCTGCTCGAAGCTGAGGCCGGCCTTCTCGCGGAGGTCCTGGAGCCGCTTGCCGAGCACCATGCGCAGGACCGTCGGCGCGCCGCCCGGCCTGGGGTCCATCACGTGCCTCAACCTCCAACTCCCTTGACTGACATGCAGTGTGTCATGACGTCAGCGCCAGGAACAGCATGCACTGTCGATTCTGTAATTTACAGTTCGGACCTTGCCATGTGTCCAGTGGCGGGCTCATAGTTACGGGGTGGTCCTTTCTACTCACGCCCTCAAGCCCGGACACCGGGCGGACGTCCGCGCCTGTGCGCGCCAGGACGTCTTCCGGTTGCCCGCGATGGGCGCGTCCGTGGCGGACGCCCGCGCGCGGATACGGGCCAGGCTCAGCGAGTGGGGCGCCGACGCCGAGCTGAGGGACGACGCGGGCCTGGTGGTCACCGAGCTGTTCACCAACGCGGTCCGGCACACCGACAGCAAGCACATCATGTGCGCGCTGCGCGACATCGGCCCGTACGTACGGCTCGAAGTGACCGACCAGGGGTGCGCCGACGCGAGCCCGGTGCCGTGTACGGCGACCGACGACGAGGAGGGCGGGCGCGGGCTGCTGCTGGTCAGCGCGCTGGCGGCGGCCTGGGGCTCCGACCCCGCGGCGGACGGAGCGGGGCGCGTGGTGTGGGCCGAACTGGCCGTACACCACGCGCCCCGTTGACATAGCGGCGCGGTCGGCGCGCAGCGGGCGCTGCCGGGCGCGGGCCGTCAGCGGCAGGACTCCAGCCGGCCGGGCGCCAGCGGCAGCAGCTCCGGGCGCTTGGGCAGCACGTGGTCGCCGGAGGACTCCCCGCGCAGCCGCCGGCCGATCCAGGGCACCAGGTACTCCCGGGCCCACTGGATGTTGTCCTTGCGGACCTGCGCCGGCGCCCGCAGCGGCTCCGGGGGCCACGGCAGGTCCGGGTCGGCGGCCGGCTCCAGGCCGAGCACCTGGGCCGCCCGCAGCGCCACCCGGGCGTGCCCGGCGGACGACAGGTGCAGCCGGTCCTCGCTCCAGGCCCGCCGGTCGTGCACCGCCCGCAGCGACCACAGGTCCACCACCGGGCAGCCGTAGCGGTCCGCGACCGCCCGGATGTGCGCGTTGTACGTCGCGATCTTGCCGCGCAGCAGGCCCAGCACCGGCACCCCGCGGGTGTCGAAGCCGGTGCAGACCAGTACGGTGCCGACCACCGCGCGCAGGTCCGCCACCGCGCCCTCGAAGCGCTCGGCGAGCGCGTCGGGGTCGCTGCCCGGGCGCAGGATGTCGTTGCCGCCGGCACAGAAGGTGACCAGGTCGGGCGCGAGTGTCACCGCCCGGGGCACCTGCTCCTCGATGATCCGGTCCAGCAGGCGGCCGCGCACCGCGAGGTTGGCGTAGCGGAAGTCGCCGGGCGGCGCCTCGGCCGCGCGGCGCTCGGCCAGCAGCCCCGCCAGCCGGTCGGCCCAGCCGACGAACGCCTCGCCGGGCCCGGGGTCGCCGACCCCCTCGGTGAAGCTGTCCCCCACCGCCGCGTAGGAGGCGAACCCGGCCGCGGCGGGCGCGAGCACGCGGCCCCGTGCGCTCGTCGGCGGGTGCGGCTCCGGCCGGTCCGCGTCGGTCTCTCCGTAGTCGTCTGTTGTCCGCGTATTGTCAGCCACGTCGGAGCATTGTCCTCCGCCGCCTGTGACCTACGCGACCGTAAGGACGGCTTGACGGCACGTGATTCATCCCACCCGGTGCGCGCGCGGATCGCGGCCGCCCGGCGGAATACGGCCGGACCCGTACCGGTCGGTACGCCTTTGCCCGCGCTGCCGTATCGTCGGCGGTGGGCGCGCGGTGCGGCGAGCACGCGCGCGGTGACGGCGACACGAGGGAGCACCGGGTGACGCAGGAAGTACGGCAGCCCGCCACGACCGGCCCGGAGCCCCGGCTGACCGGGGTCCGCAACTTCCGCGACGTGGGCGGCCTGCCCACCGCCGACGGGCGGCGGGTGCGCCCGGGCGTGCTCTTCCGCAGCGGCCACCTCGCCCACGCCGACGCGCGGGACACGGACTTCCTCGCCTCGCTGCGGCTGCACACGGTCTTCGACTTCCGCAACGCCGACGACATCGCGCTGGAGGGCCCGGACGTCGCCCTGCCCGGCACCCGCAACGTCAACCTCCCGCTCAGCGACCCCGCCCAGCACGCCGGCTTCTGGCACACCGTGCGCAACGGCGACCTGGCCGCGCTGGACGCCGCGCTCGGCGGCGGGCGGGGCGCGGCGCGCATGGCCGCCTCCTACCGCAGCCTGGTCCTGGACCGCACCGCGGAGCACAGCCGGATGCTCGCCCTGCTGACCGCGGACGCGGAGTCCGCCGCTGTGCCGGCGCTGCTGCACTGCGCCGCCGGGAAGGACCGGGCCGGCACCTCCATGGCGATCATCCTGCTCGCCCTCGACGTGGAGCGGTCCGCGATCGAGGCGGACTACCTGGAGAGCAACGCCCGGCACCGCCGCTACAAGGTGGTGCGCGGCGACGGCAGCACCGGCGCCGCGATCGACCCCGCCGTCAGCGCGCTGCTGGACCCGCTCTTCGAGGCGCGGATCGAGTACCTGCGGGCGGCGTTCGACACGATCGAGGAGCGCTGGGGGACGGTGGACCGCTACCTCGAACAGGGCCTGGGGCTGGCGCCCGCGGCCCGGGCCCGGCTCCAGGAGCGCCTGCTCACCCGCTGAAGCCCGGCCGTACCGCCCGTGGCGCCGGTGCCGGCGCCACGGGGGCGGGTTCCTAGCGGTTGGCGACCGCCTGCTTGATCAGGGTCCGGCTGAAGTCCCACATCAGGCCGCCCCCGCCGTGCGCGTCGTCCATGACGTCGGTGAACGCCGTGACGAAGCGGTCGACGTCGGCCTCGTCGACCACCAGCGGCGGGATCAGCTTGATCACCTCGATGTGGTCCCCGGAGACCTGGGTGAGGATGCGGTGCTTCTGGAGCAGCGGCACCACCACCATCTGCGCGAACAGGCCCTTGCGGGCGGCCTGCAGCATCGTCCAGCGGCCGCGCAGCTTCAGCGACCTGGGCTTGCCGAACTCCACCGCGACCATCAGGCCGCGGCCGCGGACGTCCGCGAGCAGTTCGTACTCGTCGACGAGCGCGGCCAGCCGGGTGCGCAGCAACTCGCCCATCCGCCGGGAGTTCTCGACGAGCTGCTCGTCCTCCATCACCGCCAAGGTGGCCAGGCCCGCGACCATCGCCTGCGCGTTGGAGCCGTAGCTCGCCGAGTGCACCAGCACCCGGTCCATCGAGGAGTAGACCTTCTTGAAGATCCAGTCCCGGCCCAGCGTGGCGCCCACCGGCACATAGCCGCCCGACAGCGTCTTGGCGACGGTCAGCAGGTCCGGCTCGACGCCCTCCTCCTGCTGGTAGGCGTAGAAGGTGCCGGTGCGGCCGATGCCGGTCTGCACCTCGTCGCAGATCAGCAGCGCCTTGTGGGCGCGCAGCAGCGACTGGGCCGAACGCAGGTAGCCGGCCGGCGGGATGTGCACGCCGTGGCCCTGGATGGGCTCCACGATCATCGCCGCCACGTCGCCGCGCTTGAGCTCGCGGGCCAGCGCGTCCAGGTCGCCGACCTCGATCTCGGTGTCGGGCAGCAGCGGCGCGAAGCCGTCCTGGAAGCCCTCCTCGCCGTTGACCGACAGCGAGCCGGTGGTCAGGCCGTGGAAGGAGTGCTTGCAGTACAGCACCCGGGGCTTGCCGGTGGCGTAGCGGGCGAACTTCAGCGCGGTCTCCACCGCCTCGGTGCCGCTGTTGCCGAAGAACACCCGGTCCAGGTGCGGGGTGTAGGACAGCAGCTTCTCGGCGAGCAGCCCGGGCAGCGGCTGGCAGTCGAACCGGGTCAGGTCCGGCAGCCCCGCGTCCAGCACGTCGTGCAGCGCCTTGCGGACCACCGGGTGGTGGCGGCCGACGCCCATCACGCCGAACCCGGCGAGCATGTCCAGGTAGTCGTTGCCGTCGGCGTCCCAGAAGTGCGCGCCCTCGGCCCGCTCGTAGTACTTGTCGAAGCCGATGGTGTGCAGCATCCGCGGCAGCTGGTGGTTCAGGTGCTTGCTGTGCAGGTCGTACCGTTCACCGCCCCGCTCGGCGAGGAGGGTGCCGAGGTCGAACCCTTTTGGCTGCGCCCCTGGGGCGGGGCTGCCGGGCTCGGGCGTCGGGTCGGACGATGTCATCGTTCACCTGCTCCTCGCGTGCGTGGGGTGCTGCCACCGGAAGTATGCGCCGGTCCGGCGCCCTTGGCTCCGGCCGGGTCGGCGGAACCGGTGCGGCCGAGGGGGTCGGCGGGGTCGGCCTGGCCCGGGACCTCCCCCGCGGCGGCCGTGGCGGTGCGCGCGGCCAGCCGCAGGAAGGACCCGCCCACCGACCCGGCGATCTCCGCCGGGGTCAGCCCGAGATCGGCCAGCACCTCGCCGCGCTTGGCGTGCGCGAGGAACTGCGGCGGGATGCCGAGGTCGCGCAGCGGTACGTCCACCGACGCGTCGCGCAGCGCCTGCGCGATCGCGGAGCCGACGCCGCCGACCCGGCCGTTGTCCTCCACGACGGCCACCATGCGGTGCCCGGCGGCCAGTTCCGTCAGCGCCGGATCGACCGGCTTCACCCAGCGAGGGTCGGCCACGGTGACGCCGATGCCGCGGCCGGCCAGCAACTCCGCGGCCGACAGGCACGTTTCGGCGAACGCGCCGATCGACACCAGCAGCACGTCGGGGGCCAGGCCGTCGGCGGGGCGGTGCAGGACGTCCACGCCGCCCACCCGCTCCAGCGCCGGCACCGCGGGGCCCGCGGTCTCCTTGGGGAAGCGCACCACGGTCGGGGCGTCGTCGACCTCGACGGCCTCTCGCAGCTGCGCGCGCAGCTGGTCGGCGTCGCGCGGGGCGGCGATCCGCAGGCCCGGCACCACCTGGAGGATCGACATGTCCCACATGCCGTTGTGGGAGGCGCCGTCGGTGCCGGTCACCCCGGCCCGGTCCAGCACGAAGGTCACCCCGCACCGGTGCAGGGCGACGTCCATCAGCACCTGGTCGAAGGCCCGGTTGAGGAAGGTCGCGTAGACCGCGACGACCGGGTGCAGCCCGCCGGTGGCCAGGCCCGCCGCGGAGGTCGCGGCGTGCTGCTCGGCGATCCCGACGTCGAAGACGCGGTGCGGGAAGGCGGCGGCGAACTTCGCCAGCCCGACCGGCTGGAGCATGGCGGCGGTGATGGCGACCACGTCGGGCCGCTCGGCGCCGATGGCCACCAGTTCCTCGCCGAACACCGAGGTCCACGACGGCCCCTGGGCGGGCGCCAGCGGCCTGCCGGTGGCCGGGTCGATGGCGCCCACGGCGTGGAAGTGGTCGGCCTCGTCCTGCTCGGCGGCGGCGTAGCCGCGGCCCTTCTCGGTGAGGCAGTGCACCAGGACCGGGCCGTGGAAGCGGCGGGCGCGGCGCAGCGCGGACTCCACCGCCTCGATGTCGTGGCCGTCGATCGGCCCGAGGTACTTCAGCCCCAGGTCCTCGAAGAGGCCCTGGGGCGCGAAGGCGTCCTTGAAGCCCTTCTTCGCGCCGTGCAGCGACTCGTAGAGCGGCTGGCCGATCACCGGGGTCTGCTGGAGGAGCTGCTTGCCCCAGCCGAGGAAGCGCTCGTAGCCGTCGGTGGTGCGCAGCGTGGACAGGTGGTTGGCGAGCCCGCCGATCGTGGGAGCGTAGGAGCGCTCGTTGTCGTTGACGACGATGATCAGCGGGCGGTCCCGGGCGGCGGCGACGTTGTTCAGCGCCTCCCAGGCCATGCCGCCGGTCAGCGCGCCGTCGCCGATGACGGCGACCACCCGGTCGTCGCTGCCGCGGACCTCGTTCGCCTTGGCCAGGCCGTCGGCCCAGCCGAGCACGGTGGAGGCGTGGCTGTTCTCGATCACGTCGTGCTCGGACTCCGCGCGCGAGGGGTAGCCGGACAGGCCGCCCTTGCTGCGGAGCTTGGAGAAGTCCTGTCGGCCGGTGAGCAGCTTGTGCACGTACGCCTGGTGGCCGGTGTCCCACAGGATGCGGTCGGCGGGTGAGTCGAAGACGCGGTGCAGCGCGATCGTCAGCTCCACCACGCCGAGGTTGGGGCCGAGGTGGCCGCCGGTCCTGGCGACCGCGTCGACGAGGAAGTGGCGGATGTCGGCGGCGAGTTCGTCGAGCCGGCCGTCGGGCAGTGCCTTCAGGTCGCGCGGGCCTTTGATGTGCTCCAGCATCGACATGTGTGGACCTCGTTCCTGCCGGGATTGCGGTGGATCGTCGGCCGCTGACCGGCCGGTGGCAGTGCGGACACGAGCCACCGGCGGGCGCGGGGGCCGGGCCGGTGGCTCGTCACTGCTGTTACCTGGCGGTCACTTCGCGCGGTTGGAGGCGACGGTCTCCCGGGCGGCGCGGATGGACTCCTTCAGCGAGCCCATGGTGGCCAGCACGGCCGTGGGCTCGTAGCCGCAGTGGGCCATGCAGTTGTCGCACCGCTCGTCCCGGCCGCGGCCGTACTTGTCCCAGTCCGTCTCGTCCAGGAGCTTCTGGTACGTCGGCACGTACCCGTCGCTCATCAGGTAGCAGGGGCGCTGCCAGCCGAAGAGCGAGTAGTTCGGGATCGCCCAGGCGGTGCAGGGGAAGTCCGCCTTGCCCTCCAGGAAGTCCAGGAAGAGCGGGCTGTGGTTCAGCCGCCACTTCTTGCGGTTGCCGTCGCCGAACGCCTTGCGGAACAGCTCGCGGGTCTGCTCCACGCCGAGGAAGTGCTCCTGGTCGGGTGCCTTCTCGTACGCGTATGCGGGCGACAGCATCATTTCGTCGACCTGCAGGTCGTCGTTGAGGTAGTTGAGCACCTCGATGATCGTCTGCGGGGTGTCGGTGTTGAAGAAGGTGGAGTTGGTGGTGACCCGGAAGCCGCGCCGCTTGGCCTCCTTGATCGCGGCCACCGCCTCGTCGAAGGTGCCCTCCTTCGCCACCGACTCGTCGTGCCGCTCGCGCATACCGTCGATGTGGACGGTAAAAGCAAAGTAAGGAGAAGGTGTGAACTTGTCCATCTTCTTGCGCATGAGCAGGGCGTTGGTGCAGAGGAATACGAATTTCTTGCGGGCGACCAGCTGGCGCACGATCTCGTCGATCTGGGGGTGCATGAGCGGCTCGCCGCCCGCGATGGAGACCATCGGCGCACCCGACTCCAGCACCGCGCCGACCGCCTGGGCGACCGGCATGCGCTGCTTCAGCACCCCCGCGGGGTGCTGGATCTTGCCGCAGCCCTCACATTTGAGGTTGCAGGCGAAGAGCGGTTCGAGTTCGACGATCAGCGGGAACTTTTCGCGTCGCCGGACCATTTTCTGTTCGAAGAGGTACGACGCGACGCGGACGGTCTGACGGAGCGGCATGGCCATCTAGCTCACCTCCAGGGGAGCGCGGTAGTGCGGTGCCAATCGAGAAAGGCGGGAACAAGATCTCTGAGCACGCGGAATGCGATGATCCCGGTGCGGAGGGTGCCGACACGCACGAGTTCGAACTCGGGCGTGTCGACGACGACGCGGGCCGCCGCGATGCGGTGCGCGCCCTCGGCGAGAGCAGCGCGGCGCATCGCGGCCGACTCCATGTCCACGGCGATGGCACCCGTCGCCGCGAGTGCGGCGCGCTCGGCGCCCCGCACGACATGATCGGACTCCGCCAGCGTGCCGGTGTGCACGGTGTGACCCCGGTCGGCGAGCGCGGCCTTGAGCGCGGCGGCCAGCGTCGCGCTCTCGTGACCGTCGTCGGAGACGACGACGTCACCCGGCCGCATGCCGGGGGCGAGCCCCGCGCAGAAGCCGGTGGTCAGGACGGAACTCCCGTGCAGCGCCGGGTCCTTCAGGGCCTGCGCGACGACCCGCTCCGCGTTCCTGGGTCCCATGCCGGTACGCAGCACGGTCACCGGGAACTCCGCGGTGTTCCTGGCGGTGCCCCTGCGCAGCGCGAAGCGCTCGATCGGCAGGGCGCAAACCACCGTCAGCGGGGGTCGGGACGGGCCCACGAACTAGGCCCCCTTTCCGGTGCTCGGCAGGGCGGCGGCCGGGCCGGCCGGGGCCGCGGGGTGGCCGGCGCCGAAGGGCTCGGCGCGGGCGTAGCGGCCGAGCGCGGTCAGCGGGAAGACCATCCGGTACAGGTGGTAGTTGATGGAGAAGTCACGCGGGAAGCCGGTACCGGTGAAGTACGGCTCGTCCCAGGAGCCGTCCGGCAACTGGGTGTCGGCCAGCCAGCGCACCCCGCGCTCGACGGACTCGGTGTCCCGCTCGCCGGCCGCCAGCAGCGCCATCAGCGCCCACGCGGTCTGCGACGCGGTGGAGTGACCGCGGCCGGCCCACTCCCGGTCGGCGTAGGAGCGCAGGTCCTCGCCCCAGCCGCCGTCGGTGTTCTGCACCTCGTGCAGCCAGTCGACGGCCCGGCGGATCGCCGGGTGGTCCGGGGCGAGCCCGGCCGCGGCGAGCGCCGGGACGGCCGACCCGGTGCCGTAGATGTAGTTGACACCCCAGCGGCCGAACCAGGCGCCGTTGTCCTCCTGTTCCCCCAGCAGCCAGTCGATGCCGCGGCGGGTGTGCCCGTCGTGCTCCAGGCCGAGCGCGGCCAGCATCTCCACCACGTGGGCGGTGACATCGGCCGACGGCGGGTCGATCACCTCGCCGAAGTCGCAGAACGGCAGCCGGTTGGGGAAGGGGCTGGTGTTGTCGGCGTCGAAGGCGCCCCACGCGCCGTTCCTGGACTGCATGCCGACGTTCCAGCGCACCGCCTTGTCGATCGCGGAGTCCAGCCGGGCCCGGTCGGGGTGGTCGATCCGGCGCAGCGCGAGCACCACCTCGGCCGTGTCGTCCACGTCCGGGTAGTTGTCGTTGTGGAACTCGAAGGCCCAGCCGCCGGGCGCCAGTTGCGGGCGCTGCACGGACCAGTCGCCGGGGCGGGTGATCTGCTCGCTGAGCATCCAGTCCGCGGCCTTGACCAGCGCGGGGTGGTCGGCGCCGATGCCGGCGTCGGCGAGCGCGATGGTGGCCAGGCAGGTGTCCCAGACCGGGGACTGGCACGCCTCGATCATCCGCACGCCCTCCTCGGGCCACACGGCGAAACGATCCAGCGAGTCCAGTCCGGCCTTGATCACCGGGTGGTCCAGGTCGTAGCCGAGCAGGTGCAGGGCGATCACCGAGTAGACCGCCGGCGGCTGGATGCCGCCCCAGCAGCCGTCGGCCTCCTGGCGCTCGATGATCCAGCGGGCGCAGGCGTTCATCGCGCTGCGGCGCACCAGCCGGGGGCTGAACCGGCGGTAGACGTGCAGCACCTGGTCCAGGCGCTGGAAGACGCCGTCCCAGGTGGTGATGGGCTTCCGGCGCTGCTTCGGGTTCGGCCGGGCCGGGTCGAGGTGCAGCTCCTCGATGCCGAAGGGCGCGGGGTGCACCGGGCGGTGCGCGCCGACCACGGTCAGCGGCACGATGGTCTGCCGGGCCCAGCAGCCGAACGAGTAGATGTTCAGCGGCATCCACTTGGGCAGGAAGATGACCTCGGGCGGCATCTCCGGCAGGTCGTCCCAGTCCCACCAGCCGAACAGGGCGAGCCAGATCCGGGTGAAGACCCGGCTGGCGGCCACACCCCCCTCGCCGCGGGACCACTTCGCGGCCAGCGCCATGTGCGCCTCGGCCGGGTCGTCCCCGGCCAGGCGCAGCGCGACATAGGCCTCGATGGTGGCGGACAGGTCGCCGGGACCGCCGTGGAAGGTGGGCCAGGCGCCGTCCTCGCGCTGCTGGGAGCGAATCCAGCGGGCCGAGGCAGCGGTGACCTCCTCGTCGCGGATGCCGAGGAACTCCCGCAGCAGCAGGTCCTCGGCATCCATCGTCACGTTTGTCTCGAGGTCGCCTTTCCACCATCCGTCAGGGTGCTGCCGTGCCAGGAGGTGGTCTGCGGCGCGCTGCACGGCACGCTGCGCCGCCGCCTCTGTGTCGCCGGCTGGAACAGGCTCCGGCTCCGAGGCGCTACTGGCCGAAGGTGTCCGATGGGTTGGCGTCCCTGGACTGCCGTCGGTCGTCGCTGTCATGGCTTCCCCTTTGCAGTTGATACTTCTGCGGTGTCGGGGGCGGCCGTCCGCCGTCACAAGAGTGAAACCGGCGACGTCATACGCTCCACGTCTGTCTTGTTACTTCTCGCGGACCACCACAAAATCCGCCAGGCCCACGAGCTTACGTCGGATTTCTTCCGGCATGTCCATTTTGTCCAGAGCGGCGATGGCGGTCGTGTACTGCCTCCGGGCCTCCTGAGACGTCCACTCCCGACCACCCGCCTCCTCGATCAACGCCGCACGCAGGGCGAACTCTTCCTCGCTGAAGGCATCAGTTTCGGCCTGCCCGGAATTTTTCGCGTCCGCCGCGAGGAGCTCACCGAGCCGCTCGGCCGCGGGGCCGTCGGCGGCGAGCGCCGCGACCACCGGCAGCGACTTCTTACGCTGCCTCAGGTCGCTCCAGGTCTGCTTGCCGGTGGTGGCCGGGTCGCCCCAGATGCCCAGCAGGTCGTCGATCGCCTGGAAGGCCAGCCCCAGGTGGTAGCCGTACTCCTCCAGCGCGTCCGCGTCGGACTCCGACGCGCCGCCGAGCACCGCGCCGATGGAGGAGGCGCAGGCCAGCAGCGCCCCGGTCTTGTTGCCCTCCATCTCCAGGCACTCGGTCACGGCGACCCGCTCGCGGTGCTCGAAGGAGATGTCCTGGGCCTGACCGTCGATCAGCTTGCGGGTGGCGGTGGTCAGCCGGCGGGTGGCCCGCCCGGCGTCCGCGGTGCCCTGCTCCAGCAGGATCTCGTTGGCCAGCGCGAAGAGCGCGTCGCCGACCAGGATCGCCTGGGCCGGGCCGTGCACCTTCCACACCGTGTCCCGGTGCCGGCGCTGCTCGTCACCGTCCATCAGGTCGTCGTGCAGCAGCGAGAAGTTGTGCACCAGCTCCACCGCGACCGCGCCGGGCACCCCGGTCTCCGCGGGCGCCCCGGCGGCCTGCGCCGACAGCAGGGCCAGCGCCGGACGCACCGCCTTGCCGCCGTCGCCGTCCGCGGGCCGGCCGGCCTGGTCGATCCACCCGAAGTGGTACGAGGCCACGGTGTCCATCGGCGGGGCGAGCCGTGCGACGGCCGCGCGAAGCACGGGGGTGGTCAGGATGCGGCCGTTCTCCAGCAGCGCGATCACGCTGTCAGCGGTCACGTTCTCTCCTCTTGTCGCACCAATTGCACTCATGCCGCCTCCAGTACGCCGTGTTCGCAGGGCAGTCCGAGGGCGGACAAGGCTTGTCGGGAGGCGTGCAGGCCGCTGCGCACCGCACCCTCCATCGTCGCGGGCCAGCCGGTGGCGGTCCACGCGCCGGCCAGGTACAGGCCGGGGGCGCGCGTGGCGGGCCCGGGGCGCAGGGCGCCCACGCCCGGGGTGGGCGCGAAGGTCGCGGTGCGTTCACGGGTGACGAAGAAGTCGCGGACCGCGGCGCCGCGGGTGGCCGGCAGCACCCGCTCCAGCTCCGGCAGGTAGCGCCGGCGCAACTCGGCCACCGGCAGGTCGATCTCGTCCTGCACGGCGGACTGGGACAGCGCCACGTACTGGCCGCCGCCGGTGAGCCCGGAACTGGCGGTGCGGTCGAACACCCACTGGACCGGACTGCCGATCGCCGCCATGAACGGCTGCCTCAGCACCTGCCGGTCGTAGATCACATGAACATTGAGGATCGGCGCGGTGCCGATCCGCAAGAGCTTTTCCGGCTGCTCCAGCGCGCCGGCCGGCAGCAGTTCGTGCGTCTCCTGCTGCGGCACCGCCAACACCACGGTGCCGGCCGTCAGTTGCTCACCGCGGCCCGGCCCGGTCTCCACGTCCACACACCACCCGGCGTGGGCGACGTCACGCGCCTCCTCGCCGCCGGCGGCGGGTGCTCCGTCCTGCGGACGGGCCGTCAGACCGGTCGCGCGGGCCCGCAGCAGCACCCGCACCCCCGCCGCGTCCAGAGCCGCGCGGGCCCGGCCGTCGTGCAGGTCGCCGAGCGGCGCCGCGGCCCAGCCGATGTCGGCGGCGCCCGGCTCGGACAGCAGCCCGGTCTTGAACACCTTCGCCGCCAGGGCCAGCGAGGACTGGTCCGACGTGGCGTTCAGGGTGGCCACACCGACCAGGTCCCACAGCGCCTCGATGGTCCGCGCGGACTGGCCGCGCGCGGCGAGCCACTCGCCGAAGTTGATCCCGTCCAGGGCCGGGTCCTTAAGGTCCAGGCCGCGCAGCGCGAGCGCCGCCCGCCCGACCGAGGCCCGCTCGGCCACCGACAGATGGGGGTAGCGCAGCAGGCTCGGCGCCAGGTGCAGCGGCACCGGCAGCGCCACCCGCCCGATCCGGCCGGTCTTCCCGCTGCGCGGGTCGTGGACCGGCACGTCCAGCCGGTCCTGGAGCGTCACCAGGTCGCGGGCCGCGATCCGGTCCAGGAACCACTGGTAGGCGGTGCAGCAGCGCAGGAAGACGTGCTGGCCGTTGTCGACGGTCAACTCGCCGCGCTTGAAGGAGAAGGCGAGGCCGCCCAGCCGCGGCCGGGCCTCGGTGAGCGTCACCCGCACCCCGGCGTCGGCGAGCGCCAGCGCCGCGGTCACCCCGGCCAGGCCGCCGCCGACCACGACGGCGGTACGGCCGGACCCGCCGCGGTCAGGCCGGTCCACGCCGGCGCCGGCTGCTGCGGCCTGCGGGCCGGATCGGGTCGTGGTCATGCGCGCTCTCCTCGGGCCGTACCAGGCGGGGTACGGCGGACCGTCGCGGAAGGTGACGCCGTACGCGCCGCCAGGGTTGCCCGGCCCGGCCGCGGGCACGCGGGCAGCCGCCGCACACCCGTACGGAGAGCAGCCTCCCGGGCCGGCGGCGCGGTCCGGGAGCGGGCAAGGGCGTACGGCGCGGTGGAACCCGCTTGGTGCACGCGGGTCGGTCTCACACGTCCCTCCGCGGATCGGCGGCGGAGGCGGGAGCAGCGGTACGGGCGGTGCGGCGGGCGTCCAGCCCGGCCAGGCCGCGGACGGCGACGTACGCCTTCTCCCGGCCGGGCAGCGACACGCGGCCGCGCAGCACCGCCGCGGGGTCGGCGGCGAACCGCTCCAGCAGCCGCCGGTAGATCCCCGCCATCGCGGCCACGCAGGCGCCGCTGCGGCGGTCGAGCATCGGCAGCAGCCGGTATCCGGTGGCGAACAGCGCGCGGGCCCGGCGTACTTCGAACTCGACCAGGCCGGCGAAGTCAGAGCCGGCCGGCGGGGTGTCGTGGTGGAAGCCGTCGGCGCAGCCGAACTTCGCCAGGTCCTGCGCGGGCAGGTACGTGCGTCCGTTGCCGGCGTCCTCGCGGACGTCGCGCAGGATGTTGGTGAGCTGGAGGGCGAGGCCGAGCGTGTCGGCGTATTCGGCGGCACGTGCGTGATCGTGCCCATTCACCGTGCCGAAAACGCCCAATGAGACCCTACCGATAGCTCCCGCCACACAGCGGCAGTAAACGGCCAGGTCGTCCCAGGTCTCGTAGGTCTCACCGCGGACGTCCATCTGGACGCCGTCGATGAGCTCGCCGAGCCCGCCCAGCGGGATCGGGAAGAGCGCGCAGGCGTCGGCGAGGGCGACGGCCACCGGGTCGGTGTCGTCCTCCTCGACGTCGTGGGCCTCGACCCGGTGCAGCAGGGTGCGGGCCTCCTCCAGCCGGCGGAGCTTCTCCTCCGGCGGCAGCCCGCCGTCCCCGATGTCGTCGACCCGGCGGGAGAACGCGTAGACCGCCGACATCGCCTGGCGCTTCGCCGTGGGCAGCAGGCGGATTCCGTAGGCGAAGTTGCGGGCCTCGTGCCCGGTCACGGTCTCGCAGTACTTGTATGCAGCAAGCACCTGTCCGGACGTGTGCGCGGAACCGTTCACGGTCCGGGTCACCCCTCTCTTCGCAATGTCGACCCCACCTCACGCAGCAGGACGGACTTGGTGGCCTTCGGGGAACTCGACAGCACGTCGTATCCCGCGTCCTCCACCGCCCGCAGTGCCGCACGGCCACCGCCGACGAATCCGGCGAGCAGCAGTCTGAGCCGGCCTCGGACGCTGCGGACCAGGGCACCGCCCTCGCCCAGCAGGTCACGGGCCCGCCCGGCTTCGAACGCGACCAGCTCGCGCACCTTCTCCCCCGCGCTCGGCGCGGCGAGGTCGGCCTCGTCCACCGAGAAGAGTTTCATGTCCTCCTGCGGGAGGTACACCCGGTCCCTGCCAAGGTCCTCCGCGACATCCTGGAGGTGCTCGACAATCTGCAGCGCGGTGCACACCGCGTCCGAGCGCCTGACCCGTTCCGGGGTGGAGGTGCCGGTGATGGACAGCACCAGCCGGCCCACCGGATTGGCGGACAGCTCGCAGTAGGCGAGCAGGTCGGCGTAGGTGGCGTACCGGCTGACCTGCTGGTCCTGCCGGTTGGCGGCGATCAGGCCGAGGAAGGGCTCAGGGGTGAGCCGGTGCTGACGCACCGTCGGGCGCAGCGCGAGCAGCAGCGGGTGGCGCGGGGTGCCGTCGAAGACCCGGTGCAGGTCGGCCTCGAAGGCGTCGAGCATCGCCAGCCGGTCGCCGGCCGCCTCGGCGGGCAGGCCGAGCCGGACCGCGTCGGGCCGGCCGCCGTCGGCCAGGTCGCCGTCCCCGATGTCGTCCACCAGCCGGGCGAACCCGTAGACGGCCATCAGGTCCTGGCGCCAGGCACGCGGAAGAATCCGGGGTGCCACGGGGAAGTTCTCGCGCGCGGCCTTGTCCAGGACGGCACGGGAGGCGACGTCCCCGGTCACCGCGGGCTTCCCGGCGCACAGGCGGCGAGCGCGCCCCGGAGCAGGATGGTCCCGATCTTCATGGCCGCCACATCCCCCGTTCTACACTGCCCCGTCGAAACTTCCCATTTCGGACACGCCGCACCTTCGCATACGGACCCCCGTACCCGGATATCGATCATCAGCAGGCTCCCAGCACCGGTACAGCTTACGTCGGAGGCTTACCCGGCGTACGCGGGGGGCGCGCCCCGTTCAGCGGGTGACAACACCCCACCACAACAACCGATCCCCGCCGGATCATCCGGCGGGGATCAGGTTTTCCGGAAAACTTCCCCGGTCCGGGCCGCAATGCGGACCGAGCCGGACAGAGCCGGACAAGGCGCGGCGGGCGGCGCCGAAGGTACGGCGCTCCACCGGACCGGGTCCGCATTCCGACGCCCCGTCACTTTCCGTCGCCGTTAGGCGTCCGCGGTCACTTCCCGGTCTTCGCCTCGTACGCCGCGAGG
>NZ_JBAGKC010000047.1:0-29688 GCF_037034245.1 Streptomyces sp. CA2R106
CGGGCACTCGGTGGGTGAGATCGCGGCGGCTCACGTGTCCGGGGTGCTGTCGCTCAAGGACGCGGCTGCTCTGGTGGCGGCTCGGGGTCGGTTGATGAGTGCGCTGCCTGCGGGTGGCGGGATGGCGGCGGTTCAGGCCGGTGAGCAGGAGGTTCTGGACGCGTTGGAGGGGTTCACCGACCGGCTGTCGATCGCGGCGGTGAACGGCCCTCGGGCGGTGGTGGTGTCGGGTGAACTGGACGCCCTGGACGAGTGGCTCCAACTCCCGCGGTGGCACGACCGTAAGACGACGAGGCTGCGGGTGTCGCACGCGTTCCACTCGGCGTTGATGGAGCCGATGCTCGATGAGTTCGCGTCGGTGGCGGCCGGGTTGAGTTTCGCGGAGCCGTCCATCCCGGTGGTCTCCAACCTGACGGGTGCGGTGACGACTTCCGGTGAGCTCGCCGACCCCGGCTACTGGGTGCGGCATGCGCGGGAGGCGGTCCGGTTCGCGGACGGCATCACCGCGCTGGCCGACCTCGGTGTCACCCGCTTCCTGGAGTTGGGTCCGGACGGTTCACTGACGGCGTTGGCCCGTCAGGTGCTGGACGAGGCGGAGACCGAGGCGCTGGTGGTGCCGGCGCTGCGGGCGAAGCAGGGCGAGCCGGACGCGTTCGCCGCGTTCCTCGGGCAGGCGCACACGGCCGGGATCGCTGTCGATTGGGCGGCGTTCTTCGCCGGGACCGGCGCGAAGACCGTGTCCCTGCCGACGTACGCCTTCCAGCACGAGCGCTACTGGCTGCTGCCGCGTGCGGCGGCCGGTGACGCGGCCGCGGCCGGGCAGGCCGGGCTCGACCACCCGCTGGTGGTCGCGGCGGTCCAGGTCGGCGACCGGGACGAGTGGCTGCTCACCGGCCGGCTGTCCCTCGCGGCGCAGCCGTGGCTGGCCGACCACACGGTGCTCGGCACGGTGCTGGTGCCCGGTGCGGCCCTGACCGAACTGGCCCTGGCCGCCGGGCAGCAGGTCGACGCGCCGGTGGTGGAGGAGCTGATCCTCCAGGCGCCGCTGGCCCTGCCGGCCGGGGAGGCCGTCCAGTTGCAGGTCACCGTGGCCGAGCCGGACGAGAACGGCCAGCGGGCGCTCGCGATCTACACCCGCCCGCAGGCCGCGGAGGGCGCCGAGCGCCCCGAGGCGACCTGCCACGCCCGCGGCAAGCTGGCGGCGGCGGCCGAGGACACGGCCGCGGCGCCGTTCCCGGCCGAGTGGCCGCCGCCGGGCGCCGTCGCGGTGCCGGTCGACGGCCTCTACGAGCGGCTGGAGGCGGCCGGTTACGCCTACGGGCCGGTCTTCCAGGGGCTGCGGGCGGCATGGCGCGCGGGCGGCCAGGTCTACGCCGACGTGGTCCTGCCCGACGAAGAGGCCGGTGCCGCCCAGCAGTTCGGGATACACCCGGCGCTGCTCGACGCGGCCCTGCACGGCGGACTGCTCGACCGTGCCGAGGACGCGGCCGTCGAGCTGCCGTTCTCCTGGTCCGGCGTCCGGCTGGAGCAGCGCGGCGCGGCGCGGATACGGGTCAGGATCACCCCGGCCGGGGCGGAGGGGCCGGCCGCGACCCGGATCGACATCGCCGACGAGGACGGCCGGCCCGTCGCCACGGTGCGGGAGTTCACCGCCCGCCCGGTGGACCCGGCGCAGCTCGCGGGGGCCCGGCGGCCGGGTGACGGCTCGCTGTTCACCGTCGACTGGACCGCGGTCGCCGCTGCGGCCCCGGCGGCCCGGGTGGCGGTCCTCGGCGACCTGCCGGGCAGCGGGGAGCGCTACGCCGACCTCGCCGCCCTCGAAGCGGCCCTGGCCGCCGGAGCGCCGGCGCCCGAGGCGGTCGTGACCGCGGTCGTGGCGCCGTCCGAAAGCACCGCGGGAAGCACCGCCGGAAGCCTGGCCGGAAGCACGGCCGGCGTGGACGCCGACGCGGTACGGGCCGCCACGGCGGACACCCTGGCCCTGGTGCAGCGCTGGCTCGGCGGGGAGCTGAGCGGGCAACTGGCCGCGGCCAGGCTCGTGGTCGCAACCCGTGGCGGCGTCGCCGTCGGCGACGAGGCGCCCGACCTCCGTCAGGCGCCGGTGTGGGGCCTGCTGCGCAGCGCGCAGTCGGAGCACCCCGGACGGTTCGCCCTGGTCGACCTCGACCCGGACTCGGCCGCGGACGACGGCGGCTCCGCACCGGACTGGGCCGCGCTCGCCGGCGGCAGCGAGCCGCAGGTCGCCCTGCGCGGCGGGCAGGTGCTCGCGCCCAGGCTGGCCCGCGCCGCCGCACCGGCGGCGCCCCAACAGGGCCCGTGGACGCTGGCCTCGGTCGCCAAGGGCTCGCTGGAGGGCCTGTCCCTGGTGCCGTCCGGCGCCGACCGGCCGCTGGGCGCCCGCGAGGTGCGGGTCGCGGTACGCGCCGCGGGCCTGAACTTCCGCGACGTGCTCATCGCGCTCGGCCTCTACCCGGGCGACGCCCCGCTGGGCAGCGAGGCGGCGGGCGTCGTCCTGGAGACCGGTTCGGATGTCACCGACCTGGCCCCCGGCGACCGGGTGCTCGGCCTGATCCCCGAGTCGTTCGGCACGACGGCGGTCACCGACCGGCGGATGGTCGCGCCGATGCCCGCGGGCTGGACGTTCGAACAGGCCGCCGCTGTACCGGTGGTGTATCTGACCGCCTACTACGGCCTGGTGGAGCTCGGCCGGCTCACCGCCGGTGAGCGGGTGCTGATCCACGCGGCGGCCGGCGGCGTCGGCATGGCCGCAGTGCAGCTGGCCAGGCGGCTGGGCGCGGAGGTCTACGCGACCGCGAGCCCCGCCAAGTGGGCGGCCGTACAAGCGCTGGGGGTGCCGGCCGAACGGATCGCGTCCTCCCGGGACCTGGCCTTCGCCGAGACCTTCGCCCGGGCGACCGGCGGTGAGGGCGTGGACGTGGTCCTCAACGCGCTGGCCGGGGAGTACATCGACGCGTCGCTCGGCCTGATGCCGCGCGGCGGCCGGTTCCTGGAGATGGGCAAGGCCGACGTCCGCGACCCGCAGGCGGTGGCCGATGCCCGGCCGGGCGTGGTGTACCGGGCGTTCGACGCCTTCGAGGCCGGTCCCGAGCACATCCAGGAGATGCTGGTCGAGGTGCTGGACTTGTTCGCGCGCGGCGTCCTGTCGCACGCGCCGGTCCGCACCTGGGACGTACGCGACGGCCAGGAGGCGTTCCGGTTCCTGCGCGAGGGCCGCAACACCGGCAAGGTGGTGCTCACCGTGCCGGGGCCGTTCGACGCGGACGGCACGGTGCTGGTGACCGGCGGCACCGGTGGCCTGGGGGCCCTGGTGGCACGCCACTTGGCGACCGAGGGCGGCGTCCGCCACCTGGTGCTGGCCTCGCGCCGGGGCCTGGAAGCGCCGGGCGCGGCCGAGTTGGCCGCGGAGCTGGAAGCCGCCGGCGCCCGGGTGCGGGTGGCGGCCTGCGACGTGGCGGACCGGGAGCAACTGGCGGCGCTGCTCGGCTCGTTGGACGCCCCGCTGGCCGGGGTCGTGCACGCGGCCGGTGTGCTGGACGACGGGGTGGTGACCTCGCTGACGCCGGAGCAGCTGGACCGGGTGCTGCGGCCGAAGGTCGACGCGGCCTTGCTGCTGGACGAGTTGACGGCGGGCACGGACGTGGGCTCGTTCGTCCTGTTCTCCTCCGCCGCGGGCCTGATCGGCAGTTCGGGCCAGGGCAACTACGCGGCGGCCAACGCCGTCCTGGACGCCCTTGCCGCGCGGCGGCGGGCCGAAGGGCGCCCGGCGGTGTCGCTGGCGTGGGGCCTGTGGGCCGAGGAGACCGGGATGGCCGGGGGCCTGGACGAGGCGGCGCTGGCCCGGCTCGCCCGGCAGGGGGTGCGGCCGATGCCCGCGCCGCTGGCCCTGGACCTGTTCGAGCAGGGCAGGCGGCACGGCCGGCCGCTGATGGTGCCGGCCCGGTTCGACCTGGCCGCGCTGCGGGTCCAGGCCGGCGGAGGGCTGCTGCCGCCGCTGCTGGCGGGGCTGGCCGGCGCCCCGGCCCGCCGCACCCCGGCGGCCGCCGGGACCCCGGTGCGGCGGCTGGCCGCGGTTGCCGAGGGCGAACGCGCGGGCGCCGCACTGGAGCTGGTCCGCTCGCACGTCGCGGCGGTGCTCGGCCACCCGTCGCCCGAAGCGGTCGACCCCGGCCGCGGGTTCCGCGAGCTCGGCTTCGACTCGCTGGCCGCCGTCGAGCTGCGCAACCGGCTCACCCAGGCGACCGGGCTGCGGTTGCCCACGACGCTGGTCTTCGACCACCCGGACCCCACGGCCGTCGCCGAGCTGCTGCTCGGCCTGACCGCGGCGCAGGCGGAGGCGGCCGGGTCCGCCACCGGCGGGGCACACCCGGCGGCCGCCGGCGCCACCGGCACCGGTCACCATGACGGCAACGGCACCTTCAGCGCGCTGATCCACCACGCCCACGCGACGCAGTCGCTGGTCGAGGCGCTGCCGATGCTCACCGAGGCGTCGCGGTTCAAGCCCGCGTTCGGCCCGTCCGAACTGCCGGACAGCGCCGGATACGTGGTCAAGCTCGCCTCGGGCGACGGACAGCCCGCGCTGGTCTGCGTGCCGTCCTTCATGCCCGGCTCCGGCCCGCACCAGTTCATGCGGTTCGCCGACGCCTTCGAGGGCAAGCGGGACGTCTTCGCCTGCACGCTGCCCGGGTTCCACGGCACGGACGCCGGACCGGGGTCCTGGAGCGCCGCGATCGACGTGATGGTCCAGGCGATCCGGCGGGCGGTGGGCGACGCGCCCTTCGTCCTGGTCGGCTACTCGATCGGCGGTGTCCTGGCGCACTCCGTCGCCGCCCGGCTCGAAGCGGCCGGCGACGGGTCGGGACCGGCCGGGGTGGTGATGCTCGACACGCCCACGCCGACCGACGAGAAGCAGATCCTGGGGGTCTTCTCCCAGGTGATGGCGGAGATCCTCGACCGCGGCCACGGCGCCACCGTGATCGACGACGGCAGCTGGCTGGCGATGGGCACCTATGTGCGCCTGCTCGCCGAACGCCGCCCCGACCAGATCACCGCGCCCAGCCTGCTGATCCGCGCCGGCCGACCGCTGGCCGCGGCCGCCGCCGGCTTCGGCGACGGGAGCGGGAACCTGGCCGACGACGGCTCCGACTGGCCGGCGTGGAACGTCTGCGACGGCCAGGTGGAGATCGCCGCCGACCACTTCTCGCTCATCGAGACGGAGTCCGCGCTGACGGCCGAGGCGACCGAGCGGTGGCTCACGGCGGAGCGGACACCCGAAGGGACCGGCGCGAAGAAGAAGGCCGGCGCCCCCGCGAAGGCCGGCGCCCCCGCGAAGAGCGGCACCCCCGCGAAGGCCGACACCCCGAAGAAGACCGACACCCCGAAGAAGGCCGCTGCCGCGAAGAAGGGTGCTGCCGCCAAGAAGGCCGCCGCGGCGAAGAAGACCGCTTCTGCGAAGAAGACCGCTGCTGCGAAGCGGACGGGTTCGGCGAAGAAGACCGGTTCCGAAGAAAAGTGACGACAACAGGAGGAACGAACATGGCACTCGACGGCACGTGGGCGATCACGTACCAGGGTCCGACCGGTGACAAGCAGGCCGACCTGGTCCTCAGCACCGACGGCACCACCCTCACCGGGACCTTCGACGGCACGCCGATCGACGACGGCAAGGTCGACGGCGCGGATTTCAGCTACACCGCCAAGCTGACCTCCCCGGCCAAGATCAAGGTCAAGACGACCGGCACCGTCGACGGGGACACGATGAGCGGCAAGGTGAAGGCGGCCTTCATGACGTTCAACTTCTCCGGCAAGCGCAAGTAGCAGCCCCATGGCGGGCACCTGACGCGCGGCGCGGGTGCCCGCCGGACCGGCGGACGGTCCGCACGAGATACCGAGAACGACGCCACGAAGGGCGGCCCATGTACCTCACCCAATCGCTGCACCGCGCCGTACGGCAGTCGCCCGACGTGCCGTTCACCGTGTTCGGCGCGCGCACCCTCACCTCCCGCCAGACGTACGACGCGGTGGCGCGCCTGGCGGGCGGCCTGCTCGGGCTCGGCGTGCGCAAGGACGACCGGGTGGGCCTGCTGTCGCTGAACACCGACCGGTTCTGCCAGGTCACCCTCGCGACCGCCTGGGCGGACGCGGCCATCGTGCCGCTCAACACCCGCTGGAGCGCCGCCGAGCACGCCTACGCCCTCACGGACGCCGGTACCGCCGTCCTGTTCGTCGACGACCCGTTCCTGCCGATGGTGCCTGAGCTGCGCGCGAAGGTGCCGGGCCTGCGGACGGTCGTGCACTGCGGCGACGCCCCCACCCCCGACGGGCTGGTGCCGCTCGCCGACCTGCTGGCCGCCGAACCGGTGGACGACGTGCACCGGCAGGGCGACGAGATGGCGGGCATCTTCTACACCGGCGGCACCACCGGCGTACCCAAGGGCGTCATGCTCAGCCACCGCCAGCTGCACATCACCGCCCTGGGCACGCTGCTGCACACCAAGCTCCCGCGCGGCGGCACCTCCGTGCTGGCCGCGCCCGCCTTCCACCTGGCCGGGTTCGCGTTCTGGATCGTCGGCATGCTGGCGGACATGACCACGGTGCCGGTCGCCCTCTTCGACCCGGTGGGGATACTGCGCACCGTCCAGGAGCACCGCGCCAAGCAGACCCTGCTGGTACCGGCGATGATCCAGGCCGTCGTCAGCCACCCCGAAGCGGGCAACTACGACCTCAGCAGCCTGGAACTCCTCGCCTACGGGGCGTCCCCGATCTCCGAGACGCTGCTCACCCGCGCCCGCGCCGCCTTCCCGTCCGCGAAGTTCCTCCAGGTGTACGGCATGACGGAGCTGTCGCCGTCCACGACGCTGCTGCTCGACGCCGACCACGACGACCCCGTGCTGCGCCGCTCGGTCGGCCAGGCCGCGCCCTACGCGCTGGTGCGGATCGTGGACGAGAAGGGCAACGAGGTGCCGCCCGGCACCGTCGGAGAGATCGTCGCCAAGGGCGACCACGTGATGCTCGGCTACTGGAACAAGCCGGAGGAGACCGCGGCGGCGGTCCGGGACGGCTGGATGCACACCGGCGACGTCGGCACCATGGACGAACGCGGCTACGTCTACGTCGTGGACCGGCTCAAGGACATGATCGTCAGCGGCGGCGAGAACGTGTACTCGACCGAGGTGGAGAACGTTGTCGCCAAGCACCCGGCGGTCGCGCAGGTCGCGGTGATCGGCCTGCCCGACGACCGGTGGGGCGAGCGGGTGCACGCGGTGGTCACCCTCGCGCCGGGCGCCACCCTCACCGTGGAGGAGTTGCAGGCGTTCTGCCGGCAGGAGATCGCCGGGTACAAGTGCCCGCGCAGCCTGGAGGTCGTGGCGCAGTTCCCGATGTCGGGGGCCGGCAAGATCCTCAAGCGCGAGCTGCGGGCGGCCGCCGCCCGCAGCTGACGAACCGTCAGTTCTTGCGGACTGCCCCGGCCACGTGCATCGCGGCCGGGGCAGTCGTATGTGCGGTGCTCAGCGCCTGGGTCAGTACTTCAGCGCCGCCAGGCCGTTCGGCGTACCGAGCCCCGTCGGGCCGTCGTAGCCCGGCAGCGAGGTGCACAGGTAGCTGGTGGTGGGGCACTCCTGGCCGTTGCCGGGGATGCTGGCGCTCGCCCCGCCCGCGGCGTCGTTGAGCAGGTCGCGGTGCGTGTACAGGCCCGAGGCGTCCTTGATGCCCGCGGCGGGGCCGGCCATCACGTACATCGCCGCCACCAGCGGGGTGGCCGCGCTGGTGCCGCCGGCGTGCAGCCAGCCGCCGGGCAGGCCGTCAGCCAGGTCGGGCGTGCTGTCGTAGATCGCCAGCCCGGTGTACGGGTCGGCGACCGCGGAGACGTCCGAGACGGTCCGGCCGGGGCAGGCGGTGTCGTGCTGCCAGGACGGCTTGTCGACGTGGGCGGAGCAGGACGCGCCGGCGCCCGAGGGCCGCTGGGTCGGCCCCCACGCGGTCTCCGTCCAGCCCCGGGAGGTGTCGCTGCGGGTCAGCGAGGTGCCGCCGACCGCGATGACCGAGGTGAGGTCGGCCGGGTAGGGCGCGTCGAGCTGGTAGCCGTTGTCACCCGACGCGGCCAGGATGGGCACGCCCGGGTGCGCGTAGGAGCCGACGGTCGTGGGCCGCCCGTCCGCCCCGATGAGGACGCCGTCCCACTGGGTGCTCTCCGGCGCGCTGTAGCTGTTGGAGACGGCGCTCGCGCCGAGCCGTACCGCGGTGTCCTCGGCGGTCGCCAGCTGGATCGCACCGGCCGCGTCGCCCTCGACCAGCAGGATGTTGCAGTCGGGGCAGGCCGCCGAGACGGCCTCCACGTCGAGGCTGACCTCGACCGCCCAGCTCACGTCGACCGGGGGCAGCGGCGCGGCGTCGCCGTTCTGGTTGACCTTGCGGAAGCAGCCGTTGTCCGTGGTGCACGCCGGCAGCCCGTACGTCGCGCGGTAGACGGCGAGGTCGGCCTCGACGGTCGGCGCGTCGTAGGCGTCGACGATCGCGACGGTGCGGCCCTTGCCCGCGTGCGCGGCCACGTCGGAGGCGATGTGGTAGGCGGACTGGAGGTCGGACGGGCCGTAGCCGTCGGGCAGCGCGGCGTCGGCCTTGGGCGAGAAGGAGCGGGCGCCGGGCACCGACGTGTCCGGCATCACCTCGGCCTGACAGGCGAGTTGGCCGGGTGGCGGGGCGGAACAGACCGACACCGGGGCGGTGGCGGCCGCCGTACCCGAGGCGTCGTCGCCGAAGGAGGACGGGGAGACGACCGCGAGCAGGCCGAGGACGGTCGCCGCGACCGCCACCGAACCGGTCACCGGCCGGAAGAAGCGGGAGGACATCACTGAGGACTCCTGGGAGGTCGGGGTGGTCACGGTCACCGCACCTGGTAGGCGCTCGACAGGGTCTGGTCGATCCGGCCGCCCTGGTGGTCCCACGCCGCGACCCGGAACGACACGGTGCCGCCGGACGCGGAGGCGGGCACGGTGTACGCGGCCCGGTAGGCGCCCTTGCCGCCGGTCACCCGCAGGTCCTGCCAGCTCTTGCCGCCGTCGTAGGACACCTGGGCGGTCGCGCCGGAGATCTGCCCCCCGGTCGTGTACTGCTCGCGTGCCACGTCCAGGTCCAGGGTGTGCCGGCCCGTGGTCAGGCGGTGCTGGAGGTCGGCGTCCGTGCTGGTGGACGCGAACAGCAGCGGAAGCGCGGCGCAGGAGGTGGTCAGGCCGTCGCAGGTGGCCACGTCGGACGGCGGCTTTTGGCCCTTGCCCGGGTCGGCGGTGAACGTCCAGGTCGTGTCGGTGCCGGCGGTCGGGGTGCCGTGGCTGCGCGTGATCTGCTGGCGCAGCCGGTAGGTGGCCTTGCCCGCGGGCACCGCGACGCTCGCCCCGAACAGGTTGCCGTCGCCACTGGCCTGGAGCGTGCCGTCGCGGGTCAGCGTCGTCGTGCCGGAGTCGTCGTACCCGAAACCGAGAGTGCCGGGTGTGCTGTCGCCGTCCTCGCCGATGCCGAACACCAGCGTGTCCGCCGTCGCGCACGCGCCGCAGTTGACCGCGCCGAGGCCGGTGTCCACCTGCACGCCGGGCTGCGGGGCGTCGCCCTCCCACAGCACCGAGCGGTGCCCGCCGGCGCGGTAGGCGGTGTCCGCGCCGCTGAGCAGGACCTCGGTCTGCTCGTCCTCCAGTTGCGTCCGCCAGGTCAGACCCGGCGTCGCACTCACGTAGTCGGTCAATGTGCTGCCCGGGGTGGGGAAGTTGAACCCGACGGCTGTCTGGACCCCGGCGCGCGCGGCCCACACCGGCGTCACGTTCTGGACGAGCAGGTCCACGCCGCTCGGACCGGTCGGCGCCGAGAAGGTGTGCTCGACCGTGGCCAGCGACTTCGCGTCGACCGACGCCGGATACGAACTCGGCAGGTGGTCATAGGAGTCGGCGAGGTGGTACGTGTACGGCCGCGCGGCGTCCGCGGGCGAGGTCAGGGTCGTGGAGACCACCGCCTGGAAGCGGCCGTGCGTGACCGGCGCGGTCGTGTTGAACGTCAGGTCGGACAAGTCGCTGCCCTGGTGCAGGATCTGGAGGGCCACGCTGCCGGTGTCGCTGCCGGGCGAGCCGTCGCTGCGGTAGAGGGTGAACTCGGTGCCGGCGACCGTCGCCGGGCGCGGGGTGGCCGGCACCGGGATCGTGTGCGTGGAGGTGCGCGCGTCCAGGGTGACGCTCGTCCCGTCGCCCACCGCGACGTCCGGCGCGATGGTGATGTGCGTGCCCTCGATGTACATCAACTCGTAGTGCCCGGTGGGCACGCTGAGCTTCATGCTGCCCCGGGGCACGTTGAACACCGTGTTGTCGTACGCGGTGTGGTCCACGTCGATCAGGTACAGCTCGCCCGTGGTGGTGGGCTGCCCGGACGTGTCGACCAGGTGCACCGTGAGGCGGCCGACGCGGTACGCGTCGCTCTTCCGGGACGCCGTCGCGGGCGTCGCGGCCTTCGGGGTGAACGCGCCGGTGCCGCAGGTGCGTTCGGCCAGTGCCGTGGTGTCGTACGGGGCCAGGCCCGTCTTCGCGGTGGCGGCGTTCGCGGGCACCAGGTACTGGTGGCCCCCGCTGCGGAAGGAGAGCAGCGTGCGGTTCTCGCCCGCGGCCGGGTCGGTGAGGCGGGCACCGTCCGCGGTGACGGTCGCGCCGATCCCGCCCGGCAGGGTCACCCGGCAGCCCGCCGCGGCCTGTTGCGCCGCGGCCGTCCTGACGAAAGCGGACGGCGGTGTGCCCTCCGCGTGCGACGCGGGCACCACGAACAGCCCGCACGCGGCGGCCAGCCCGAGTGCCGCCAACCGGCCGCCACGGTGCCCCATCAGGGGTATGGGTCGTTTCAACTCGACGTTCACCTTTCGGTGTTGGGGGTCAGGAAACCCGCCCGGTCACAGGGGCTCGTAGCCCGTGAACGGGTCGTCGTCCATCTCCTCGGACGACCCGGGCGGTTCCTCGGGAACGTGCGGCGCCTCCTCGGCCGGCCCATCGCCGTCCGCGGAGCACGGTCCGGCCGGGTGCCCCTCCTCCCTCGGGACGCCCTCACCGAAACGGCTCACCCTTTTGCTCTCCATCACGTGTCGCGGAACCGGATACCGCCCGCACAGCGGGCGAACGCGAGTATCACCACCCCCGCGCCCCCCTCGCGATCCGTCAACTGACCTAAAGTTCCCGGGGCCCCTCGGCGGGTGGGCCGGGAAACCGGGGAGGCCGCCCGGCCCGCTACGTCAGGATTCCGCCGGGGCGATGCCCGCGTTGAGGGCCGCCACGGCCAGGGCGGTGCGGGACCTGACGTGGTGCTTGCGCATCGCGGAGTTGAGCTGGGCGGCCACCGTGCGGGGGGAACGGGACAGGGCGCGGGCGATGTCGGGGGTGGACAGCCCGGTCAGCATCAGCCGTACGACCTCCAGTTCGCGCGGGGAGAGCCGGTCGCCGTAGCCGCGCCGCGGCCCGCGCGGAGCGGCCCGCTCCACCGCGGCCACCCGCCGCGCGTCCTCGTGGGCCCCCAGCTCCCGGAACCCGCCCTCGACCGCGGTGAGCAGGTCGGCCGCCCCGAGGGCCAGGGCCCGCCGCTCGCGGGCGAGCAGCGCCTCGTAGGGCCGCGGCAGCCGCTCCCAGGCGACGGCCGCCGCCTCCCACCGCTCCGCCACCTGCGCGCCCGGCTCGCGCGCCTCCGCCACCCACGCCTCGCACGTGGCCAGCGCGGCGGCGGCCGCGGGGGAGGGCACCCCGCGCAGGCCCCGCGCGTAGCGGGCGAGGAGGTCCTCGGCCGCGTCGATCCGCCCGGCGGCGACGAACGCCCGCACCCGGACGGGCGCGATCTCCGTGGCCCACAGCCAGATCCCCTTGCGGGTGACGACCCGCATCCCCTCCTCGGTGAGCGCGAGGCACTCCTCGACCCGCCCCTCGGCCAGCCGCATCGCCGCCAGCGCGGCCGTCGGCTTCAGCGGCACCTCCACCATGCCGCGCCGCGCCGCCTCGGCCGAGACGTGCTCGAACCGCCCGCCCGCCGCGGCGAGTTCCGCCTCCCCGGTGGCACCGGCCGCGCCCAGCAGCGCGAGCACCAGCAGCCCGTCGAGGATCATCAGCGGCTCCTGCTCGATGCGGGTGAACGCCGCCGCCCGCTCGGCCAGCCCCGCCCAGCGGCCCTCGTACCAGTCGAGGTGGACCAGCGTCACCAGCGCCATGTCCCGCATCCGCAGGTACCCGTGCGCCGCGCTGACCTCCGCGGCCCGCTCCAGCCGCGGCCGCGCCCGCGCGTAGAACCCCCAACGCAGCGCGGCGTCCCCGATGTTGAGGTCGGCACGGATGGTGCTGAGCAGGTCCTCCGGGCGCTCGGCGGCCGCCGGGACGCCCGCGGCGACGTCCCACCCGGCAGGGTCGCCCATCTCCAGCAGCGCGGTCACCCGGTCCACCCGGAACGTCAACCGCCCCTGCGCGGGGACCCTGACCTCCACCAGCTCCACCGACTTGTCCAGCCACCGCCGGTGCGCGGAGACCGGCCAGTCCGCGCCGCCGGGCCGGCTGAGCGCGCTCATCGCCGCGGCGGCCTCCTGCGGCCGGTCGTCCAGGTCGCCGATCGCACGCTCCAACTCCGCGGCGCCGGCGGCGTACTGGCCGGTCTGGAGCAGCATCCGGCCCAACTGGGCGCGGATCTCGCCGCGTTCGGGCCGCGACAGGGCGTCGCCGTCGAGCAGGGACCGCAGCACCCCGAGGAGTTCGGTGCTGGCGAGGTACCCGGAGAAGGCGTAGACGGGGAACTTCCGGCACAGCCGGGCGGCGTCCCCGGCCGGCAGGCCCGGCGCCGACAGCAGCGCGTGCATCGCCGACACCGCCGCCGGCTGGTCCCCCGAGGCGAGCGACAGGTCCGCGGCCCGCTCGGTGTAGCGCCGCCACGCGCCGGTGTCGCCGCCCGCCGCGAAGTGCCGCGGCAACTGGGCGATCGGGACCGGCGACAGCTTCTCCAGCGCCCGCCCGGCCCGCAGGTGCAGCACGCGCCGCTCCCCGCCGGGGATGTCGTCGTAGACGGCGCGGCCGGCCAGCAGGTGGCGGAAGTGCACCCGCCCGGTGGGGTCCTCGACCAGCGCCCGGGCCCGTACGGCCGCGGCCAGCGCGGCTTCGGCCCGCTCGGCCGGCAGCCCCGACACGGCCACCAGCACCGCGGGCCCCACCGGCTCCGCGAGGACGGCGGCGGCGCGCAGCACCTCGCGGTCGTCGGGCGCGAGACGGGCGGCGCGCTCCAGCACCGCGTCGCGGATCGTCGGCGGCACCTCGATCCGGGTCAGGGTCCGGCGCCGCCACTCGCCGCCGTGGCGCACCAGGTCCGCCCGGTCGCCCAGCAGCCGTACGGACTCCTCCAGGGCGAGCGGCAGACCCGAGGTGTGCTGGTGCAGGAAGGCGGCGAACGCGTCGGAGACATGCTCGTCGTGGAGCATCGAGGAGACGAACTGCGCGGTCTCGGCCACGCTCAGCGGGGCGAGCACGATCCGGGTGTGCACGCTGCCGGGCGCGGGTCTGGCGGCCAGGCGCAGGAGGTGGGAGCCGGCCGGCACGTCCTCGGGGCGGTAGGTCAGCACCAGGCTGACGCGTTCGGCCGCCGGGCGGGCGGCGAGGAAGAGCAGGAAGTCGAGGGTGGCCGCGTCCGCCCAGTGCGCGTCCTCCACGGCCAGCACCGCGGTGCCGCACCCGGCGAGGAGTTCGCGCAGCGCGCGGAAGAGGCGGTGCCGGGCGGCCCCGGCGTCGTCGAGCCGCTCGGGCGCGGGCGGCAGGTCGCCGGCCCACTCGGGGAAGAGCGGGCGCAGCGCCCCGGCCAGCGGGGACAGGTCCAGCGCGGCCACGTCGACGCCGGTCTGGCGGACCGCGTCCACGACCGGGGCGAGGGTGAGGGTCTCCCGGAAGGGCGGGCAGCCCGCGACCAGCACCCGGCCGGGGCGACCGGGGCGGCCGGGGCGGGGCGCGGCGCCGGTGCCGGCCGTCTCCAGGGCCTCCAGCACCTCCTGGAGCAGCCGGGTCTTGCCGATGCCCGCCTCGCCCTCGACGAAGACGGCCGCGGGCCCGGCGGTGAGGCCGCGCACGGCCCGCTCCAGTTCCGCCGCCCGCCCGACCAGCCGGGGCCCGCGCACCGCGGGCGTACCGTCCTGGACCGCCGGTCGCGCTGCCACGGCCCCGCCTCCCCTCACCGACCCCCGTGCACCCGCCTGCGTCAGCGGCCCATTGTGTCCCGGCGGGCGCCCGCTGACCAGGCAAACCTTCCGCCGTCGAAGCCCCGCACCGGAACACGGCCCCGGCACCGCACCCGAACGCGGCGCGGGGTGCGCAACCGCCGTACCGGCCAAGGACGTCGGAACGAGTGCTGCCGCCTACGGAACGGGGATGCCACGGTGAAGGACGTACGCGTCGCAGGAGCCGCGCTGGCCGCGCTGCTCGCAATGGCCGCGCTGACCGGGTGCGGAGGCCACCCGCACCCGAAGGACCAGTCGAAGTCGACCGCGCAGCAGACGAGTTCGGGGACGACGCCCTCCGCGTCGTCGCCCTCCTCCTCGGCCGTGCCGGTGCCGAGCCTGACCACGTCCGCCCCGATCCGGAAGGCCGACCCGGACACGGTGGTGCGCACCCTCGCCCAGGCCAAGTCGATCGTCCCGCTCACCGCGAGGCTCCCCGACGGCTGGTCCGCGGACCGCGGCGACTTCGTGTCCACGGCGGTCGCCACCGACGACGACTGTAGCTTCGAGCCCTGCGACGGCGCGAAGTTCCGCGCGTCCGGCGCGTACGAGGACGCCGGCGGCGCGCACGCCTACTCCGAGGTCCAGACGTACGACAGCAAGCAGCACGCCCTCGCCGCGTACGCCGAGGCCGCCGCGGGCGGTGCGGGCGAGGCCAAGCACGGCGGGTCCCCGGTCGGGAACGCCTCCCAGTACCTGACCCGCACCGCGGACGGCGGCACCGACGAGGTCGTCATCTACCGGGTCGGCACGGTCGTCGCCGAGGTCTCCCTCGAACAGGGCAGCACGGCTGCCGAGAGCCTCCTGACCTTCGCGAACCTCCAGGCCGCACGCACCCAGGACGTCCTCTCCGGCGATCCCCCCTCCGACAACTGATCCCAACGCGGATCGCCCCGAACGGCCCGAAATCGCCGTTTGGCGTGCCGGGGCGGACTTCCCGAAGCGTACGGAAGGGCGTTCGGCGTGCAGTCCGTTCGTACGGAAGACGGTGCGGGGGCTTCTGCGGGCCGGGCCGGGGTCGGCACGATCGGGTGCGTCGCAGCACAGCTCGGCCCCCTGGCGCCCCTCCCCGGTACCCGGAGGACCGGCCTCGTGCTGCCCGCAGACATCCGCGCAGGATGATCCCGGGAAGGGCACCATGCATTTCACCCCCCACGAGCAGGAGCGCCTGCTGGTCCAGGTCGCCGCCGGCGTCGCCCGGCAGCGCAGGGAGCAGGGCATCAGGCTGAACTATCCCGAGGCGGTCGCGCTGTTGACCGCCCACGTCTACGACCAGGCGCGGATCGGCCGGAGCGTCGGCGAGATCATGGACTCGGGCCGGACCGTCCTGACCCGCGACGACGTCATGGACGGCGTGCCGGAGATGATCGAGAACGTCCAGGTCGAGACGACCTTCCCGGACGGTACGAAGCTGGTGACGATCCACGACCCGTTCGACGCGCCGCGCGGCGAGGTCGCGCTCCACCCGGGCAAGGTCGACTTCGTCGACGAGCCGGTGCCCCTGAACCCCGGCCTGGAGGTCACCGAGATCGAGGTGCACAATCCGGCCGACCGGCCCGTTCAGGTCGGTTCGCACTACCACTTCTACGAGGCCAACACGGCCCTGAAGTTCGACCGGGAGACGGCGTACGGCAAGCGGCTCAACGTCGCGGCCGGTACGTCGGAGCGGTTCGAGCCGGGCGACCGCCGCACCGTCCAACTGGTGTCCATCGAGGGCCGGCGGCGGGTGCTGGGGCTGCGTGGGCTCGTCGGCGGAGCGCTGAAAAAACGGCCGGGGGCGCCCCGCGAGGCGAGGGGGACCGCCGACCGTGGCTGACCGCAGCGCACCCACCGACAGCGCTGACAGCGCCGAGCGCACCGAGAACGCCGAGGGCGCTGCGAGCACCGCGTCCATCAGCCGCGCCGTGTACGTCGACCTGTTCGGCCCGACGACGGGCGACCGGATCCGGCTGGCGGACACCGCCCTGCGCATCCAGATCACCGACGACTGGTCCGGCGGCCTCTCCCGCGGACCGGCCGTCGCCGGGGACGAGGACGCCGAGGAGGGCGAGGAACCCGAGGACGCCGAGGAGGACGGGGACGAGGAGGGCGACGACGGTGGGGCAGCCGGCGACGGCCCGCCGGTCAGCCGCAGTGGCCACGAAGTCGTCTTCGGCGGCGGCAAGGTGATCCGTGAGTCCATGGGCCAGTCCGCGATCCCGCGCGGCCCCGGTCCTTTCGGCCCGCCCGACACGGTGATCACCGGCGTGGTGATCCTGGACCACTGGGGCGTGGTCAAGGCGGACGTCGCGATCCGCGACGGGAAGATCAGCGCGCTCGGCAAGGCGTACAACCCGGACACCATGCCGAAGATCCATGCGGGCCGCAAGGACTGGCCGAAGGCGGTCCGGCCGACGGACTTCGCGATCGGCCCGGAGACCGAGGTGATCTCCGGCAAGGGCCGCATCCTGACCGCGGGCGGGGTGGACACGCACGTCCACTTCGTCTGCCCCGAGCAGGTCGGAGAGGCCCTCGCGTCCGGCGTGACCACCCTGATCGGCGGCGGCACCGGACCGGCGGAGGGCTCGACCGCCACCACGGTCACGCCCGGCCGGTGGCACGTGGAGCGGCTGTTCATGGCGCTCGACCAGTACCCGGTGAACATCGGCCTGCTCGGCAAGGGCAACACCATGTCCCGCCGGTCGATGACCGACCAGGTGAAGGCCGGGGTGATCGGCTTCAAGATCCACGAGGACTGGGGAGCCACCCCCGCGGTCATCGACACGTGCATGAAGGTGTGCGAGGGCCGCAACCGGACCTCCGACGACGACAGGACGTCCGGCCTGACCTCGAACCACGTCCAGGTCGCGCTGCACGCGGACTCGCTCAACGAGGCGGGCTTCGTACAGAGCACCAAGGCGGCGTTCGCTGGCCGCCCGCTGCACATCTTCCACATCGAGGGCGCCGGCGGCGGCCACGCCCCGGACATGATCACCCTGTGCGGGGAGCCCAACGTCCTCCCCGCGTCCACCAATCCGACCCGCCCCCTGACGGTCAACACCGTCAAGGAGCACATCGACATGATGATGGTCTGCCACCACCTCAACCCCGAACTGGACGCCGACCGCGCCTTCGCCGACTCCCGCATCCGCCCCTCGACGATGGCGGCCGAGGACCTGCTGCACGACATGGGCGCCATCTCGATCATGTCGTCCGACGCGCAGGCCATGGGCCGGATCGGCGAGATGATCATGCGCACCTGGCAGACCGCCCACGTGATGCGCACCCGCTACGGCCAGTTGCGCGAAGGCACCGCCGAGGAGCAGCAGCGGCAGCGCGCCGAGGCGGACAACTTCCGCGCCCGCCGCTACGTCGCCAAATACACGATCAACCCGGCTATCGCCCACGGCGCCGACGACCTGATCGGCTCGGTGGCCCGCGGCAAGCTCGCCGACCTGGTGCTGTGGGAACCGAAGTTCTTCGGAGTGAAGCCGCACCTGGTCCTCAAGGGCGGGCAGATCGCCTACGCCCAGGTCGGCGACGCCAACGCCTCCATCCCCACCCCGCAGCCGGTGCTGCCCCGCCCGATGTGGGGCGCCACGGGTCGCGCCCCGGGTGCCAACTCCGTCAACTTCGTCAGCCCCCGGGCCACCGTCACCGCGGAGCAGCTCGGCATCGGCAAGACCCTGTACCCGATCAAGGACACCCGGAGGGTGTTCAAGAAGGACATGGTCCTCAACAGCGCCACCCCGGACATCCGGGTCGACCCCGACACGTACGAGGTGTTCATCGAGGACACCTGCATCACCGAACTGCGCCGCCGCAAGCAGGAGCAGGCGCAGGCCGACGAACCCGACTGCCCGCGGCGGCCGGCCCCCACCCACTACGCGTCCGAACTCCCCATGGCCCAGCGGTACTTCATCTTCTGACCTCGGCGACCGCCCGCCGCCGAGCCCCGGAAAGGCATGGCCGTACACCCATGACCCGCACCGCCCTCCTCCTCCTCGCCGACGGCCGCTTCCCGGCGGGCGGCCACGCGCACTCCGGCGGGGTCGAGGCCGCCGTGGCCGCCCGAACCGTCCACGACCCCGCCACCCTCCTCGCCTTCTGCCGTGGCCGGCTGCACACGTCGGGACTGACCGCCGCCGCGCTCGCCGCGGCTGCCGCCGCCGGACACGACCCCCTCGACCTGGACGGGGCCGCCGCGGCGCGGACGCCCGCGCCCGCGCTGCGCGCCACGGCACGCAAACTGGGCCGCCAACTCCTGCGGGCCGCCCGCGCCATCTGGCCGTGCGAGGCACTCGACCGGCTGGCCCGCGATCTGCCCGGCGGCGCCCACCATCCTGTAGTGCTGGGCGTCACCGCCACCGCCGCCGGCCTCACCGGGCCGGACGCCGCGCACGCCGTCGCCCTCGACCACGTCAGCGGCCCCGCCGCCGCGGCCGTACGGCTCCTCGGCCTGGACCCGTTCGACGCCACCGCCGTCGTGGCCCGGCTGTGCGACGACGTGGAAGCCGTCGCCCGCCGCGCCGCCGACGCCGCCGACCGGGTCCGCGACGAGGGCACCGCCGCTCTCCCGGCAGCCTGCGCGCCGCTGCTCGACATCACGGCCGAACAGCACGCCGTCCGGCCCGTGCGGCTGTTCGCGTCCTGACGCCCGCCCACGCCCACCGTTCCCCACCTCCGACGATGCCGTACCGCCCGATCCCGCCCCCGCCCGCCCGATCCCGCCCCCGCCCGTACGCACTCGGACCCTCGGGCCCGTACGCCCTCGCACCCTTGTCGGAAGGAACCCGCGCCCATGCATCTCGACCACGCGCCCGACGACCACGACCTCGGTCCCGCCGCCGCCTCCGCCGGCGCCCTGCGGCCCGACGGCTCCCGCCGGGCGCTGCGGATCGGCCTCGGCGGGCCCGTCGGCTCCGGCAAGACCGCCACCGTGGCCGCGCTGTGCCGCGCCCTGCGCGACCGGTTCCTGCTCGCGGTGGTCACCAACGACATCTACACCCGCGAGGACGCGGAGTTCCTGCGCCGGGAGGCAGTTCTGCCGCCGGAGCGGATCAGCGCCGTGGAGACCGGCGCCTGCCCGCACACGGCGATCCGTGACGACATCTCCGCCAACCTCGAAGCCGTGGAGGAGCTGGAGGACCGGCTCGGCCCGCTCGACCTGGTCCTCGTCGAGTCCGGCGGCGACAACCTCACCGCCACCTTCTCCCGGGGCCTGGTCGACGCGCAGGTCTTCGTCATCGACGTCTCCAGCGGCGACGACATCCCGCGCAAGGGCGGCCCGGGGATCACCACCGCGGACCTCCTCGTGGTCAACAAGACGGACCTCGCGCCTTATGTCGGCGCTGACCTGGACACCATGGCCGCTGACGCGGCCCGGCAACGCGGCCCGCTGCCGGTCGTGTTCACCTCCCTGACCGGCGACGACGGTGTCCGGCCGGTCGCCGAGTGGGTGCTCGGCCGCCTGGCCGCCTGGCACCCCGCGCCCGCCGCCCCGCGCTGAGCCCCGGTCGCCCCGCCACCGCGGCCTCCGCGCCCCTACCTGCCGGCAGGAGACATGAACGCACCCGCCCCCGACCCGCCCCTCGCCGACACCCCCGCGGTCACGGCCACCGCCCGGGTGCACGCCGCCCGCAACGGCACCGCCACGGTGCTCCCGCTGCTCAGCGGCGACGGTCCGTTCTACCTCCAACGGCTGCGCGACCAGGACGGGCTGGCCCGGATCGACGTCATCGGTGCGATGAGCGGGCCGCTGGGCGGCGACCGGCTCGCCCTGCACGTCGAGGTAGGGCCGGACGCGGGCCTGCGGATCACCGCGGCCGCCTCGACCATCGCGCTGCGCGGCCCCGGCACGGACGCCGCCACCTACGACGTCCGCCTCACCGTCGCCGACGGCGGCGTGCTGCACTGGCTGCCCGAACCCGTGATCAGCACCGCGGGCAGCACTCTGTACCAGACCTGCACGGTGGACCTCGCCCCCACCGCCCGCCTGGTGCTGCGCGACGAACAGGTCCTCGGCCGCACCGGCGAGCCCAGCGGCCGCCTCACCACCCGCCTGACCGTCCACCGCGGCGGCCGCCCACTGCTCGACCAGCACACCTCCTACGGCGACCCCCACCCCGGGTGGGACGGTCCGGCCGTCGTGGGCGGCCACCGGGCCTGCGGCCAACTCCTCGTGGTGGAGCCGGACATCGCCCCCGCCGGGCTCCCCACGGTGCTGCTCGGAGACCCGGGCGGCGGCGCCCAGGGGGTCCTCGCGCCGCTGGCCGGCCCGGCGGTCCTCGCCACCGCGGTCGCCGGCACGGCCAGTCGGCTGCGCGGTCTGCTCGACGAGGCGCTGGAGCGCGCGCTCACCCGCGGGGTGTGAGCAGCCCGGCGAAGAGGGCGCCGGAGGTGGTGGGTGCTCCGAGCGGCCGGTACGTGCGCCCCCTGCGACGCGATCGTGAGGGCGGCGGGATCGGTGCCGGCGGTGATGCCGTACCCCGGCAGGCCGGGAGCGGACACAGCCGCGCGAGGACGCGGGGGTCGGCGAACGGGCTGACGGGAGCGTGGAGGAGGATCACAGGGAGTACGGGACACCAGCCCCTCACGGGCCGGGAGCGACGGGCCCGGGCGGCGTGAACGGAGGAGGACGCATGGACGAGGGCGCGGACGTGCCGGCGGAGGAAGAGCAGGACGTGTCCGCCGAGGTGCGGGCGCGGGTCCTTGCGAGCTTCGGCCGTCAGGGGCTCATGGCCCACCTCGGCGCGCGGATCACCCGCGTCGCGCCCGGCAGCGTGCACATCGAGCTGCCGCACCGGCCCGAACTGACCCAGCAGAACGGCTACTTCCACGCGGGCGCCACCAGCGCGGTGGCCGACAGCGCGGGCGGTTACGCGGCGCTGACGCTCTTCCCGGCCACCGCCGACGTCCTGACGGTCGAGTACAAGATCAACCTCCTCGCGCCCGCCGTGGGGGACCACTTGGAGGCGGTGGGCACGGTACTGCGGTCCGGGCGCACCCTGACCGTCTGCCGGCTGGAGGTCTTCGGCGTCCGCGACGCCGGGCGCACGCTCGTCGCCGGCGGGCAGCAGACCCTGATCCGCGTCGAGCCTCCCACCGCCTGAGGTGCCCCCGGCGCGCGCTACGGGCGGGCGGCCGCCCGTCGGGCCAGGAGGTCGCGGCGGCCGAACTCCGTGACGGCCAGGGCCGTGACGGCGTAGAAGAACCACATGCCGGTGGACGTGGGCATGGCGAAGTGGGGGGTGTACCAGGGCGGGTCGAGCGTCGCCTGCCAGGCCAGCGCGATGACGGCGACGGCCGCGCCCGCGTAGCCGGTCCGGCGCGGCAAAGGCCCCGCGCCGGGTAGGAGGCCCGCCAGGGACAGCAGCGTGGCCAGCAGGCCGAAGAAGGCGAGCAGAGAGGCGACGGCGCCGCGGGCGAGCGCGTCCCAGGTGGCGAAGTCGTGGCCGGTGGCCTTGACCAGCGACTGCACGAAGCAGACGAGGGTGCCCCACCGCACGCTCCACACGGACTGGCCGTCGCCCCCAGCGGAGTACGCCCGCAGGAAGCAGGAGACGGCGTACAGCGCCAGCAGCGCCCCCGCGGCGCCGAGCCCCGTACGACGCGGCTGCGGCGCACTGCCGGTGCCCGTCCCCGGCCTCGGCCCGGGCGCCGGGATCGTAGGGGCGTGCGGCTGGTCCACCACGGGCCCTTCCGCCACCACGAGCGTCGGCTCCGGCGCGGGCGCCCGCAACTCCCGTGCGCACTCGGCGGCCGACGGCCGGTCCTGGGGGAGCAGCGACGTCATCCGGGTGAGCAGCGGCACCAGGTGGGCGGGCAGCGACTGCCGCGCGGGGCCGGTGGTTGGGCCGCCGGTGCCCGTCGACCGCTGAGCTTCTCGACCGGCACCAGCACCAGCACCAGCCCGAGCGCGTAGACGTCCGACGCGGCCGTCGCGCTGCTCGGGCGCCATGTAGGTCAGGGTGCCGAAGGCGTTGCCGGATGCTGCCGTGGTTCAGCGCCGCGAGCGTCCGGGCCGCGCGGGCGAACTGCCGGGCCGCGTTCGGGTACTCGGCGACCCCGCTGACGAACTTGACGGCCACCAGCCGCTGAAGGATGCGCGGGGGCGGCAAGGCCGATCACTGCGCCGTTGCGCCACCGGCAGGCCCATCCGCCACTCGAAGGAAGTCCGCAGGCCGAAGGTGGTTGTGCGGGACCCGGCCGGTGCCGACCCTGGTACGGGCGCCCGGCCGCGGCGGCCAGGACCAGGAGACGCTGATGGAGGAACGGATGGCACAGCTCGAGGACGACCGTGCGCGCGACCGTACGGTCGGACAGCCCGACGTGCCGGGGGCCGCGCCCGCGGGCCCGACCGCGGACACGCAGACGCACGCGGACACGCACGCGGAGGCCAGAGACCGGATCACCCACGGCCTGCTCTACAACGAGTCCGACGCCGGCTTCCTCCAGGGCGGCCGCCGCGCGGGCCTGCTGCACGAGTACAACCAGACCGCCCCCGCCGAGGCGGAGCGCCGCGCCGTCCTGCTCGGCCGCATCCTCGGCTCGATCGGCAAGCGCAGCTTCATCGCGCCCGTCTTCCAGGCCGCGTACGGCAGCAACGTGCACATCGGGGACGACTTCTACGGCAACTTTAACCTCTCCCTGATCGACGACGTGGAGATCCGCATCGGCAACGGCGTGATGATCGCCCCGAACACCACGATCACCACCACCGGCCACCCCGTCCACCCGGAGCTGCGCGTGGACTACAACCGCTTCTCCGAGCCGGTGGCGATCGGGGACAAGGTGTGGATCGGCAGCAATGTGGTGGTGCTGCCGGGCGTGACGATCGGATACGGCTCGGTGATCGGCGCGGGCAGCGTCGTCACCCATGACATCCCGCCGATGGTGGTCGCCTTCGGCGCGCCCTGCCGCATTGTCCGGCCCATCACGGACGCGGACCTGACGCAGCGTCAGTAGCGTACGGGCGCGCACGGGCGCCGCCGACCGCACGAGAACCCGCACGGACGAGAAGCAGTCTCCTGACGTGCCGTCAGGCGTCGAGGTCCCAGAACGAGCCGTAGCGAGTGGTGAGTTCCTCGATGTCGGGGGCGGTCAGCAGGCGCTGCCCGCTCTCGCCGAGGAGGAGCAGCAGGGCGCAGACCTCTTCCAGTTCGGTGGCCGCGTCGACGGCGGCGGCCAGGTCGGCGCCGGCGACGACGGGGCCGTGGTTGGCGAGGAGGGCCGCGCGGAAGGGGAACGGGAGGGCTTCGAGGCCGGCGGCCTGCCCGGGGTCGCCGGGGGCGGCGTAGGGGATCAGCGGGGTCTGGCCGACGCGCATGACGAAGTACGGCGTGAGCGGGGGTATCGCGCTGCGCTCGCTCCAGCCGGGCCGGCAGCTGACGGCGGCGGCGTGCCGGGAGTGCAGGTGGACCACGGCCCCGGCGGTGGGGTCGCGCCGGTAGAACGCGGTGTGCAGCGGGAACTCCTTGGACGGCCGCGGCCCCGAGATGTGGCGGCCGGCCAGGTCCACCACGCTCAGCCGGTCCGGGTCGAGGCCGCCCAGGCCGTACCCGGTGGGCGTGATCAGCACCCGGTCGCCGTCGCGGACGCTGATGTTGCCGCTGGCGCCCGGGCTGAACCCGAGCGACTGGAGCTTCGCGCCCGCCTGGACGAGATCGGTCTCGGGCGTCCTCACGCCAGCTCTCCCCACGCCGTGGTGAACATGTCGGTGGCCCCGAAGTTCCCGGACTTCAGTGCCAGGTCGACCGGGTGCCGGCCGCCGTCGAGCCGCGCCTCGGTGTGCGTCCAGGCGACACCGGGCGCGATGGGCGCGCCGACCCGCAGGGTGCGCGCGCCGATCGCGGTGACCACGGCGCCCGAGGTCTCCCCGCCGGCCACCAGCAGGTGCCGGGCGCCGGCCGCGACGAGGGCGGCGGCGCACCGGGCCAGCGCGGTCTCCACCAGCACCGCGTCGCCGGAGCCGGGCCCGCTCACCCCGGGAGCGCCGGGAACCGTACCGCCGGGGCTCCTACCGCCGGTATCCACAGGCCCCGAATCCGACATGCCGGACTCGGGTACGGTGGTCTGGTCGTCGGTGGCGTAGATCATCGGCGGCAGTCCGGGGTTCGCCCGCCACGCACCCCGGACGAAGCCGACCAGGTCGGACACGGCGCCGTCGAGGTCCGTCCGCAGAGCCGCGATGTCCAGGGCGCGGGAGGGCAGCACCGCGCGGGCGTGCCGGACCTGGGCGCGGGTCGTCGCCGAGGCGCTGCCGGACAGCACTGCGGCGGGGCCGCGGCCCGTGCTCGACGCGCGGGCGGCGGCCAGGCCGTCGCGCGGCCCGGTCATGCCGAGCGCCAGCCCGGCCGCGCCGGTGACCAGCGGCAGGTGCGCGGTCGCGGCGGCGATGGCGCGCAGGTCGTCGTCGGTGGTCGCGTCCACCACCGCCAGGTCGCCGGCGGCCGGGTCCCGCAGCGCCGCCCGTACGGCGTCGGCCCCGCCGCGTACGGCCTCGTGGCGCACGCGGCCGACGGTCCGGCGGGTCTGCGGAGCCAGCAGCCGGCCCAGGTGCGCGTCGCGCATCGGGGTCAGCGGGTGGTCGCGCATGGGGCTCTCGTCGAGCAGGTCGTCGTGGACGAAGAGCCGGGAGCGGTAGACGGTGCGGCCGGTGGCCGGGAAGGAGGGCACGACGACGGTGGCGTCCTGGCCGAGCTCGTCGAGCAGGGCGTCGGCGACCGGGCCGATGTTGCCGCGGGGCGTGGAGTCGAAGGTGGAGCAGTACTTGAAGTAGAAGCGGGTGCAGCCCGCCGCGCGCAGCGCCCGCAGCGCCGCGACCGAGTTGCCGACGGCCTCGGCCACCGGCGCCGTGCGGGACTTCAGGGCGACCACGACGGCGTCGGCGTCCGCCCAGGACGCGTCGCCGGCCGCCGCGCCGTCACGCACGTCGGTGATGCCGGTGATGCCGGGGACGCCGACCGCCACCACGGTCCGGAACCCGCGGGTGACCAGCATCGTGGCGAGATCCGTCGCCCCTGTGAAGTCGTCGGCGATCGCCCCGAGAGATGGCATCGGTCCTCCTGTGCTGCCGTGTGACGGCACCGGCCGTCCGTTGTGAAAAAATGTTAACATGCTTGACCGTGACGTGAAGCCGTGTTTAGTTTGTGTTAATTCATGAGCGCCCGACAGCTCCCGCGCCGACACCGCCGGGCCGTCCCGCGCCTCACGAGCAACCCGACACCAGCCCCACCCGGTCCCTGCGGACCGGCATTCATCCCGATAGGACCGCCATGAACATGCGCGACGAGTCCGCGGACAACGGCAGCGGCCCGGTCCGCTACGCGCTGTCGGGTGCGGGAGGCGGCTTCGCCCGTACCCTCCTCGCCCAGAGCCTGCTGATCCCGTGGCTCCAGCCGGTCGTGCTGTGCGACCTGGACGTCGAGCAGGTCCACGCCGTGTGCGTGGCGCTCGGCTACGCCGCCGACGACCTCGTGACCTGCCCGGACGCCGAGTCCGTCGCGCGGGCCGCGGCCGACGGCCGGATCGCGGTCACCGCGGACGCCACCGCCCTCCAGGCCGCCGGCTGGGACGTCCTGGCCGAGGCGACCGGCAGCCCGGTGCACGGTCTGGCGATGGCGGAGGCGGCCCTGGCCGCCGGCCGCCACGTGGCGATGGTCAGCAAGGAGGTGGACTCCGTCGCCGGACCGCACCTCGCCCGCGAGGCGGCCCGCCGCGGGCTGGTCTACACCCCCGTCGAGGGCGACCAGCCCGCGAACCTCGTCGGCCTGACCGCCTGGGCGCGCGACCTCGGGCTCGACGTCGTCGCCATCGGCAAGTCCAGCGAGTACGACCTCGTCCTCGACCCGGCGACCGGCACCGTCACCCAACTCGACACCACCGTGCCCGCCCCCGCGCTGACCGGCCTGCTCACCCTCGGCGACGACGTGCGCGCCACCCTCGAAGCGCGCGCCGCGGCGGTCGCCGCGCTGCCCGTCGGCGCCACCGCCGACTACTGCGAGATGGCCGTGGTCGCCGCCCACACCGGCTTCCGCCCCGACACCGAGCGCCTGCACTACCCGGTCGCCCGCCCCGCCGAACTCGCCGACGTCTACGCCCTGCGCGAGCACGGCGGCGTGCTGCGCCGGCCCGGCGCCGTCGACGTCTTCAGCGCGCTGCGGCTGCCGGGCGAGGCGTCCTTCGCCGGCGGCGTGTTCGTCGTGGTGCGCACCCACGACCCCGTGACCTGGCAGCTCCTGGCGGGCAAGGGCCACGTGGTCAGCCGCGACGGCCGCTACGCGGCGATCTACCTGCCCTACCACCTCATGGGCGTCGAGGCCCCGAACACCCTGCGGGCCGCCGCGGCCGGCCGTACCCACGGCAGCGCGCGCCCCGGGCGCAGCGCGGTCCTGGCCGGCCGCGCCCGGCACGACCTGCCCGCCGGCACCGGGCTGCGGATGGGCGGCCACCACCACGACGTGGAAGGCGTGCACGCCGTCCTGCTGCGCGACGAGGACACCCCGTCCGACGTCGCACCCCTCTACCTGGCCGCGGGCGCCCGGCTGGCCCGGCCGGTCGCGGCGGGCGAACTGCTGCGCCTGGCCGACCTCACCGGGTACGACGACGCGCTGGCCCGCGCCTGGCAGGCGGGCGCCGACCCCGACGCAGACCCCGACCCCGACACAGACCCCGACCCCGACACAGACCCCGGCCCCGCCGCCGAGACCGCCCCCGCGAACAGCCTGCCGGCCACCGCCGGAGCGCACCGCAGCGGCGGGCGGGGGCGGTCATGAGCTCCGACGTCCAGCACATAGTCCTCGCCGCGGTCGCCGTCGTGGTCCTGGTGGTGCTGATCACCAAGGCCAAGCTGCACCCGTTCCTCGCGCTGAGCGCCGCCGCCCTCGGGCTGGGCTTCGCCAACGGCATCGGCCCGAACGCGACCGTGGACCACTTCGAGAGCGGCTTCGGCGACGCGCTCAGCGACGTCGGCCCGATCATCGGCCTGGGCACCGTCCTCGGCGGCATCCTGCTCGGCTCCGGCGGCGCCGACCGGATCGCCACCGCCTTCATCGGCGCCCGCCCGATCAAGTGGGTGCCGTTCGCGATGACCGGCGCCGCGCTGCTCATCGGCATGCCGCACATCTTCGACGTCAGCTTCGTGATGCTGGTGCCGCTGGTGTACGCCACCGCCCGGCGCACCGGCAGCCACCTGCTCTACGTCGGCCTGCCGATGGCCGCCGGCCTGTACATCTCGCACGGCCTGCTGCCCCCGCACCCCTCCCCGACCGCGGCGATCGGCGCCTACCACGCCAACACCGGGCTCACCCTGCTCTACGGCCTGATCATCGGCATCCCGATCGCGGTGATCAACGGCCCGCTGCTCACCCGGGTGGCCAGCCGCTGGTTCGGGCCCGCGCCCGACCTCGACAAGGGGCCGGCGCCGGAGGAGCGCATCGAGCCGGCCCGGCAGGGCCGCACCGTGTCGCTCACCGCGGCGATGGCCACGGTCCTGCTGCCCGCGGTGCTGATGCTCATCGGCACCCTGGGCAAGAGCCAGGCCGCGGACGGCTCCTGGGAGCACACCTTCTTCGAGTTCTGCGACAACCCGGTGCTCTCGCTCGCCGTGGCCGTGGTCTTCGCCTACCTCGCGCTCGGCACCCGCACCGGCTTCGACCTGGGGCAGATCCAGAAGATGGCCGCCAAGGGCCTGGGCCCGGCCGGCATGATCATCCTGATCCTGGGCGCGGGCGGCGCCCTGAGCGAGATGCTCACCGCCACCGGCGTCGGCAAGGTGATCTCCACCCACGCGGTGCACTGGTCGATCTCCCCGCTCATCCTGGCCTGGGGCGTCGCGGCGCTGCTGCGGATCTGCCTCGGCTCGGCCACCGTGGCCACCGTCACCGCGGCCGGCATCGTCGGCCCGCTGATGGGCGCCTACCCCGGGCTCTCACCGGAGCTGCTGGTGCTGGCCACCGCGTCCGGCTCGGTGATGCTCTCGCACGTCAACGACTCCGGGTTCTGGCTGTTCAAGGAGTACTACCAGCTCAGCGTGGGGCAGACCTTCCGCACCTGGACGCTGATGCTGTCGTTGCAGTCGCTGCTGAGTCTGGGTGGCATCCTGCTGCTCAGTACGGTGGTCAGCTGAACCGCGAGCCCCCGGGCAACGGAGACGGAGCACGGAAGCGGCAAGCGGGAAACGGACAACGGGACGGAGGAACCGGGTTGAAGCCCTCGACGGACGGCGTGCCGCTCATCCCCGACCAGCGCCGGGAGGCGCTGCTGAAGCACCTGCGCCGGGAAGGCGTGCTCAGCGTCCAGCAGATCACCCAGCTGTTCGGGGTCTCGCACATGACCGTCCGCCGGGACATCACGGAGCTGGAGCAGCAGGGGCTGGTCTACTCCGTGCCCGGCGGGGTGCGGATCGCCAGCGGGGTGCGCTCCGAACCCGGCTTCACCGCCAAGGCGCTGGTCGAGCAGCCGCAGAAGCACGCGATGGCCCAGGAGGCCGCCGCGCTGGTCGCCGAGGGCATGACCGTCTACCTCGACGCGGGGACCACCATGCACGCGATGATCCCCGCGCTGGTCGAGCACCGCGCGCTGACCGTGGTGACCAACGACTTCCACGCCGTCGAGCAGCTGTGCCAGGCCCGGCACATCGACACCGTGCACGTCGGTGGCCGGGTCGAGCCCGACAACCGCTCCAGCGTCGGGCCGCTCGCTGCCGCCACGGTGCGCCAGCTCGCCTTCGACATCGCGTTCGTCAGCGCCAGCTCCTGGGACCTGCTGCGGGGGGTGACCACGCCGTCGGAGAGCAAGATCGAGGTCAAGCGTGCCGCGATGGCGGGCGCGGCCCAGTCGGTGCTGGTCACCGGGGCGTCGAAGTACGGCACGTTCGGCATGTACAAGGTGGCGCCGCTGAGCGCCTTCGACCTGGTGATCACCGACGACGGGCTCGCCACGCCGGCGGCCGAGGGCATCCGCGCCGCCGGCACCGACCTGCGGCTGGTCCCCGCCGGACCCGCGCCGGCCGGGCCGCCGTCCGCCTGACCCGGGGCGGCGCACCGCGCTGCGCGCGTGGTCCGGCGGCTTCCGGGAGGGGCGGGGCACTTCGTGCGGTCGGCGGCGCCCGATGCGCTGGCGTACGGTGTGGCGGTTGATCCGGCTGGGCCGACCCGCGATCACATGAGAAGCTCGGATCTGAGAGCATCAGGCGCAGTCCGGGAACCCCCTGCACCCGGGCGCGCACATTGAGGACGAAAGTGTCAACTGTGAGTGATGCAACGCACAATGGCGCGGTCGCCGTCGGCGCCTCGCCGGTGCCCTCGGCCTTCGACGACGGCCTCAGTGCCGCCGACCTCGCCGCCATGTACGGTCTGTCGGTCAGTGGTGCTCGGCCGGGGTTGTTGGCCTACACGCGGCAGTTGTGGGGTCGGCGACATTTCATCAACGAGTTCGCGAAG
>NZ_JBAGKC010000048.1:0-28876 GCF_037034245.1 Streptomyces sp. CA2R106
CTGTCTCTGGAGGACGGTGCCCGTGTGGTGGCGTTGCGGTCGCAGTCGCTGAAGGTGTTGGCGGGTGCGGGCGGGATGTTGTCGGTCAGTAGGTCTGCGGGCGAGGTTGAGGAGCGGTTGGTCCGGTTCGGGGACACTGTCGCGCTGGCGGCGGTCAATGGGCCTTCGGCGGTGGTGGTGTCGGGTGAGCCCGCGGCGTTGGAGGAGTTGAAGGCGGAGTTCGAGGCCGAAGGCACTCGGGCGCGGATGGTGGCGGTGGATTACGCGTCCCATTCGGCGCAGGTGGACCGCCTGGAGGACGAGATCACGTCCGTCCTGGCCGGGATCAACCCCCGTCGGGGCCGGGTTCCGATGGTGTCGGCGATGACCGGGGAGACCCTGACCGGCGAGGAGTTGGATGCCGGTTACTGGTTCCGCAGTCTCCGTGCGACGGTTCATTTCGACCGTGCGGTGCGGACGTTGGCGGGTCGCGGCCACCAGCTCTTCGTCGAGGTCACCCCGCACCCCGTCCTCATGGGTGCCATGAACGACACCCTGGAGGATGTGGCCCAGGAGGCCGGGCACGGCGCTGAACCTGCCGCCGTCTGCCCGACGTTGCGCCGCGACCACGGCGGCACCGAACGCCTGCTGACCTCGCTCGCCGAAGCCTTCGTCCGCGGCGCGGACGTCGACTGGCGTGCCGTCCTGCCCGCCGGGCAGCAGGTCGAGCTGCCGACGTACGCCTTCCAGCACGAGCGCTTCTGGCCGAAGCAGACCGCGGCCGCCTTCGGCGGGGACGCGGTGTCGCTCGGCCTGGGCGCGGTGGGCCACCCGCTGCTCGGCGCGGCCGTCGAACTGGCCGGTGGCGCAGGGGTGGTGTGCACGGGCCGGTTCTCGGTGCGGACGCACCCGTGGCTGGCCGACCACGCCGTCGGCGGGGCCGTGCTGCTGCCGGGTACGGGCTTCGTGGAGTTGGCGGTGCGCGCCGGTGACCAGGTGGGCTGCGGGGTGCTGGAGGAGCTGACGCTCCAGGCGCCGCTGGTGCTGCCGGCCGATGGCGGGGTGCAGGTGCAGGTGGTGCTCGCCGAGGCGGACGCCGAGGGCCGCCGGACGGTCGAGGTGTTCTCCCGCCCCGACGCCTCCGACGGGCCGCAGGTGTGGACGCAGCACGCCGCCGGTGTGCTCGCCCCCGCCGCGGGCGGAGCGGCGGCCGAGGCGGACTTCGCGGTGTGGCCGCCGCGGGATGCCGCCGAGATCGACGTCTCCGGCCTCTACCAGGCCGCGGGCGAGAACGCCTACGGCTACGGCCCGGTCTTCCAGGGCCTGCGGGCCGCGTGGCGCCGCGGTGCGGACGTCTTCGCCGAAGTGGCGCTGCCGGAGGACGCCGCGGCCGACGCTGCCGCCTTCGCCCTCCACCCGGCGCTCCTGGACGGGGCGTTGCACGCCGCCGCCCTGGTCGAGGGCACGGACCGGAACGAACCGGGCGAGGTGCGGCTGCCGTTCGCCTGGACGGGCGTCGAACTGCACGCAGCCGGCGCCTCGGTGCTGCGCGCCCGGCTGCGCCGCGACGCGCAGGGCGCACTGGTCGTGACCGCCGCGGACCCGGCGGGCCAGCCGGTGGTGTCCGTCGCGTCGCTCATCACCCGCCCGGTGCCGGCCGCGCAACTGCGCTCCGCGGACGCGGGGACGGCCGACGCGCTGTTCGGGGTCGAGTGGGCCGAGGCCGCCCCGGGCGCGGCCGTCACCGGCGCGTGGGCGCTGGTGGGCACCGACCGCTTCGGCGTGGCCGAGGCACTGGCCGCAGCCGGCACACCGGTCCGCCGCTTCCCCGGCATCGGCGAACTGGCCGCCGCCGCGGAGGCAGGGGACATCGCGCCCGCCGTCGTCCTGTCCTGCGCCGGGGGCGACGCGCAGGACACGGACCCGGCCCGGGCTGCGGCCCGCGCGACCGGGGAGACGCTGGGGCTGGTCCAGCAGTGGCTGGCCGAACGGCGCTTGGACGACGCCCGGTTGGTGCTCCTCACCCGCGGCGGCGTGGCCGTCGCGGCCGGTGAGGGCGTCGCCGACCTGCCGGCGGCCACCCTTTCCGGGCTGGTGCGGTCGGCACAGTCGGAGAACCCGGACCGGCTGGTCCTCGTCGACCTGCCGACCGGCGGCTCCGCCGCGTACGCCGCCTTGCTGCCGACGGCACTGGGTGGCGAGGAGTCCGAGCTGGCGGTCCGGGACGGCAAGGTGTACGGGCGGCGGCTGACGCGTCCTTCGGGGGCGCTGGTGGTGCCGGAGGGGCCGTGGCGGCTGGAGCCGGACGCGGGCGGTTCGCTCGCGGGCCTGTCGGCCGTTTCCGCCCCGGAGGTCTCGGAGGCACCGGCGGCCGGGCAGGTGCGGGTCGCGGTGGGCGCCGCGGGGCTGAACTTCCGCGACGTGCTGATCGCGCTGGGGATGTACCCCGGCGGCGGCATGATGGGCAGCGAGATCGCCGGCACGGTCCTCGACACCGGCGACGGCGTCGGCCGGCTGGTCCCGGGCGACCGGGTCATGGGCCTCGCCGAGGGTGCCTTCGGGCCCACGGCCGTCACCGACGCCCGCCACCTGGTGCGCATCCCCGACGGCTGGTCCTTCGCCGAAGCGGCCACCGTCCCCAGCGCCTTCCTGACGGCCTGGTACGCGCTGGTGGAGTTGGCCGACGCGAAGTCGGGGCAGCGGGTGCTGGTGCACGCGGCCGCTGGTGGTGTGGGTATGGCGGCGGTGCAACTGGCGCGGTATCTCGGCCTTGAGGTGTTCGCTACGGCGAGTCCGGCGAAGTGGCCGGTGCTGGCGGGGATGGGCATCGACGAGGCGCACCGGGCGTCGTCGCGTGATGCCGGGTTCGAGGCGGCGTTCCTGGCGGCCACGGACGGGGCCGGTGTGGACATCGTGGTGAACTCGCTGGCCGGTGAACTCACCGACGCGTCACTGCGGTTGCTGCCGCGCGGTGGCAGCTTCGTGGAGATGGGACGCACCGACGTCCGCGACGCCGACAAGGTGGCCGCGGAGCAGCCCGGCGTCCGCTACCGGGCCTTCCAACTCGCCGAGGCCGGCCCCGACGCGCTGGCCGCGATGCTCGAAGGAGTCATGGAGCTGCTGGCCGCGGGCGAGTTGCGGCCGCTGCCGCTGCGGGCCTGGGACGTACGCAGGGCACCGGACGCCTTCCGCCACATGCAGCACGCCCGGCACACCGGGAAGATCGTCCTGACCCTGCCCGCGGGAGCCGCCGTGGCCCCGCGGGTCACCCCGGCCCCTGCCCGTACGGCGCTGGTCACCGGCGGCACCGGCACGTTGGGCGGCCTGGTCGCACACCACCTGGCCACCACCGGCCGGGCGGACGCGCTGCTGCTGACCAGCCGTTCGGGCCCCGCCGCCAAGGGAGCGGCGGCGCTGGCCGCGCAACTCGCCGAATCCGGCGCCGCGGTGGACGTGGTGGCCTGCGACGCCGCCGAGCGCGGAGAGCTGGCCGCCGTGGTCGCCGGCATCCCGGCCCACGCCCCGCTGCGGACCGTGGTCCACACCGCCGGACTCCTCGACGACGCCACGGTGGCGTCGCTGACCCCGGAGCGCCTCACCACGGTGCTGCGGCCGAAGGCGGACGGCGCCTGGAACCTGCACACGCTGACCCGGGGACTCGACCTGGACCACTTCGTGCTCTTCTCCTCCGCCGCGGCCGCCTTCTCCAGCCCCGGCCAGGGCAACTACGTGGCCGCCAACGCCTTCCTCGACGCCCTCGCCGCCGAGCGCCGCGCCGCCGGACTGCCCGGCACCTCACTGGCCTGGGGCATGTGGGCCGACGCGAGCGCACTGACCGGGCGGCTCAGCGCGTCCGAACGCAAGCGCATCCAGCGCGGCGGCGTCACCGCGCTCACCGCCGGCGAGGGACTGGCGCTGCTGGACCTGGCCCTGGCCAGGGACGAGGCGCTGCTGATGCCGGCCAAGCTCGACCTGGCCGGGCTGCGGGCCCAGACCGCCGGCGGCACCCAGGTCCCGCCGCTGTTCCGGGCCCTGGTCTCGGCGGGCACCGGCCGGCGCAGCGCCGCCGGAGCCGGCACGGGCGGCGGCAGCGCCGACGCGCTGCGCCAGCAGCTGGCCGGACTGACGCAGGCGGAGCGCACCCGGCTGCTGGCCGACCTGGTCCGCACCCACGTCGCGGCCGTCCTCGGGCACACCTCCACGGAGACGGTCGAGGCGGGCCGCGCCTTCACCGACCTCGGCTTCGACTCGCTGACCGCCGTCGAACTGCGCAACCGGCTCACCACGGCCACCGGCCAGCGGCTGCCCGCCACCCTGGTCTTCGACTACCCCAACACCGTGGAACTCGCCGCCTTCCTGCTGGAGAAGTTGGCGCCGGAGCTTGTTGAACAGAGCGCGCCGGACGCCGCGGAGGAGAAACTGCGCACGGCGCTCGCGACCGTTCCGCTGTCCAGGTTCCGCGAGGCCGGGCTGATGGACGCGCTGATGCGGCTCGCCGGTGTCCGCGACGACGCCCTGCTCGGTGACGAGGAGGAGCCGAGCGGCGACATCGACGCGCTGGACGCCGACAGCCTGATCCGCCTCGCCCTGGAGGGGGACGCGGAGTGAGGGCGCGCGGAGTGCGGGCGCGGACGACGCCGGAGAGGACACCGCGGACGGCGCCGCGAAGGACATGGGTGATGTGCGATGCGTGGAGGCAGCGATGACCGGACAGGCTGACAAGCTCCTGGAAGCGCTGCGTGCCTCCGTGAAGGAGACCGAGCGGCTGCGGCAGCAGAACCGCCGGCTCGTCTCGGCGGCGTCGGAACCGCTGGCGATCGTCGGCATGAGCTGCCGTTACCCGGGCGGGGTCAGCACGCCCGAGGACCTGTGGCGGCTGCTGTCCGCCGGCGGGGACGCCATCTCCGGCTTCCCCACCGACCGGGGCTGGAACGCCGACAGCGTCCACGACCCCGACCCGGACCACCCGGACGCCTCGCCCGTGGCCGAGGGCGGCTTCCTCCAGGACGTCGGCGGCTTCGACGCCGACTTCTTCGGGATCAGCCCGCGCGAGGCGCTCGCGATGGACCCGCAGCAGCGGCTGCTGCTGGAGACGTCCTGGGAGGCGCTGGAGCGCGCCGGGGTGTCGCCCACCTCGCTCCGCGGCTCCCAGACCGGCGTGTTCGTCGGCGTCGCCTCCTCCGACTACCACGCCAACCCGGCCCTGCACACCGACGACCTGTACTGGCACCTGATGACCGGTGGCGCGGTCAGCGTGATGTCGGGGCGCATCTCCTACCTGCTCGGGTTGCAGGGGCCCGCGGTGTCGGTGGACACCGCCTGCTCGTCGTCCCTCGTCGCGCTGCACCTGGCGGCGCAGGCCCTGCGGTCGGGGGAGTGCTCGCTGGCGCTCGCCGGCGGCGCCACCGTCATGGCGTCCCCCGTCGGGCTCATCGGCTTCTCCCGCCAGAGCGGCCTGGCCGCGGACGGCCGGTGCAAGGCGTTCTCCGCCGACGCGGACGGCATGGGCATGGGCGAGGGCGCCGGCATGCTCGTCCTGGAGCGGCTGTCGGACGCCCGGCGCAACGGCCACAAGGTCCTCGCGGTGGTGCGCGGTTCGGCGGTCAACCAGGACGGCGCGTCCAACGGGCTCACCGCCCCCAACGGCCCCTCGCAGCAGCGCGTCATCCGCGCGGCGCTGGCCGGCGCCCACCTGACCACCGCGGACGTGGACGCGGTGGAGGCGCACGGCACGGGTACGACGCTGGGCGACCCGATCGAGGCGCAGGCGCTGCTGGCGACCTACGGCCAGGACCGTCCCGAGGGCCGTCCGATGTGGCTGGGGTCGGTGAAGTCCAACATCGGCCACGCCCAGCAGGCCGCCGGTGTCGCCGGTGTCATCAAGATGGTGCTGGCACTTCAGCACGAGCAGCTCCCGCAGACCCTCCACGCCGACGAGCCCTCCCCGCACGTGGACTGGAGCGCCGGGGACGTCCGGCTGCTGACGGAACCGGTGCCGTGGCCCGGCGGGGAACGCGTACGGCGGGCCGGCGTGTCCTCCTTCGGCCTGAGCGGCACCAACGCCCACGTGGTGCTGGAGGAGGCCCCGGCGCAGACCGAGGAAGCGGACACCGACGCCGCCCCGGCCGCCCCGCGGGTCGTCTCCGGTGCGCGGGCGTGGGTCGTCAGCGCCCGTTCTGCGGCGGGGTTGGCCGCGCAGGCGGAGCGGTTGCGGGAGTGGGTCGACGGGCGTCCGGGTCTCGAACCGGCGGATGTGGCGTGGTCGTTGGCGGCGAGCCGGTCGGTGTTCGAGCACCGGGCGGTGGTGGTCGGTGGTGACCGGGCCGGGTTGGTGGCGGGTCTGGCGAGTGTGGGGTCCGGTACGCCGTCGGGTGCGGTGGTGGCGGGGGTGGGGCGTGCGGAGGTACGTCCGGTGTTCGCGTTCGCGGGTCAGGGTTCGCAGTGGGTGGGGATGGGGCGTGAGCTGGCGTCGGTGTCGCCGGTGTTCGCGGCGCGCCTTGCGGAGTGTGCGGCGGCGTTGGCGCCGTATGTGGAGTGGTCGCTCGATGAGGTGTTGGCGGGGGCTGAGGGTGCTCCGGTGTTGGAGGCGGCTGATGTGGTGCAGCCGGCGTTGTGGGCGGTGATGGTGTCTTTGGCGGCGGTGTGGGAGGCGGCCGGGGTTGCTCCTGAGGCGGTGGTGGGGCATTCGCAGGGTGAGATCGCGGCGGCGACGGTGGCGGGGATGTTGTCGTTGGAGGACGGTGCGCGGGTGGTGGCGTTGCGGTCGCAGTCGCTGAAGGTGTTGGCGGGTGCGGGTGGGATGTTGTCGGTGAGCAGGTCTGCCGAACAGGTTGAGGAGCGGTTGGTCCGGTTCGGGGAGAGCGTGGCGTTGGCGGCGGTGAACGGTCCGTCTGCGGTGGTGGTGTCGGGTGAGCCCGCAGCTCTGGAGGAGTTGAAGGCGGAGTTCGAGGACGAGGGTGTCCGGGCGCGGATGGTGGCGGTGGATTACGCCTCGCATTCGGCGCAGGTGGACCGCCTGGAGGCGGAGATCACGTCCGTCCTGGCGGGCATCAACCCTCGTCGGGGCCGGGTCCCCATGGTGTCGGCGATGACCGGCGAGACCCTGACCGGTGAGGAATTGGATGCCGGCTACTGGTTCCGGAGTCTCCGCGCGACGGTCCACTTCGACCGTGCGGTGCGGACGCTGGCCGGCCGCGGCCACCAGCTGTTCGTCGAGGTCACCCCGCACCCGGTCCTGATGGGTGCCATGAACGACACCCTGGAGGACGTGGCCCAGGAGGCCGGGCACGGCGCTGAACCCGCGGCCGTCTGCCCGACGTTGCGCCGCGACCACGGCGGCACCGAACGCCTGCTGACCTCGCTCGCCGAGGCGTTCACGGCCGGCGCCCCCGTGGACTGGACGTCCGTCCTGCCCGCCGGTGACCTGGTAGAGCTGCCGACGTACGCCTTCCAGCACGAGTGGTTCTGGCCGAAGGCGACCGGGGCCGCCCCCAGCGGTGACCCGGCGGCCCTCGGACTCAGGGCGGTGGACCATCCGCTGCTGGGCGCGGCCGTCGAACTGGCCGGCGGGACGGGCACGGTGTGCACCGGCCGCCTGTCGGTGCGCACCCATCCGTGGCTGGCCGATCACGCCGTCGGCGGCGTGGTGCTGCTGCCCGGCACGGCCTACGTCGAACTGGCGGTCCGCGCCGGCGACCAGGTCGGCTGCGGCCTGCTGGAGGAACTCACCCTCCAGACGCCGCTGACGCTCCCCGCCGACGGTGGCGCCGTCCAGATCCAGGTGGTGCTGGCCGGCGCCGGCACGGACGACCGCCGCACCGTCGAGGTGTTCTCCCGCCCCGACACGCCGGACCTGACGCAGGTGTGGACCCGGCACGCGAGCGGCCTGCTCGCGCCCGCCGCGCAACCCGCGGCGGCCGACGCGGACTTCGCCGTCTGGCCGCCCCGCGGGGCCGCGGCCGTCGACGTCTCCGGTCTCTACCAGGCCGCGAACGAGGGCCCGTACGGCTACGGTCCGGCGTTCCAGGGCCTGCGCGCGGCGTGGCGGCGAGGCGAGGACGTCTTCGCCGAGGTGGCGCTCCCCGAGGAAGTGGCGCAGGACGCGGCCGCCTTCGGCCTGCACCCCGCCCTGCTCGACGCCGTCCTGCACGCCGCGTTCCTGACGGGCGGCAGCAACGAGGGCGCCGCCGACGAGGTGCGGCTGCCGTTCGCCTGGACCGGCGTCGAACTGCACGCCTCCGGCGCCTCGGTGCTCCGCGCCCGCCTGCGCCGCGACGCCGACGGCACCCTGACCGTGCGCACCGCCGACCCGGAGGGCCGCCCGGTGCTCTCCGTGGCCTCCCTCGTCACCCGCCCGATGGCCGCGGACCACCTCGGCTCCGCCGGTGCCGCCGTGGCCGACGCACTGTTCAGCGTCGCCTGGACGCCGATCACCAGCGGCGAGGCAACGGCCGGTGAGACAGCGGCCGGCGGGTGGGTCCTGCTCGGCGCCGACCGGCACGGCGCCGCCGAGGCGTTGGCGCGGTCCGGCACGGCGGTGCGGACCTTCCCCGACCTGGACGAACTGGCCGCCGCCGCGGAGACCGGGGACATCGCGCCCGCCGTCGTCCTGTCCTGCGCCGGGGGCGACGCGCAGGACACGGACCCGGCCCGGGCCGCGGCCGGTGCGACCGGGGAGACGCTGGGGCTGGTCCAGCAGTGGCTGGCCGAGGAACGGCTCGGCGACGCCCGGCTGGTGCTCCTCACCCGCGGGGCCACCGCGGTCTCCGCCGGTGAGGGCGTCGCCGACCTGCCGGCCGCCGCCGTCTCCGGGCTGGTGCGCTCGGCGCAGTCGGAGAACCCGGACGCCCGGCTGCTGCTGGTCGACCTCCCGGCCACCCGCACCGCCGAGCAGGCCGCCGTACTCCCGCAGGCCGTCGCCGCCGGGGAGCCCGAAGTGGCGGTCCGGGACGGCAAGGTGTATGGGCGCCGGCTGACGCGTCCTTCGGGTGCGCTGGTGGTGCCGGAGGGTCCGTGGCGGCTGGAGCCGGACGCGGGCGGTTCGCTCGCGGGCCTGTCGGCCGTTTCCGCCCCGGAGGTCTCGGAGGCACCGGCGGCGGGGCAGGTGCGGGTCGCGGTGGGCGCCGCGGGGCTGAACTTCCGCGATGTGCTGATCGCGCTGGGGATGTATCCCGGCGGCGGCGTGATGGGCAGCGAGATCGCCGGCACCGTGGTGGAGGTCGGTGAAGGCGTCGACCGCCTCGCCCCCGGTGACCGGGTGATGGGCGTCGCGCAGGGCGGCTTCGGGCCGTCCCTCGTCACCGACGCCCGCCAGCTGGTCCGCGTCCCCGACGCGTGGACCCTCGCCGAGGCGGCGTCGGTGCCGACCGCGTTCCTGACGGCCTGGTACGCGCTGGTGGAGTTGGCCGACGCGAAGTCGGGGCAGCGGGTGCTGGTGCACGCGGCCGCCGGCGGTGTGGGCATGGCGGCGGTGCAACTGGCGCGGTACCTGGGCCTTGAGGTGTTCGCCACGGCGAGTCCGGCGAAGTGGCCGGTGCTGGCGGAGATGGGCATCGACGAGGCGCACCGGGCGTCGTCGCGTGACGCCGGGTTCGAGGCGGCGTTCCTGGCGGCCACCGACGGGGCCGGTGTGGACATCGTGGTGAACTCGCTGGCCGGTGAACTCACCGACGCCTCGCTGCGGTTGCTGCCGCGCGGTGGCAGCTTCGTGGAGATGGGACGCACCGACGTCCGCGATGCCGACAAGGTGGCCGGGGAACTGCCGGGCGTCCGCTACCGGGCGTTCGACCTCGGGGAGGCGGGACCCGTCGCGCTGGGTGCCATGCTCGAAGGGATCGTGGAGCTGCTGGCCGCGGGCGAGTTGCGGCCGCTGCCGCTGCGGGCGTGGGACGTACGCAGGGCACCGGACGCGTTCCGCCACATGCAGCACGCCCGGCACACCGGGAAGATCGTCCTGACCCTGCCCGCGCTCCTGTCCGCGCACCTCTCCGCGGCTCGGCCCCCGCAACCAGCCCCGCGCGCCGCCCGTACGGCGCTGGTCACCGGCGGCACCGGCACGTTGGGCGGCCTGGTCGCACACCACCTGGCTGCCACCGGCCGGGCGGACGCGCTGCTGCTGACCAGCCGTTCGGGCCCAGCCGCCAAGGGAGCGGCGGCGCTGGCCGCGCAACTCGCCGAATCCGGCGCCGCGGTGGACGTCGTGGCCTGCGACGTCGCCGACCGTGAGGCGACCGCCGCCGTCCTGGCCGGCCGCCCGCTACGGACCGTGGTCCACACCTCCGGCGTGCTGGACGACGGCACCGTGGCGTCGCTGACCCCGGACCGCCTCACCACGGTGCTGCGGCCGAAGGCGGACGGTGCCTGGAACCTCCACGAGCTCACCCGGGAACTCGCCCCTGGCCTTGAGGACTTCGTGCTGTTCTCGTCCTCGGCGGCGGCGTTCGGGGTGCCCGGGCAGGGCAACTACGTGGCCGCGAACGCCTTCCTCGACGCGCTCGCCGCCGAGCGCCGCGCCGCCGGACTGCCCGGCATCGCGCTGGGCTGGGGCCTGTGGGCCGACGCGAGCGGCCTCACCGGGCAGCTGACGGACGCCGACCGGTCCCGCATGTCCCGCAACGGCGCCCTCGCGCTGACCGCGCAGGAAGGCATGGCGCTGCTGGACCTCGGCCTGGTCGCCGACGAGGCGGCGCTGGTGCCGTCCCGGCTCGACCTGGCGGGACTGCGCGCCCAGGCAGCCCGGAGCGCGGAGATCCCGCCGCTGTGGCGGGCGCTGGTCGGCGCCGGACGGCGGACCGCCGCCGGTGCCGGCGGCGGCAGTGCCGACGCGCTGCACCAGCAACTGGCCGGCCTCCCGGAGCAGGACCGGACACGGCTGCTGACCGGCCTGGTCCGCACCCATGTCGCGGCCGTCCTCGGGCACGCCTCGGCGGAGGCGGTCGATCCCGGCCGCGCCTTCACCGACCTCGGCTTCGACTCGCTCACCGCCGTCGAACTGCGCAACCGCCTCACCACGGCGACCGGGCTGCGGCTGCCCGCCACCCTCGTCTTCGACTACCCCAACCCGCTCGCACTCGCCGGCCACCTGCGGTCCCGCATCATCGGCGACGGCGACGGGCAGGCCGCGGCGCCGCCCCAACTCCCCACCGCCCAGGCCGCTTCCGGCGACCCGCTCGCCATCGTCGGCCTCGCCTGCCGCTTCCCCGGCGACGCCAACGACCCCGACGCGTTCTGGCGGCTGCTCGCCGACGGGAAGGACGCCGTCGCCCGCTTCCCCGAGGACCGCGGCTGGGACATCGACGGCCTCTACGACCCGGACCCCGACAGCGTGGGCACCTCCTACGCGACCGACGGCGGCTTCGTCGCGGACGCCGGCGGCTTCGACGCCGACTTCTTCGGGATCAGCCCGCGCGAGGCGCTGGCCATGGACCCGCAGCAGCGGCAGATCCTGGAGGCATCCTGGGAGGCGCTGGAGCGGGCCGGCATCGACCCGTCGTCGCTGCGCGGCAGCCAGACCGGCGTCTTTGTCGGCGGCTTCGCCTCGGCCTACGGCATCGGCCTGGCCGCCGCGGGCGACGGCAGCGAGGGCAACGCCACCACCGGCTTCGCCACCAGCGTCCTGTCCGGCCGGATCTCCTACGCGCTCGGCCTGGAGGGCCCCGCGGTGACGGTGGACACGGCCTGCTCGTCGTCCCTCGTCGCGCTGCACCTCGCCGCCCAGGCGGTCCGGGCCGGGGAGTGCTCCCTGGCCCTCGCGGGCGGCACCACGATCATCTCCACCCCGGACGGCATCATCGGGTTCAGCCAGCAGCGCGGCCTGGCCGTGGACGGCCGGTGCAAGGCGTTCGGCGCCGGCGCCGACGGCATGGGCTTCGCCGAGGGCACGGGCATGCTCGTGGTCGAACGGCTCTCGGACGCGCGGCGCAAGGGCCACAAGGTCCTTGCGGTGCTGCGGGGTTCTGCGGTCAACCAGGACGGCGCGTCCAACGGCCTCACGGCGCCCAACGGCCCTTCGCAGCAGCGCGTGATCCGGGCGGCGCTCGCCAACTCCGGCCTGAGCACGGCCGATGTGGACGTGGTGGAGGCGCACGGCACCGGTACGACGCTGGGTGACCCGATCGAGGCGCAGGCGCTGCTGGCCACCTACGGCCAGGACCGTCCCGAGGGGCGGCCGCTGCTGCTGGGTTCGGTGAAGTCCAACATCGGCCACACGCAGGCCGCCGCCGGTGTCGCCGGCGTGATCAAGATGGTGCTGGCGTTGCAGCACAATGCGCTGCCCCGCACCCTGCACGCCGACGAGCCCTCCCCGCACGTGGACTGGAGCGCCGGGGAGGTCCGGCTGCTGACGGAACCGGTGCCGTGGCCCGGCGGGGAGCGCGTACGGCGGGCCGGGGTGTCCTCCTTCGGCCTGAGCGGCACCAACGCCCACGTCATCCTGGAGGAGGCCCCGGCGCCGGAGCCCGAGGAGGCCGAGGCGGCCGCTTCGGAGCCCGACGGCATGGCGGGCGGGCTGCCGGTGCTGTCGGGCGACCGTGCTGGTGCGTGGCTGGTGTCGGGCCGTTCGGCGGCGGGACTGGCCGCGCAGGCGGAGCGGCTGGGGGAGTGGGTCTCGGCCCGCCCCGACCTGCAACCCGTTGACGTGGCGTGGTCGTTGGCGGCGACGCGTTCGGCTTTCGAGCACCGGGCGGTGGTGGTGGGTGGTGATCGGGCCGCGTTGGTGGGCGGGTTGGAGAGTTTGGCGGCGGGTGTGCCGTCGGGTGCGGTGGTGTCGGGTACGGCGCGTGCCGTGGGGCGTCCGGTGTTCGCGTTCGCGGGTCAGGGTTCGCAGTGGGTGGGGATGGGGCGTGAGCTGGCGTCGGTGTCGCCGGTGTTCGCGGCTCGTCTTGCGGAGTGTGCGGCGGCGTTGGCGCCGTATGTGGAGTGGTCGCTGCATGACGTGTTGGCGGGTGCGGAAGGCGCCCCGGCGCTTGAGGCGGCTGATGTGGTGCAGCCGGCGTTGTGGGCCGTCATGGTGTCCTTGGCCGCAGTCTGGGAAGCCGCCGGAGTGTCGCCCGAGGCTGTCGTGGGTCACTCGCAGGGTGAGATCGCCGCCGCCACGGTCGCCGGGATGCTGTCGCTGGAGGACGGTGCCCGTGTGGTGGCGTTGCGGTCGCAGTCGCTGAAGGTGTTGGCGGGTGCGGGCGGGATGCTGTCGGTCAGCAGGTCTGCCGAACAGGTCGAGGAGCGGTTGGGCCGGTTCGGGGACACCGTGGCGTTGGCGGCGGTCAACGGTCCGTCGGCGGTGGTGGTGTCGGGTGAGCCGGGTGCGTTGGAGGAGTTGAAGGCGGAGTTCGAGGCCGAGGGCACTCGGGCCCGGATGGTGGCGGTGGATTACGCCTCCCACTCGGCGCAGGTGGACCGCCTGGAGGACGAGATCACGTCCGTTCTGGCGGGGATCAGTCCGCGTCGCGGCCGGGTTCCGATGGTGTCGGCGATGACCGGCGAGACCCTGATCGGCGAGGAGTTGGACGCCGGTTACTGGTTCCGCAGCCTCCGCGCGACGGTCCACTTCGACCGTGCGGTGCGGACGTTGGCCGGCCGCGGCCACCAGCTCTTCGTAGAGGTCACCCCGCACCCCGTCCTCATGGGTGCGATGAACGACACCCTGGAAGAGGTCGCGCGGGAAGCGGGCCCGGGTGCCGAACCCGCCGCCGTCTGCCCGACGTTGCGCCGCGACGACGGCGGCGCGGAGCGCCTGCTCGCCTCGCTCGCCGAGGCGTATGTCCACGGCGCGCCGGTCGAGTGGCGCGCTGTCCTGCCCGCCGGTGACCTGGTAGAGCTGCCGACGTACGCCTTCCAGCACGAGTGGTTCTGGCCGAAGCCGGCCGGCGCCGCCCCCAGCGGTGACCCGGCGGCCCTCGGCCTCGGGGCGGTGGGCCACCCGCTGCTGGGCGCGGCCGTCGAACTCGCGGGCGGCGCGGGGCTGGTGTGCACCGGCCGCCTGTCGGTGCGGACCCATCCCTGGCTGGCGGACCACGCCGTGGGCGGAGTGGTGCTGCTGCCCGGCACGGGCTTCGTGGAGTTGGCCGTGCGCGCCGGTGACCAGGTCGGCTGCGGGGTGCTGGAGGAGCTGACGCTTCAGACGCCGCTCGTCCTGCCCGCCGACGGCACGGCAGTCCGGCTCCAAGTGGTGCTCGCCGAGGCGGACACCGAGGGCCGCCGGACCGTCGAGGTGTTCTCCCGCCCCGACAACGCCGACCCCGCCGCCACCGCCGACTCCGCGCAGAGCTGGACGCAGCACGCGAGCGGCCTGCTCGCGCCCGCCGCCGAACTCGCCGATGCCGACGAGGACTTCGCGGTATGGCCGCCTGCCGGGGCCGCGGCCGTGGACGTCTCCGGACTGTACGAGGCCGCGAACGAGGGCCCGTACGGCTACGGCCCGGCGTTCCAGGGCCTGCGGGCGGCGTGGCGGCGCGGTGAGGACGTCTTCGCCGAGGTGGCGCTCCCCGAGGAAGCGGCGCAGGACGCGGCCGCCTTCGGCCTGCACCCCGCGCTGCTCGACGCGGTCCTGCACGCCGGGGTCCTGCTCGGCGCGGACGCTCCGGCCGAACCCGGGCCGGTGCGGCTGCCGTTCGCCTGGACGGGCGTCGAACTGCACGCCTCGGGCGCCTCGGTGCTGCGGGCCCGGCTGCGCCGCGACCCTGACGGCGTACTGTCCCTCACCGCCGCGGACCCGACGGGGCAGCCCGTGGTCTCCGTCGCGTCGCTCATCACCCGCCCGGTGGCCGACGGCCACCTCGCCGCCCCCGACAGCGCCGCGCTGGACGCCCTGTTCACCGTGGAGTGGGTCCGGCTGGCCGGGGCGCGGCCCCCGGCCGGGGAGTGGGCGCTGCTCGGCGCCGACCGCTTCGGTGCCGCCGAGGCGCTCGGCAGCGCGGGGACGGCGCCGCGGAGCTTCGCTACGCCTGGCGATGTCGCCGCCGCGGTGGCGGGCGGGGAGTACCGGCCCGCTGTCGTCGTGGCCTGTGCCGGGGCCGAGGACGACGGCAGCAGCGACCCGGCGGCGGCCGCGACCCGCGCCACGGGCGGGACGCTGCGCCTGTTGCAGGAGTGGCTGGCCGAGGAGCACCTGAACGACACCCGCCTGGTGCTGCTGACCCGCGGCGGGGCCGCCGTCACGGCCGCCGAGGGCGTACCGGACCTGCCGGCCGCCGCGCTCGCCGGTCTGGCGCGGTCCGCGCAGGCCGAGCACCCGGACCGGCTGGTCCTCGTGGACCTCCCGGCCCAGGGCACCGCGGAGCAGATCTCCCTGCTGCCGGAGGCCCTGGGCAGCGGAGAGCCAGACCTGGCGATCCGCGGCGGCGCTGTCCACGGGCGGCGGCTGACCCGTCCATCCCGCGCCACGACGGCAGTTGAACGCCCCGCGGACCGCGCCGCCGAGCCGGCCGCGGGCCTGCCGCGGCCGGAGGAGTTCGGTGCCCGCTGCGCACTGGTCACCGGCGGGACGGGCACGCTCGGCGGGCTGGTGGCGCGCCACCTGGCGGCGACGGGCCGGGCCGACCACCTGGTGCTGACCAGCCGTTCGGGTCCCGGCGCCGCCGGTGCGGCCGAACTGGCCGCGGATATCGCCGGGTCGGGCGCGGCCGTCGAGGTGGTGGCGTGCGACACCGCCGACCGCGGCGACCTGGCCGCCGTGCTCGCCGCGGTGCCGGCGCGGGCCGGCTTGCGGACCGTGGTGCACACCGCCGGGGTGCTGGACGACGGCACGCTGGCCTCGCTGACCCCCGAGCGGGTGGCGGGCGTGATGCGCCCCAAGGCCGGCGGTGCCTGGAACCTCCACGAGCTCACCCGGGAACTCGCCCCCGGCCTCGAGGACTTCGTGCTGTTCTCGTCCTCGGCGGCGGCGTTCGGGGTGCCCGGGCAGGGCAACTACGTGGCCGCCAACGCCTTCCTCGACGCCCTCGCCGCCGACCGCAGGGCCGCCGGGCTGCCCGGCACGTCGCTGGCCTGGGGCCTGTGGGCGGACACCAGCGGCCTCACCGGGCAGTTGACGGACGCCGACCGCTCCCGCATGTCCCGCGGCGGCGCGGTCGGGCTCAGCGCCCGGGAGGCCCTCGGCCTGCTGGACCACTGCCTGAACCGGGACGAGGCGCTGCTCGTGCCGTCCCGCCTGGACCTGGCGGCCCTGCGCGCCCAAGCCGCCACCGCCGCCGAGGTGCCGCCGCTGTGGCGGGCGCTGGTCACCGCGGGCACCGGACGCCGCAGCGCCGCCGGAGCCGGCGACAGCGGCGCGGACCCGCTCCAGCGGCAACTGGCCGCGCTGCCCGCCGCCGAACGCGACGAACTGCTGCTGAATTTGGTGCGGGCCCATGTCGCCGCGGTCCTGGGACACGCCTCGGCGGAGGCGGTCGAGCCGGGCCGCGCCTTCACCGACCTCGGCTTCGACTCGCTCACCGCCGTCCAGTTGCGCAACCGGCTGAGCAGCGCGACCGGTCTGCGGCTGCCCGCCACGCTCGTCTTCGACTACCCCACCCCGGCCGCACTCGCCGGCCACCTCCGCGGCCGCCTCGCCGACTCCGACACCGCCGGCGCCGCGGCCCCCGGCCCGAGCATCGCGACCGCCCCCGCCCCGGCGCAGGCCGCGCCGCAGGACGACCCGATCGCCATCGTCGGCATGAGCTGCCGCTTCCCCGGCGGCATGGCGAGCCCCGAGGACCTGTGGCGCACCCTCGCCGAAGGCGCCGACGCGATCTCGGAGTTCCCCACCGACCGCGGCTGGGACCTGGCGGGGCTGTACGACCCGGACGCCGCGCACAGCGGCACCTCCTACACCAGGGCCGGCGGGTTCGTGCAGGACGCCAGCGCCTTCGACGCCGGCTTCTTCGAGATCAGCCCGCGCGAGGCGCTGGCCATGGACCCGCAGCAGCGGCTGCTGCTGGAACTGTCCTGGGAGGCGTTCGAACGGTCCGGCATCGACCCGTCCACGCTGCGCTCCAGCCCCACCGGCACCTTCGTCGGCGGCTACACCTCCGGCTACGAGATGAGCGTGCTCGCCCACGGCGACAGCGAGTCCGAGGGGCACCTGATGACGGGGATCGCCACCAGCATCCTGTCGGGCCGCCTCGCCTACAGCTTCGGGCTGGAGGGCCCGGCCGTCACCGTGGACACCGCCTGCTCGTCGGCGCTGGTGGCGCTGCACCTGGCCGCGCAGTCGCTGCGGGCGGGGGAGTGCTCGCTCGCCCTGGCCGGCGGGGTGACGGTCATGGCCACCCCCGGCACCTTCGTGGAGTTCTCCCGGCAGCGCGGTCTGGCCGCCGACGGCCGCTGCAAGGCGTTCGCCGCGGCGGCCGACGGCACCGGCTTCGCCGAAGGCGCCGGGATGCTCGTGGTCGAGCGGCTGTCGGACGCCCGCCGCAACGGGCACCCGGTCCTGGCGGTGCTGCGCGGCTCGGCCATCAACCAGGACGGCGCCTCCAACGGCCTGACCGCCCCCAACGGCCCCGCCCAGCAGCGCGTCATCCGCGCCGCGCTGGCCAACGCGGCCCTCACGCCCGCCGACGTCGACGCGGTGGAGGCCCACGGCACCGGCACCAAGCTGGGCGACCCCATCGAGGCGCAGGCGCTGCTGGCCACCTACGGCCAGGACCGCCCCGAGGACCGGCCGCTGTGGCTGGGCTCGGTCAAGTCCAACATCGGCCACACCCAGGCCGCCGCCGGTGTCGCCGGGGTCATCAAGATGGTGCTGGCGCTGCGGCACGAGCAGTTGCCCCGCACCCTGCACGTGGACGCGCCGTCCCCGCACGTGGACTGGGCCTCCGGTGAGGTGCGGCTGCTCACCGACCCCGTGCCGTGGCGCGCCGCGGACCGGCCCCGCCGCGCGGGCGTCTCCTCGTTCGGGATCAGCGGCACCAACGCCCACGTCATCCTCGAAGAGGCCCCCGTGCCGCCCGCCGGGGCTCCCGCGGGGCCGGCGCGCGCTGCCGCGCCGGACCGCCCGGCCGGCCCCGGGCCGCTGCCGGCCCTGCCGTTGCCGCTGTCCGCCCGCACCCCCGAGGCGCTGCGGGCCCAGGCGGCCCGGCTGCGCGAGTTCCTGCTCGCCCACCCCGAGGCGGACGCCCTGGACGTCGCGTTCTCGCTGGCCACCACCCGCACCGCCTTCGACCACCGCGCGGTGGTGCAGGGCGCGGACCGGGACGCGCTGCTGGCGGGCCTCGCGGTGGCCGCCGCCGGGGTGCAGACCAGGGACGTGGCGACCGGCTGCGCCACGGCGGGCCGCAAGGCGCTGTTCGTCTTCCCCGGCGACACCGCGGGCACCGGCGACACCGCGGGCACCGGCGGCGGCGCGGACCTCGCCGGCGCCCTGCGGTTCGACGCCGCGGCGGCGCTGCTGGACCGGTCGCCGGTCTTCGCCGACCGGATCGCCGACTGCGAGCGGGCGTTGGCGCCGTATGTCGACTGGAAGGCGGCCGAGGTGCTGCGGGCCGGCGACGACAGCCCCGCGCTCGGCGATCCGCAGGTCCGCCGTCCCCTGCTGTGGGCGGTGCTGGTGTCGCTCGCCGCGCTGTGGCGCTCCGCCGGTGTGCACCCGGCCGCGGTCGCCGGGCACGGTGTCGGCGAGATCGCCGCCGCCCAGGTGGCCGGCGTGCTGACCGCTGAGGAGGCGGCGGAACTGGCCGCGCGGCCCGGTGACCGCGCCGCCGCGGTGCGCCCGCGGGCCGGGACGGTGCCGCTGTTCTCCACCCGCGCCATGGACTGGGTGGACGGCGCGGCCCTGGACGGCGGGCACTGGCTGCCCGACGCGCGGGAGGAACCCGCCCTTCCCGCGGACGCGTTGGCCCAGGCGCTGGTGGCAGCGGGGTACGGCGCGTACGTCGAGGTCGGCCCCGACCCGCAGGTGACCGCCGCCCTGGCGCAGGCCGCGGCGGCCGCGGAGCGCGGCGCGGGCGACCGCGAGGGCGCCCCCGTCGTCACCGCGACCCTGCACGGCGCGGGGAGCGGGCTGCGGACGTTCACCTCGGCGCTGGCCGCGCTGTACGTGCGGGGCGTCAGCGTGGACTGGGCGGCGGTGCTGGGCGGCGGACGCCGGGTCGACCTGCCCACGTACGCCTTCCAGCGGCAGCGGTACTGGCCGCAGCCTCCGGCCGCCCCGGCTGCTCCCGCGCCGTCCGCCGCCGGTGCGGCCTCGCCCGGCGAGCAGCGGTTCTGGGCCGCGCTGGCCGAGCAGGACATGGCCGCGCTGACCGAACTGCTCGGCGCGGGCGAGCCGTTGCGGGCGGACATGCCGCTCGGCGCGGTGCTGGAGCGGCTGGCCGCCTGGCGCCGCGAGAGCGCCGCGGACGCCCCCGCCGGGCCCGCCGCCGGGCCTTCCGGCAGTCCCGCCGGCACTCCCGCGGACGGCGGCGACGGCGCCGGGGAGCAGGGCACGTCCGACGGCGGCGCGCACTGGCGGCAGCGCCTGGCCGAGGTCACTCCGGCGGAGCGCCAGGAACTGCTGAGCGAGCTGGTCCGGCAGGAGATCGCGGTGCTGCTCGGATACGACACCTGCGACGCCGTACCGCAGTACGCCGATGTCTTCGAACTCGGTATGACCTCCATGTCGGCCGTTCAACTGCGGGAAAGGATGAACGAGCTGACTGGACTTACACTCCCGGAGGGCTTCGTCTATGACCTCTATATGCCGGAAGCCATCGCGGAGTTCCTGCTCGGTGAGCTTGCGGCCGCCCTTCGGGAAGGCACTCCCGAAGACCGGTGAGAGGTTCCCGGACATCCGGGAGAAACCGACGTCCGACCGGTTCTCGCTCCTCGGTGCGGCATGCCGTGGTGCGGGACGCAGGCAAGCCAAACTCCGATGATGGGATGAAAAAGTGCCGAACGAGAGTGCCTGGAGCGTCATCGCCGAGCCCGCCTCGAACGCGCTCGTACTCGGCGTCGACTTCCCCGCGGCCGGGCGCCACGAGGCGGGCTTCGAGGACCTCGTCGCGGGCATGGGCGCCGACTGGTCGGGCCTGGGCGTGCTCCAGACCTCGCCGCCGCCGGTGCGGCTGGCCGACCGCCCGACCGGCGACTCCTACACCGAGCACTGGATGCACGCGGGGGACTGGGAGAAGTACGAGGTCAAGGCGGTACTCGGGTACTGCGTCGGCTCCGTGTACGCCGGCAAGGTCGCCGAGCGGCTGGCCGAGATCCACGGCCGGATGCCGCAGATCCTGCTCTTCGACGCGCAACTCGCCGACCTGCAACTGCTGGAGTCGGAGATGCACAAGATGATCGGGCAGGCCGGCCCGGTGCTCACCGCCGAGGAGGCGGAGCAGGGCCGCAAGCAGGCCGGCGAGATCGTCGCCGCGCCGTCCATCAAGATGGCCGACGCGGCCGGGCAGATGGTCGACCTGTACCGGGGCATGGCCAGTTCCGCGTTCCGGCGGATCGGGCTCTCGGAGTCCCGCTGCGAAGAGATGGTGCTGCTTTTCGAGTCGTACATGACCTGGCTCGCGGCCTCCTCCGAGGTCGATCCCGGCAAGGCCTGGGAAGGCGCCATCGGCTTCACTTCGGCCGACTACGCCGAATTGGAGAAAACCGGCGCCACCACCGTCGTGAACGCCACCGCGACAATTGGCCGCCGCATACCGATCGATATCGGCCATGCCGACCTCCTGCGGGACGGGGCGACGGTCCGCGCGCTTCTCGCCCACGCCGAATTCTGACCGACATGGACTTCCAGCCCGACCCGCCGGCGCGTGCCCCCGAGCCCGCGGCCGCGCCCCCGGCGGCCGATCCGCGCCCCGCGGCCACCACCGCCAAGGAGAAGGCGCTCTGGCTGCTGGAGCAACTCGTCCCCGGCACCGGGGTGAACAACCTGGGCCTGGCGCTCCAGGTCAGCGGCCGGCTGCGCCCGGACGTCCTGGGCGCGGCCCTGGCGGTGGTGGCCGGACGCTACGAAGTCCTGCGTACCGTGTTCCGCGCGCGCGGCGCCGAACTGCACAAGGACGTCGTCCCGGCCGGGGAGTTCGCCGTTCCCGTCGAGCCGCTGGAGCTGTCGGGCGGGCCGGTGGCGGACGACCTGACGGCCTTCGTCGACCGGCCCTTCCCCCTCGACGGGCGGCCCCTGATCCGGGTCGGCACCGCCGCCACCGCCGACGGCGACCTGCTCTGCGTGGCCGTGCACCACCTGGTGTTCGACATGGTCTCGGTCGGGGTCCTGCTCCAGGCGCTGATCCCGGTCTACGACGCCGTCGCGGCCGGCCGCCCGCTGCCCGCGGAAGCCACCGCCCCGGTCCCGGCGCTGGCCGAACCCGAGCCGCGCCCCGCCGACCTCGACCACTGGCGCCAGGCCCTCGACGGCTTCGACCCCACCGGGCTGGACCTGTGGTGCGGCACCCCGCGCGGCCGGCAGCCGATGCTCGCGGGAGCCAGCACCACCCGCACGCTCGGCCCCGCCGCGCAGCAGGCCGCCGTCGCCTTGCAGCGGGCGGTGCGCGCCCCGACCGGCGCGGTGATGCTCGCCGCGTACGCCGCGCTCCTCGCCGCCCACGGCGCCGGGCCCGACCTGGTGATCGGCTCCCCGGTCGACGTCCGCGGCGGGCAGAGCGGTGCCATCGGCTACCACGTCAACGTCGTGCCGATCCGTATCCGCGTGGACCTCGCCGGCGGCTTCCGCGACCTCGCCCGCCAGGCCCGGGACGCCTTCCTCGGCGCGATGGCGCACGCCCGCACCCCCGTGGACGAGATCACCGCCGGACTGCCGGGGATCGGCACGTCCTGGCAGACCCAGCTCTTCCGCCACCTGTTCAACTTCCTCCCGGACCGGCCGGTCGGCGAGCTGCGGGTGGACGGCATGCCGGCCCGGCTGCTGGCGGTGCAGAACCCGCACAGCAAGTTCGACCTGGAACTGGTCGGCTCCCCGGCCGGCGCGGAACTGATGCTCCGTCACTCCGAGACGCTCACCCGCGACGGCGCCGAAGCCCTGCTGGCCCGGTTCGAGGACCTGCTCGTCACGGCCGCCCAGGACCCCGACCGGCCCCTGGCGGTGACGGCCGGCTGGAGCGCCGCCGACCGCGCCACCGTCGAGCGGGCCCACACCGCCGCCGCGTCCGGCCAACCGGCCGCCGTCGACGCGGCGTTCCGCGCCCGCGCCCACAGCGCACCGGCCGACCCGGCGGTGCTGGACGGCGTACAGGCCCTCGACTACGGCCAGGTGGACGCGTCCGCGGACGCCGTCCGCGACCTGCTCGCGGCCGCCGGGATACGCGCCGCGGACGTCGTGGCGGTCGCGGCGCCGCCGGCCGCCGCGACCGCCGCCGCGCTCGGCTGCTGGCGGGCCGGCGCGGTCTGCCTGCCCCTCGACCCCGCCGAGGACCCGGCGCTGCTCGCGCGACGGGCCCGGCAGGCCGGCGCGAAGGCCGTCGTCACCGGGCCGGGGCTGCACCTGCCCGCCGACGCGGACCCGCCCCCGGTCCTTCCGCTGCCCGCGCCCGCCGCCGGGAAGTCCACCGCACCCGGCGACGCGTCCGGCGCGGCACTCGCCCCGGACACCACCGCCGGCCTGCTGCCCGCCGACGAGGACGCCGGGCGCCCGGCCGGCACCGCCCTGAGCCACGCGGCCCTCGCCGCCACCGCCGCCGACCTCGCCCGCGAACTCGGCGTCCGGCCCGGCACCTGCGTGCTCAGCCTCGCCCGCCCCGGCACCGCGGAAGCGCTCCTGGACACCGCGCTGGCCCTGACCACCGGCGGCCGCCTCGTCACCGCCCCCGAGCAGGCCCGCGGCGACGCCGACGCCCTGCACGCGCTCGCCCAGCAGCACACGGCCGGCGTCCTCGTCGTCCCCCCGGGCACCCCGCCCGCCCTGCTGGAGGACCTGGGCGGCCGGCTGCCCGGCCTGACCGTGCTCGCCGCGGGCGACGACCTGTCCCCCCGGGCCGTGCAGGAACTCCTCGCCGCGGACTGCCGGCTGTACACCGGCTACAGCACCCCGCAGAGCGCCGGCTGGGCCCTGCTGGGCCGGGTCACCACCCCCGACGGCACCCGCGGCGGCCGGCCGGTCGCCGGCACCCGGGCCTTCGTCGCCGCCCCCGACGGACGCGAACTGCCCGTCGGCGTACGCGGCGAACTGTGCCTCGTACGCGCCGGAACAGCCCCCGGCGAAGCCGGCGAACCGCGCCATCGCACCGGCCGGACCGCCCAGTGGCAGCCGGACGCCACCCTCACCTGGCACCCCCGCACCGCACCCGGCGCGGCGACCGCCACCGAACCCGCCGAAGGCGCCGCGGCCGACGACCCGCTCGTCGCCGACCTCGTCGGCATCTACCGGGAACTCCTGGGCGCCGACGCCGACGCCACCGCGCACACCCACTTCTTCGACGCCGGCGGCCACTCGCTGCTCGCCGCCGTGCTGACACAGAAGGTCGAGGACCTCACCGGCACCGCGCTCCAACTGCGCGACGTGTTCGACCACCCGACCCCCGCAGCCCTCGCCGCGAGGGTACGCGGATGACCCGGAACCAGCGGGCCGCCGGACCCGGCACCGGCCGGCCGGAACCGGGCCCACCGACCCCAGGGAAGAGACCATGAGCACAGCTTTCGATGAGCACCGGCTCGCCGTCGTCGGCGCCGGCGTGATGGGCACGAACATCTCGGCACTGGCCCTCGGCCACGGCGTCGACGTCGTCCTGGTCGAGGTGGACGAGACCGCGCTCGACCGGGCCCGCGGCACCGTACGGCAGAAGCTGCGGCACGCCCAGCTGATGGGCGTCCTGCCCGAGGGCCGCCCGCAGGGCACCCTCACCACCACCGCGTCGCTCGACGACATCGTGGACGCCCACACCGTCGTCGAGGCCGTCACCGAGGTCGCCGACGTCAAGAAGGAGGTGCTCAGCGCCGCCTCCAAGCTCGTCGCGCCCGGCACCACCCTGATCTCCAACACCTCCTGCATCCCCATCGACGAGATGGCCGAATGGACCGCGCGCCCCGAGGACCTGCTCGGCGTCCACTTCATGAACCCCTCGTACATGATCAAGATGGTGGAGGTCATCCGCGGCCCGCGGACCTCCCCCGCCGTCCTGGAACGCGCCACCGACCTGCTCGCGCTGCTCGGCCGGGAGTCCCTCGTCATCGAGGACTCCGCCGGCTTCGTGATCAACCGCCTGCTGCACCCGCTGATCAACACCGCGGCCATGCTCGTCCAGGAAGGCGTGGCGTCCGTCGAGACCGTCGACCGCCTGCTGGAAGGCTGCCTCGGCCACTCCACCGGCCCGCTGCGCACCGGCGACCTCATCGGCCTGGAGAACCTCGTCGACTCCCTCAACGTGCTCTACGAGCGCCGCGGCGACGAGAGCTGCCGCCCCTGTGACCTGCTGCTCGCCAAGGTGCGCGACGGCGACCTCGGCCGGAAGACCGGCCGCGGCTTCTACGACTACGGAAAGGTCGCGTCATGACCACCGAACGCGAAACCACCACGCTCACCGCCGAGACCCTCCACAAGGAGCTCCTCGACTTCCTCTCCGAGCGCATCCAGACCACCGTCGAACTCGACCAGGACCTGTTCTCCTCCGGCCTGGTCTCCTCCATGTTCGCCATGCAACTCGTCGTCCACCTCGAGGAGGCGTACGACATCGCCATCGTCGGCGGCGACCTCAAGCTGGACAACTTCCGCACCGTGCAGAGCATGACGGACCTGGTGCTGCGCCTGCAGGGCAGCGCGGAGACGGACTGAGATGCCCGCGACCCTGACCGACGAGCAGGCCCTGGTCACCAGCCTCGTGGGTGACCGGGCGGCCGGCTGGGACGTCGCCGGCGAACTGCCCGTCGACGTGCTGCGCACCCTGGGCAGCCGCGGCCTGCTCTGCGCCCAGGTCCCCACCCGCTTCGGCGGCCTGGGCCTGAGCAGCGCCGACAACGGCGAGTTCACCGCCCACGTCGGCAGCCTGTGCAGCTCCCTGCGGTCCGTGATGACCTCCCAGGGCATCGTCGCCTGGACCGTCCAGCGCTTCGGCGACCGCGAGCAGCGGCGCGCCCTGCTGGCCGAACTGACCGGCGGGAAACTCACCGCGGTCGGCTTCAGCGAACCGGGCGCCGGCAGCGACCTGGCGGCCATGCGGACCAGGATCAAGGCCGACGGCGACGGGTTCGTCGTCGACGGCGCCAAGAAGTGGGTCACCGGCACCCGTTACGCCGACTTCGTGCTGATCGTCGGCCGCTACGGCGACAGCGACGGCGCGGCCGCCGCCGTCGTCCCCGTCGACGCCCCCGGCGTCCACATCGACCCGGTCCCGCACCCGATGGGCTGCCGCGCCGCCGGCCACGCCGACATCCGCCTCGACCAGGTCCGGCTGCCCGCCTCGCACATCCTCGGCGGCGGCGGACAGCCGCTGTCGATGCTGTTCACCACCGCGCTGTCCTACGGGCGGATGTCCATCGGCTGGGGCTGCGTCGGCATCCTGCGGGCCTGCCTGGCCGCCGCCGGCCGCCACGTGCAGCAGCGGCACCAGGGCGACGTGGCACTCGCCGAGCACCAACTGGTCCGCGGCCACCTCGCCGACATGCTCGTCGCCGAACAGGTCGCCCTGCGCGCCTGCGAGCACGCCAGCCGGCAGTGGGACGCCGCCGCCCCCGACATGGGCACCATGGCCGTCCTCGCCAAGCACGTCAGCGCCGAACACGCCGCACGCGCCGCCGCCACCGCCGTCCAACTGCTCGGCTCCACCGGCGCCTCCGACGGCCACGTGGTGGCCCGCGCGTTCCGGGACGCCAAGCTCATGGAACTGATCGAGGGCAGCAACGAGATCTGCCGGCTGATCCTCGCCGACCACGTCCTTTCCACCACGAAGACCGGCTGAGCACCCGCCCGGCCCCGCCCCACCCCGCGCACGTACCGCCGTCCGCGCCCGCCCGTTACCACCCTCGGCTCGCGTCCGCGGGTGCGCGACACCCCGACGCGAGCCAAGCCCGTAGGAGAACCCGTGGCCGACAAGCCCACCCTCGTGAAGTGCCTGGTCTGGGACCTGGACAACACCGTCTGGGACGGCACCCTGCTGGAGGACCCGAGCGTCGAACCGTTCCCAGGCATCCTCGACACCCTGGTCGAGCTGGACTCCCGCGGCATCCTGCACTCGGTGTCCAGCAAGAACGACCACGACCTGGCCTGGAAGCGGCTGGAGGAACTGGGCCTGGCCGAGTACTTCGTGCACCCGCGGATCGGCTGGGGCCCCAAGTCCGACGCGGTCCGCGAGATCGCCGAACGCCTCAACTTCGCCGAGAAGACCATCGCGTTCATCGACGACCAGCCCGCCGAGCGCGCCGAGGTCACCTACGCCGCCCCCGACGTCCGCTGCTACCCCGCCGACCAGGCCACCTCACTCCCTGGACGGCCCGAGTTCAGCCCGGAGACCATCACCGTCGACTCCCGCCGCCGCCGCGAGATGTACCAGGCCGGCGCCCGCCGGGAAGCCGAGAAGGAGACCTTCAAGGGCCCCGACGAGGACTTCCTGCGCAGCCTCGACCTGGTCATGGAGATCAAGCGCGCCGACCAGGAGGACATCTCCCGCGTCGAGGAACTCACCCTGCGCACCAGCCAGATGAACGCCACCGGCGTCCACTACTCCGACGCCGCACTGCGCGCCCTGCTGGCCGACCCCGACCACGAGGTGCTCACCGTCACCCTCACCGACCGCTTCGGCCCGCACGGCGCGGTCGGCGTACTCCTGCTGGAGCGCCACCCCGAACTGTGGCACCTCAAGCTGCTCGCCACCTCCTGCCGGGTGGTCAGCTTCGGCGCCGGCGCGGTCATCCTCAACTGGCTCATCGACCAGGCCGCCCGGGCCGGCGTCCACCTCGCCGCCGACTTCCGGCGCACCGACCGCAACCGCATGATGGACATCGCCTACCGCTTCGCCGGCTTCGCCGACGACCCCTGCGCCTGCCTCGCCGTGCTCGGCGAACCCGCCGCAGAAGGCGTCCAGCAGCTCCACCTGCACGCCGACCGCCGCGACGCCCCGACCACGATGCGGCTCACCGCCCCCGAACTGGCCGCCGCGGCAGGCGAGAAGGACCCGGTCGGCTGACGCCCACCGCCCCGCACGCCCTCCCGCCCCGCCTCCTCCCCGTCGCAGCCCCCAGGTCCTCCGGCCGCCACCGCGGCCGGAAGACCGGCGGGCAGGCACCGTAGCCGACTTCCGGAATACCGAGGGACTTGTGAACGAGACCGAGCCGGTCCTGAAGGACACCGCCGCATCCGACCCGGAGCCGCTGGCGATCGTCGGTATGGGCTGCCGCTATCCCGGCCGCGTCCGTTCACCCGAGGACCTGTGGCAGCTGCTGGCCGACGGCGGACAGGCACTCTCCGGCTTCCCCGCGGACCGGAACTGGCACACCGACACCCTCTTCGACCAGGACCCGGACGGCACCGGCACCACCTACCTCACCCGCGGCGGGTTCCTCGACGACATCGCCGGCTTCGACGCGGGCTTCTTCGGCATCCCCCCGCGCGAGGCACAGGCCATGGACCCGCAGCAGCGCCTGCTGCTGGAGGTCTCCTGGGAGGCACTGGAAAACGCCGCCCTCCTCCCGGCCGACCTCCGCGGCTCCCGCACCGGCGTGTTCGTCGGCGCCGAACCCAGGGAGTACGGCCCCCGACTGCGCAGCGCACCCGGCACCGCCAAGGGCCACCTGTTCACCGGCACCTCGCCCGGCGTCATGTCCGGCCGCCTCTCCTACCTCCTCGGCCTGCACGGCCCCTCCCTCACCGTCGACACCTCCGCCTCCAGCTCCCTGGTCGCCCTCCACCTCGCCGCCCAGGCCCTGCGGACCGGCGACTGCGCGCTGGCACTGGCCGGCGGCGTGTCCGTGATGTCCACCCCGCAGAACTTCGTCGCGTTCAGCGGACTGCGCGCCCTGTCCGCCGACGGCGTGTGCCGCCCCTTCTCCGCCGCCGCCGACGGCACCGTGTGGTCCGAAGGCGTCGGCGTGCTCGTCCTGGAGCGGCTGTCGGACGCGCGGCGCAACGGCCACACCGTGCTGGCCCTGCTGCGCGGCTCCGCCATCAACTCCGACGGCACCGGCGAGGGCCTGACCGTCCCCAACGGCACCGCCCAGCAGGCCGTCATCCGCCGCGCCCTGGCCGACGCGCGCCTCACCCCCGCCGACGTGGACGCCGTCGAAGCGCACGGCACGGGCACCAGGTTGGGCGACCCGATCGAGGCGCAGGCACTGCTGGCGACCTACGGGCAGGACCGTCCCGAGGGGCGGCCGCTGTGGCTGGGTTCGGTGAAGTCCAACATCGGCCACGCGCAGGCCGCGGCCGGAGTCGCCGGCGTCATCAAGACCGTGCTCGCCCTGCGGCACGGCGAACTCCCCGCGACGCTCCACGCCGACGAACCGACGCCCCGCGTGGACTGGGCGTCCGGCGGGGTGCGGCTGCTCACCGCGCCGGTCCCGTGGCCGGCCGGCTCCCGCACCCGCCGCGCCGGTGTCTCCGGCTTCGGCCTCGGCGGCACCAACGTCCACGTGGTGCTGGAGGAGGCCCCGGCGACCACGGGCCCGGCGGACGAAGGCAACGCGCCCGCTGCGCCGTGGGTCGTCTCCGGTGCGCGGGCGTGGGTCGTCAGCGCTCGTTCGGTGGCGGGCCTGGCGGGGCAGGCGGAGCGGTTGCGGGAGTGGGTCGACGGGCGTCCGGGTCTCGAACCGGCGGATGTGGCGTGGTCGTTGGCGGCTGCTCGGTCGGTGTTCGAGCACCGGGCGGTGGTGGTGGGTGGTGACCGGGCCGCGTTGGTGGGCGGGTTGGAGAGCCTTGCCTCGGGTGTCCCGGCAGGCGCGGTCGCCTCTGGCCGGGCCCGTTCGGCGGCGCGTCCGGTGTTCGCGTTTGCGGGTCAGGGGTCGCAGTGGGTGGGGATGGGGCGTGAGCTGGCGGGTGTGTCGCCGGTGTTCGCGGCTCGGT
>NZ_JBAGKC010000049.1:0-27604 GCF_037034245.1 Streptomyces sp. CA2R106
AGCCATCCCCACCCACTGAGCACCCTGACCCGGGAACACGAACACCACTTGCCGGCCCCGACCGGCAGGCGCGGCCCCGCTCACCACATGGCCCACCGGCTCACCGGCCGCCAACGCCAGCAACCCAGCGGCCAGTTCGGCCCGGTCCGAACCCACCACCACCGCACGGTGATCGAACAGCGACCGCGACAACAACGCCGCACCCACACCCACCGGCTCCAACTCCGCCGACTCCACCGCCGACAGCAGACGCTCCGCCTGCCCCCGCACCCCGTCCTCGGACCGGGCGGAGAGCACCCACGCCACGGCTGCGTCGTCGGACTCGCCCTCTTCCGCGTCCGCGACCGCCGCCGGGGCCGCCGGAGCCGCCGGGCCCTCCAGGATCACGTGCACGTTCGTCCCGGACATCCCGAACGACGACACACCCGCCCGCCGCGCCCGACCCGTCTCCGGCCACGGCACGGCCTCGGTGAGCAGCCGCACCTGCCCCGCCGTCCAGTCCACCCGGGTGCTCGGCTCGTCCACGTGCAGGGTGCGGGGCAGCACCCCGTGCCGCATCGCGAGCACCATCTTGATCACACCCGCCACACCCGCAGCAGCCTGCGTATGACCGATGTTCGACTTCAACGACCCCAGCCACAACGGCCGTTCCGCCGACCGCCCCTGCCCGTACGTCGCCAGCAACGCCTGCGCCTCGATCGGGTCACCCAACGTCGTCCCCGTACCGTGCGCCTCCACCACGTCCACATCGGCCGGCGTGAGCGAAGCCGCCGCCAGCGCCTGCCGGATCACCCGCTGCTGCGAGGGACCGTTCGGCGCCGTCAAACCATTCGACGCACCGTCCTGGTTCACCGCACTGGACCGCACCACCGCCAGCACCTCGTGACCATTCCGCTCAGCGTCCGACAACCGCTCCACCACCAGCACACCCACACCCTCGGACCAGCCCGTCCCGTCCGCCGCGTCCGCGAACGCCCGGCACCGCCCGTCCGACGACAAACCGCCCTGCCGGCTGAACTCCACGAACGTGTTCGGCGTGGCCATCACCGTGACACCGCCGGCCAGCGCGAGCGAGCACTCCCCCGCGCGCAGCGCCTGGCCGGCGAGGTGGAGCGCCACCAGCGACGACGAGCAGGCCGTGTCCACGGTGACCGCGGGACCTTCGAGGCCGAGGGTGTAGGCGACCCGGCCGGAGGCGACGCTGAAGGCGCCGCCGGTCAGGAGGTGGCCTTGGGTCTCCTCCAGCGAACCGACCAGCTCGCCGTAGCCGGACTGGCTGATGCCGAAGACGACGCCGGTGGGGCTGCCGGCGAGGGACTGGGGGTCGATCCCGGCGTCCTCGAGCGCGGCCCAGGACGTCTCCAGCAGCAGCCGCTGCTGGGGGTCCATCGCCAGCGCCTCGCGGGGCGAGATGCCGAAGAAGGCGGCGTCGAAGCCGTCGGCCGCGACGAAGCCGCCGCTGCGGGTGACGGAGGTGCCGCTGCGGGTGCCCTCGGCGTCGTGGAGCTGCTCGATGTCCCAGTCGCGGTCCTCGGGGAAGCCCGCGATGGCGTCGGTGCCCGAGGCGACGAGCTGCCACAGCTCGTCGGGGCTGGTGACGCCGCCGGGGAAGCGGCAGGCCATGCCGACGATGGCCAGCCGGTCGTCGTCGGCGAGCGCCCGGGCCGGCGCGGCGCCGCCCGCGTTCGGGGTGACGCCGTCGAGCAGGCCCGCCAGGTACTGGGCGAGGCGCAGCGGCGTCGGGTAGTCGAAGACCATCGAGTCCGCGACGGGCAGGCCGGTGCCGCGCTTGACGCGGTTGCGCAGCTCGACGCCCATCAACGAGTCGAAGCCCATCTCGCGGAAGGCGGTGGTGGCGCTGAGGTGCCGGCCCGAGGCGTGGCCGAGGACGGCTGCCGCGTGGTCGCGGACGAGGGTGAGGAGGTGGTCCTCGCGCTCGGGCCCGGTCAGCCCGGCGAGCTGTTCGGCGAGGCCGCCGGCGAGTCGCTGCGCGTCGCCGGCCCGGCGCCGGGCCGGGCCGGCGGCCAGTGCGCGGAAAACGGGCAGGTCGTCGCGGGCGCGGAGGGCGGCGAGGTCCAGGTCGGCGAGGCCGACCAGGGCCCGGCCGGAGGTCAGGGCGCGGTCGAAGAGGGCCAGGCCCTGGGGCACCGACAGCGGGCGCAGGCCCGAGCGGGCCAGCCGCCGCATGTCGGCGTCGGTCAGCGCCGCGGTGAGGCCGACGTCCTGGGTCCAGGCGCCCCAGGCCATGGAGACGCCGGGCAGGCCGGCGTGGCGCCGGGCGTGCATGAGCGCGTCGAGGAAGACGTTGGCCGCGGCGTAGTTGGCCTGGCCGGGGTTGCCGAGGATGCCGGACAGCGAGGAGAACACCGCGAAGAGGGTGAGGTCGCGGTCCCGGGTCAGCTCGTGCAGGTGCCAGGCCGCGTCCGCCTTCGGCGCCAGCACCCGGGCCAGCCGGTCCGCGGTCAGCGACGAGACCAGCCCGTCGTCCACCACCCCCGCCGTGTGGACGACACCGGTCAATGGCACGTCCGCCAGCAGCTCCGCCAGCGCTTCACGGTCGCTCACGTCACACGCCGCAACGGTCACCTCGGCGCCTTCCGCGCCCAGCTCCTCGGCCAACTCCGGTGCGCCCTCGGCCGCGAGACCGCGCCGGCTGACCAGCAGCAGGTTCCGCACGCCGTGCGTACGCACCAGGTGCCGGGCCACCTCCCGGCCGAGCCCGCCCGTACCACCGGTGACCAGCACCGTGCCCTCGGGGGCGGCGTACGGCGGCTCGTCCCGCGGGGCGACGCGGGTCAGCCGTGCCGCTCTGATCTCCTCGCCGCGCAGGGCGAGTTGGGGTTCGGCGGTGCGTACGGCCCGGGCCAGCCGGCGTACGTCGAGGGCCTGGCCGGGTTCGGCGTCCACGAGCAGGACGCGGCCCGGGTGCTCGCGCTGTGCGGTGCGCAGCAGGCCCCATACGGCGGCCGCGCCGAGGTCCGGCACCGGATCGTCGGGGTGGGTGGCGACGGCGCCGCGGGTGAGGGCGACGAGCGTCGTGTCGGCGAAGCGCTCCTCGGCCAGCCAGGACTGGAGCTGTTCGAGGGCCCGGCGGGTGGTGGCGTGGACCGACCGCACCATGGCGTCCGGCGCGTTCTCGGCGTTCTCGGCGTTCTCGGAGTTCTCCGCGGACTGCCCCGACACGGCCACCACGATGTACGGGGGCGGGTGTTCGTCGGTGAGGACGTCGTCGAGACTCGGGTGGGCGGCCTCCGGCAGCCACGCGGTGTCGGCGCCGGGTGCCTGGACGAAGGCGAAGCGTACGTCGTCCACGCCGTCGTCGGGGACGGGCAGCGCGGGCCAGTCGAGGGCCAGCGCGGTGCCGCTGCGGGCGCCGGCCGCCAGGCCGGAGGTGGGCGGCGCACCCAGGGTCACAGTGCCGATGGACAGCACCAACGCGCCGTTGCCGTCGGCGAGTTCGACGCTCACGCGGTCGGGGCCGGTGCGGACCACCCGGGCCCGGGCCGCGGTCGCGCCTGCGGCGTGCAGGGTCACGTCGGCGAAGTCCACCGGCACCCGGCCGGACGGCGCCGGGTCCCACCCCGCGTAGGCGACGGCCTGGAGCGCGGCGTCCAGCAGCGCCGGGTGCACCCCGAACCTGCGGGCCCGGTCGGCCTCGCCCTCGGGCACCTCGACCTCGGCCAGCACCGCGCCGTCGGCCCGCCACACCTGCCGCAGACCCTGGAACGCCGGGCCATACACCAGGCCCTCGACCGCGGCCAGTTCGTAGCAGCCCGCGAGGTCCACCCGCGCACCGCTCTCCGGCGGCCACGACCACCCGCCCTCACCCGCGGCGACGGCGTCACCGAGTGCGGCGGTCGCGTGCCGGAGCCACGCGTCGTCGTCGGAGCGGCGCGAGTAGATCTCCGCCCGGGAGTCCGCCACCACGACCTGGAGCTGGACGCTTCCGGCCTCGGGGACGACGAGCGGCGCCTCCACCGCCAACTCCCGCAGCCCGCCCGCACCCACGGCGTCCGCGCCCCGAACCGCCAGCTCCACCAGGCCCGTTGCTGGGAACACCACCGTGCCGTGCACCGCGTGGTCGGCCAGCCACGGCTGCGTACGGAGCGACAGCCGCGAGGTCAGGACCACCGTGTCCGAGGTGGGCACGGACACCACCGCGCCGAGCAGCGGGTGTTCGGCGGATGCCAGCCCGGCCGCGGTCACGTCGCCCCCGGCGAGGGACGCCTGCGGCCAGTAACGGCGGCGCTGGAAGGCGTACGTCGGCAGGTCCACCCAGGCGGGCTGGCGGTCGCCGAACAGGCCGTCCCACCTCACCGGCACGCCGTGCGCGAAGAGTTGGCCCAGGGCCCGGAGCACAGTGCGCTCGTCGTCATGGTCCTTGCGCATCAGGGCCACCGCAACAGCGTCCTCGGCGTTGGCCTGTGCCAGCCCCGCCACGACACCGTCAGGACCCGCGTCCACGAAGGTGTCCACGCCCTGCCCGGCCAGCCAGGCCAGCCCGTCCGCGAAGCGGACCGCCGAACGGACCTGCTGGGCCCAGTACTTCGGCGACGTCATGTCCGCGGGCTCACCCGTCAGGTTCGACACGACGGGGATACGCGGCTCCGAGAACTCCACGTCGGCGATCGCCGCGGTGAAGTCCGCCAGCATCGGGTCCATCAGGGCCGAGTGGAAAGCGTGCGACACCCGCAGCCGCGTCGTCTTCACGCCCTGCGCCTTGAAGTGCTCACCCACCGCGAGGACAGCGGCCTCCTCGCCCGACACCACTACCGAGCCAGGCGCGTTGACCGCCGCCACCGAGACGCCCTCGGGCAGCTGGGGCAGCACCTCAGCCTCCGGGGCGGCGATAGCGACCATCGCTCCACCGGCCGGAAGCGCCTGCATCAAACGGGCGCGGGCAGCCACCAAACGGCACGCATCCCGCAGGTCGAAGACCCCCGCCACATGAGCCGCCGCCACCTCACCGATCGAGTGCCCCAGCAGATAATCCGGCTCCACCCCGAATGACTCCAGCAACCGGAACAACGCCACCTCGACCGCGAACAACGCCGGCTGCGCCCACCCCGTGGAGTTCAGCCCATCAGCGTCCTCGCCCCACACCACCTCCCGCAGCGGGACATCGAGGTGCCGGTCCAACTCCGCCACCACCTCGTCGAAGGCCGCAGCGAACACCCCCGACTCCCCGTACAACGCGCGCCCCATCCCCAGCCGTTGCGCACCCTGACCCGCGAACAGCACCGCCACCCGGCGCCCGCTCCGCGCCGCACCCTCCGCCACGTTCGCCACCGACTCACCCGCCGCCAACGCCCGCAGCCCAGCGGTCAGTTCACCCGCATCCGCACCGACCACCACCGCCCGATGCTCAAACACCGACCGCGACAACAACGCCGCACCCACCGCCACCGGGTCCCGGCCCTCCACCACCGACACCAACCGCCCGGCCTGCGCCCGCAGCGCCTCCTCCGTACGACCCGACACCACCCAGACTGTCCCGGCACCGTCCCCCACCGCGGACTCCGGCTCCGCCTCGGGCCCAACACCGACCTCAGGCGCCGCCTCCAGAATCACGTGCGCGTTCGTCCCCGAGATACCGAACGACGACACCCCCGCCCGCCGAACCCTCCCCGTCTCCGGCCACGCCACCGACTCCGTCAACAACCGCACCTCACCAGCGGCCCAGTCCACCTGCGAACTCGGCTCGTCCACGTGCAACGTCCGCGGAAGCACCCCGTGCCGCAGCGCCAGCACCGTCTTGATCACGCCGGCGACCCCGGCCGCGGCCTGGGTGTGCCCGATGTTCGACTTCAACGAGCCGAGCCACAGCGGCCGTTCCGCCGGCCGCCCCTGCCCGTAGGTCGCCAGTACCGCCTGCGCCTCGATCGGGTCGCCCAGCGTCGTCCCGGTGCCGTGGGCCTCCACCATGTCCACGTCGGACGGCGACAGCGAGGCCGCGGCCAGCGCCTGGCGGATCACCCGCTGCTGCGACGGACCGTTCGGCGCCGTCAGACCATTCGACGCACCATCCTGGTTCACCGCACTGGACCGCACCACCGCCAACACCCGATGCCCGTTCTGCTCCGCATCCGACAGGCGCTCCACCACCAGCACACCCATGCCCTCGCTGAAGCCCGTCCCATCCGCCGCCTCAGCAAACGCCTTGCACCGACCATCAGCAGACAACCCACCCTGCTGCGCAAACCCCACAAACGTGTGCGGCAACGCGTTCACCGTCACCCCCGCCACCAACGCCAGCGAGCACTCCCCACCCCGCAACGCCTGACCCGCAAGGTGCAGCGCCACCAGCGACGACGAGCACGCCGTATCCACCGTCACCGCCGGACCCACCAACCCCAGCGCATACGCCACCCGCCCGGACAGGACGCTCTGCGCGCCACCCGTGAGGAGCTGCGCCTCCGCGTCCGTGTCCGGCAGCGCGGCGGAGACCACCTCCGCGTACCCGGACTCGTAGCTGCCGACGAACACACCCGTCGGGGAACCCGCCAGCGCGAGCGGGTCGATACCCGCGTGCTCCAGCGCCTCCCACGCCCCCTCCAGCAGCAACCGCTGCTGCGGGTCCGTGGCCAGCGCCTCCCGCGGGGACATCGCGAAGAAACCGGCGTCGAAGTCCAACGCGCCCTCGACGAAGCCGCCGGCGAGGCGGCCCGCGGTGTCGGGGCCGTAGAGGTGGTCCAGGTCCCAGTCGCGGTCGGTCGGGAAGCCGGTGATGGCGTCGCGCTCGCCGATGACGAGGTCCCACATCCGGTCCGGGCCGGTGATGCCGCCCGGGAAGCGGCAGGACATGCCGACGATGACCAGGGGGTCGTCACCGGTGGCCGGGGCGGCGGCGGGCAGCGGGGCGGCGGTGTCGTCGGCGGCGCGGGTGCCGCCGAGCCGGTCGGCGAGGAAGGCCGCGAGGCGGGCGGGTGTGGGGTAGTCGAAGACCATGCTGGTCGGGATGGGCAGGCCGGTGGCGGCCTGGAGCCGGTTGCGCAGGTCGACGGCGGTCATCGAGTCGAAGCCGGCGGAGCGGAAGGGCACGGCGGGGTCGACGTCCGTGCCGCCGCGGTGGCCGAGCAGGGCGGCGGCGTGGTCGCGGACGAGGCCGAGCAGATAGGTGTCGCGTTCCTTGGCGGACAGCGGGGCGAGCGCGCGCAGCAGCGCGTCGTCCTGCTCGGCGACCGCGGCGGGCGCGGGGGTACCGGCCGGTGCGGCGGTGAGCTGCCGGGCGGGGGCCTCGCCGAGGCCGGCGACGGTGTGCCGTTCGCGCTGGAAGGCGTAGGTGGGCAGCTTGACGCGCCGCGGCCGCAGTCCTTCGAGCAGGGCGGTCCAGGTGACGGGCACGCCGTGCACGTGGACCTGCGCGACCGAGGTCAGGAAGCGGTCCAGGCCGCCCTGGTCGCGGCGCAGGCTGCCGGTGACGAGCGCGGGGCCGGCCGTGTCGCCGAGGGAGTCCAGCGTGTCCTGGACGGGCACGGTGAGCACCGGGTGCGGGCTCACCTCCACCAGCACCGTGGTCCCGTCGGCGGCCAGTGCGCGGGTCGCGGTCTCGAACTGCACGGTCTGGCGGAGGTTGCGGTACCAGTAGTGCGCGTCGAGTTCCGCGGTGTCCAGGGGGGCGCCGGTCACGGAGGAGTACATCGGCACGGTGCCGGTCCGGGGGCGCAGGGGCGCGAGGTCGGCGAGCAGGCGGCTCTCGATCTCCTCGACGGCCGCGGAGTGCGAGGCGTAGTCGACGGAGACGGGGCGGAAGCGGATGCCGGTGTCGGCGCAGCGGGCGGCGAGTTCGTCGATGGCGGCGGACTCGCCGGAGACCACCACCGAGCCGGGGCCGTTGACGGTGGCGACGGACAGGCGGCCGTCCCAGGGAGCGATCAGTGCGGCGGCGTCGGGGGCGGGCAGGGAGACGACGGCCATGCCGCCGCGGCCGGTGAGGGTCTCGGCGATGGCCCGGCTGCGCAGGGCCACGACGCGGGCGCCGTCGGTCAGTGACAGGCCGCCGGCGACGACGGCGGCGGCGATCTCGCCCTGGGAGTGCCCGACGACGGCGGCCGGCTCCACGCCCATCCAGCGCCACAGGCGGGCGAGGGAGACCATGACGGCCCACAGGGCGGGCTGGACGACGTCGACGCGGGCGAGCAAGGTCTCGTCGTCCAGGGCGTCGGTCAGCGACCAGTCGACGAACGGGCGCAGGGCCTGTGCGCATTCCTCGAGGGCGGCGCGGAAGACCGGGGAGGCGGCTGTCAGTGCGGTGGCCATGCCGGTCCACTGGGCGCCCTGGCCGGGGAAGACGAACGCCACCCGGTGGTCGGGGCGGGCCGCGTGGCCCTGGACGAGGCCGGCGGCGGGCTCTCCTGCGGCCAGTGCGGCGAGTGCGGCGGCCAGTCGGTCCGGGTCGGCGCCGACGACGGCGGCGCGGTGGTCGAAGGTGGAGCGGGCGGTGAGCAGGGACCAGGCGATGTCCGCGGGGCGGGGCGCGGGGTCGGCGGCCATCCGGTGCCGGAGGCGTTCGGCCTGGGCGCGCAGTGCGGCGGCGGACTTGGCGGAGAGCACGAGGGCCAGTTCGCCGGGTGCGGGCTGCGGCGCGGGGTCGGGGGCGGGCTCGGGTGCCCGTAGCGGGGAGCTGAGCACCACGTGGCAGTTGGTGCCGCCCATGCCGAAGGAGGAGACCCCGGCGTGCAGCGGGCCGGCGGGCTCGGGCCAGGGTCCGGGTGCGGCGGCGACGCGCAGGTTCCACTCGTCGGCGCGGATGGCGGGGTTGAGGCGCTGGAAGTTCAGGCTCGCCGGGATCTCGCGGTGCTTGAGCATGAGGGCGACCTTGAGCAGGCCGGTGATGCCCGCGGCGCCTTCGAGGTGGCCGACGTTGGTCTTCGCGGAGCCGACGAGCAGGGGGTGCCGGCGGTCGGGGCTGGTGCCGAGGCAGTGGCCGAGGGCTTCGGCCTCGACGGGGTCGCCGACCTTGGTGCCGGTGCCGTGCAGTTCGACGTACTGGACGGTGCCGGGGGCGACGCCGGCGCGTTCGTAGGCGCGGGTGAGGACGTCGCGCTGGCCGGTGACGGTGGGCACCAGGAGGCTGTCGCCGGCGCCGTCGTTGTTGACGGCGCTGCCGCGGATGACGCAGTGGACGTCGTCGCCGTCGGCGAGGGCGTCGGCGAGGAGTTTGAGGACGACGAAGCCGCCGCCTTCGCCGCGGACGTAGCCGTTGGCGCGTTCGTCGAAGGTGAAGCACTGCCCGTCGGGGGACAGCGCGCCGAGCCGGGCCTCCAGCAGGGCGGACTGCTCGGTGAGGTTGAGGTTGACGCCGCCGGCCAGGGCGAGCCGGGCCTCGCCGGTGCGCAGGCTCTCGCAGGCCATGTGGACGGCGACGAGCGAGGAGGACTGGCCGGTGTCCACCGTGAGGCTCGGCCCGCGCAGTCCGGCGACGTAGGACAGCCGGTTGGCGATGACGGCGCGGTGGGTGCCCGCCATGGTGTGGTGGCTGAGGGCGCCGGGGCTGCGCAGGGCGGTCAGGTGGGCGTGGTCGCTGGCCATGGCGCCGACGTAGACGCCGACGGGCAGGCCGCGCAGCGTCTCCGGGACGAGTCCGGCGTCCTCCAGTGCCTCCCAGCCGAGTTCGAGGGCGAGGCGCTGCTGTGGGTCCATCTCGGCGCTCTCGCGGGGGGAGACGCCGAAGAAGGCGGCGTCGAAGGCGTCGGGTGCGTCGATGAAGGCGCCGCGGCGGACCAGGGCGCGCAGGGCCGGGTCGTGGCCGTCGTTGCCGTCCTGGTCGGGCCAGCGGCCGGCGGGGACGTCGGCGACGGCGTTGGTGCCGGTGCGCAGCAGCCGCCAGAAGCCGGCGGGGTCGGGGGCCTGCGGAAGGCGGCAGGACATTCCGATGACGGCGACGTCCGCTGCGGAGCAGCCGGGGAATTCGTGGTCCATCGATACGGCGTGGCCTTCGGCTGTCACTTCTCGCCCCTCGGTCGTACCTGATTCCGGTTCCGGCGCTGTGCCCGGCTTCTGGTGCTCCGCCGGAACGCTATGGCGGCGGTCGGGAGCGGCGTCCCCCTAACGGCCCCTGGAGATCTTCGTTTCGACCCCTAACACAGGTAGGGGTGACCGCCGGTGACATGGTGCGGTCGGTGGTCGTCGCGGTGCGCGGGTGTGGGGGTTCGGCGCTGCCGCGGCGGCTGTCGTGGCTGGTCAACGGTGGTGTGGTGGCGGCGAGTCGGGGGTCGGGGTGGTGCGGGGTGCGGCGGGGGCCGGCGGCGGGGCGGGTCGGCGATCCGGTGAATCGGTGTCTCGGTGGTTCGGTGGTTCGGCGCGCAATTCGGCTTTGCCCGCGGTGCGTTGTCGTTACGGGAACCGAAATGGCGACCGGGACGCCCGCGGGGATGACGGGCGTCCCGGAGTGGGAGGGGTTTTTGTTTCCGGTGGGTGGTTACCGGTGGGGGGTTTCCGCTGCGTGGTTACCGCCAGGCGGCGCGCAGGAAGTCGGCGGTCTGGGCGAGTGCTTCGGCGGCGGCGGGCACCATTCCGCGCATGGCGAAGAATCCGTGGATCATGCCGTCGTAGCGGCGCTGTTCGACCGGAACGCCCAGCGCGCGCAGCTTGTCGGCGTACGCCTCGCCCTCGTCGCGCAGCGGGTCGTACTCGCCGGTGAGGATGAGGGTGGGGGGCGCGGCGGCGAGGACCTCGTCGGCGGCGAACAGCGGTGACGCCCAGGGGTGGCGCGGGTCCTGGTCGCCGAGGTAGTTCTCGCTGAACCAGCGCAGGGTGTCCTCGGTCAGCAGGTAGCCCTGGCCGTTCTCGCGGACCGAGGGGTGGTTCCTGGTCTGGTCGGTGACCGGGTAGAGCAGGGCCTGGGCGCGGAAGAGGCCGGGCAGTTCGTTGCTGAGGACGGCGCCGAGGTTGCCGCCCGCGGAGTCGCCGGCGACGGCGAGGCGCTGGGTGTCGCCGCCGTAGGAGTCGCCGGTGCGCAGGGCCCACTTGGCGACGGTGAGGGCGTCCTGGACGGCGGCGGGGAAGCAGTGGTCGGGGGCGAGGCGGTAGCCGACGCTGACGACCAGGCAGTCGGCGTGGGCGCTCAGGTCGCGGGCGACGCCGTCGTAGCCGTCGAGGCTGCCGAGGACCCAGCCGCCGCCGTGGAAGAAGAGCAGGACGGGGTGCGGGCCGGGGCTGTCGGGCCAGTACAGCCGGACCGGTATGCCGTCGGCGGTGGTGCGTTCGGTGCGGGCGATCGCGGCCGGCTCGCCGCCGAGCCCGGCGAGCTGGTCGTAGCTGGCCCGGGCGAGGGGCATCGGCAGGTCGTGCAGTTGCCGGTCGCCGGCGGCGTCAAGGATGCCGAGGACGGCCTTGACCGCGGGGTCGAGGGGCATCGGGTACTCCGTTCCGGCACCGCCGGGCGGCGATGCGTGCGTGCGGGCGAGCACCGGCCGGGTGCGGCCGGCGGGAAAGGGGGGAGGGGGAGCGGGCGGGGCGGCGCGGCGCGGGCTCGCCGCACGCGCGCGTCGCCGGGCCGCCCGCGGTGCGCCGGCCGCCGCGGGCGGACCGGCCGCCGGCGGACGTGCCGCTACGGCAGCAGCAGGATCTTGCCGATGTGGTCGCTCGCCTCCATCATCCGGTGGGCTTCGGCGGCCTCGGCCAGCGGCAGCGCGGCGTGCACCACGGGCTTGACCGTGCCGGCCTCGACCAGCGGCCACACCTGGTGCCCGACACCGGCGACGATGCGCGACTTGTCCGCCCGCGGTCGGGCGCGCAGCGACGTGGCGGAGACCGAGGCGCGCCGGCTGAACAGCATCGCGAGGTCGATCTCGGCCTTGCGGCCGCCTTGGAGGCCGATGACGGTGAGCCGGCCGTTCGGCGCCAGAGCTTCGATGTTGTCCGCCAGGTACGGGGCGCCGACGATGTCCAGGATGACGTCGACGCCGGCGCCGGCGGTGAACTCCTTCGTGGCCAGGACGAAGTCCTCGGTGGTGTAGTCGACCACCAGGTCGGCGCCCAGGGCCCGCAGCCGGTCGTGCTTGGCCGGGCGGGCGGTCACCACCACCGACGCGCCCAGCGCCTTGCCCAGTTGGATCGCGAAGGTGCCGATGCCGCTGCCGCCGCCGTGCACGAGCAGCGTCTCGCCCTCGCGCAGCGCGTCGCGGTCGACCACGTTCGACCAGACGGTGCACGCGACTTCGGGCAGGGACGCCGCGTCCCGCAGCGACACCCCGGCGGGCACCGGCAGGGTGTGCGCGGCAGGCACCGCCACCTTCTCGGCGTAGCCGCCACCGGCGAGCAGGCAGGCGACCTCGTCGCCGACCTGACGGCCCTTCACCCCGATGCCCAGGGCGCTGACCACGCCGGAGACTTCGAGCCCCGGGTAGGGCGGGGCGCCCGGCGGCGGCGGGTACAGGCCCTTGCGCTGGCCGACGTCGGCCCGGTTGACCCCGGCCGCGGCCACGTCGACGACCACCTCGCCCGGCCCCGGCTCGGGGTCCTCGACCTCGCGCAGCACCAACTGCGTGTCCTCGATCACGATCGCTTGCATAGGTGTGGGGCGCGGGTCCCCGGCGGGGCCGCTGCCCGTCCTCCTTCGGGTCCGAGAGTCCGTGAGTGCGGGTCGGTGGGTGCGGAGTCGGTGAGGCGGGTGCGGGTGCGGCCCGGACCGTCGCCGGTCGCGGGCCGCGGGGTACGAGGTGCGGGCGGCGCGGGCGCGCGGCCGCTCAGTAGATGCCCTCCGGGGCGCTGCGGGTGACCTGGAGCGGCATCACGTTGGCGACACCGTCGCAGGGGTAGGCGTCGCCGGTGTCGTACCGGACGGCCTGGTCGCGCTCCAGGAAGTTCGGCAGCAGCAGGTCGGGGTGCAGGACGTTCAGCATGACCTGGCCCTGCCGGCCGTACTCGACGGTGCGGGTCCAGTCCTCCTTGTCGACCACGAGCGCGGTGACGTGGGGGTAGTTCGGCAGGTAGGGCAGGGTCTCGCCGTCGTCGGAGGCGGGGATGCCGGCCGAGGTGCCGAAGGTGTTGCCGTAGCTGCGGCCGACGACGGCGCCGCTGCCGCCGTTCAGGACCGACCGGAAGGCGCGGTACATCGCGGGGGTGCAGTGGGTGCCGCTGACGCGTACGCCCTTGAGTCGCGCGGCGAGTTCGGGGGCGCGCCGGATGAGGGCGTTGAGCAGCGCGGAGGTGGTGTTGAGGTAGTCGATCGGCTGGGTGCGCAGGATGTTGGTGATCTGGCCGACGACGTGGTCGGTGTACTCGTCGGCCTCGGCGAGCTTGCCGGCCCGGATGAGCCGCTTCACCCAGCGCGGGTCGATGTCCACGATGTACATCCGGCCGCCGTAGGCGGACAGTTCCTGCACGCCCAGGCCGATGACGTGCGGGCCGGTGGGGGTGCCCTGCACCCAGTTGCCGTCGGGGCGGAACCCCTCGGTGTGGAAGGACCAGTGGCGCCACGCCTGGCGGTGTTCGAGCATGGCGGGGGTGTAGAGGATGCGCTTGGGGTCGCCGGTGGTGCCGCCGGAGTCGAAGACGCGGCCGGCGAGGGGGCGGGGCACGGCCTGGGGTACCAGGTCGGCGGGGTCGAGCTTGCGCAGCACGGACAGCGGGAAGGGTCCGAGCGCGCCGAGTTCGTCGTAGCGGGTGATCTCGCGCGGGTCGAAGTCCAGCTCCGCCGCGCGCTTGAGCCAGTAGGGGCTGCCGGTTTCGGGGTCGAAGTGCCGCCGCACCACCTGCCGGGTCCACTCGTCGAGGTCCGTCCGCAGGAAACGGTCGACCAGAGCCAGTGATTCCTTCATTCCTGCCGCGCCTTTCTGAGGGGGAAAGCGGTCAGATCCGCATTTCGTACAGGGCGGTCATGGCGTCCGTGAGCTGTTCGTCGTTCTCGATCTGCACGACCGGGCAGGGCAGCGCGTCGAGGTAGATGTCGAGCTTCGCCGGGCCGAGCAGGAAAGCGATCTCCGGCTCGTTGTCGACGACGTTGCGGAACATCTCCGGGTGGCTTACCTTGTCGACCTGGTTGCCGAGGTACCACTTCCGCACGTCCGCCGCCGTGGTGAGCATTCCGCGCTCCTTGCAGGAGCACAGCGGAATCTCCGGGTCGTGGAAATTGATTTTCTCCCAGACCGGTTTGAGGTACTCGTTCTGGTCCGCGCACAGCGGGACGTGCACGGCGACGTCGATGTCCTTGATCATGTGCATCGCGCCCTCGGGGAGCTTCGCCATGAGCTCGTGCAGCGCGTGGACGTAGCCGGAGACCATGAAGCCGCGCACGGTGTTGTTGCGGCGCAGGCCCAACTCGCCGCCGACCCAGGTGCCTTCGACGAGCTGCCCGAGGTAGTCCGCGTCGTCGGCGTCCGCGGGCACCAGCAGTCCGGCGCAGCCCTGGGCGGGCCCGGTGGGCGGCGGCACCTCGGTCTTGCGGCGCAGGAAGGTGAACAGGTCGCGGCGCTCCACGGCGCCGGCCAGGCACGCGCCGACCAGCGAGCCCAGGCTCATGCCGGCGATGACGTCCGGGCGCACACCGCGCTCGGCGAGCAGGTCGGCGACGCCGAGGATGATCGAGGTCTGCCGGATCAGCCCGACCTGGTGGTACTCCTCCAGGCGGTCCAGTTCCCAGCGCAGCATCCGGTCGACGGTCAGACCGGTCCACTCGGCGGCCTGCGCGTAGATCTCACGGACCTGCGGGTAGCGCTCGTAGAGGTCCGTGCCGGCGCCCGCCACATCGCTCAGCCCGCCGTCGACCAGGTATGCGATCTTCACCTTGCTCCCCATCCCATGCGACGCCTTCTCGGGGCACGAACCTACTGAAGGACCCGGCGCGGACACCCCCCTAGCAATCCCCTAAGCGAACGGGCGGTGTGCGGTCCGGGCCCCTAAACGGCCGGCCGGCCCCCTAACGAGGCCCCTAATGTCGGGGGACCCGCCTTTTGTCCGGGGGACGCCGATACGATCCTTCGAGCATCGGCACCGGATTCGACGCCGCGAAAACCGCCGGTCGGCGCCGCGACCGGGAAGTGCGCGACAGCACGCTACCCGCCGGCGTTTCCGCATAAGCGAATCCGCCGAATCCGTTGAACCCGTTGAACCCGTTGAACCTGTCGAATCAGTTGAACCCGTCGAGCCCGTCGAATCCTTCGAATCCGCGAGATGTTCCCGGCGATCCCCGCACCGCAGCCGCGCGCGGGGCGGGGGTCGCCGGCAGCCGCCGTGAGGAGAGCGCATCCGTGACCGACACCGAACAGATCGGCCTGCCGCACGTGGAGGTCACCATCCCGGTGGGCGAGGGGCCCTCCGCCGTCGCCCTCACCCCGGACGGCAGCCGGGCGTACGTGACGAACTACGGCCGGTGGGCGACCCACTCCCCCGGTGACACGGTGTCGGTCATCGACACCGCCAGCCACGAGGTCGTCGCAACCGTGACGGTCGGGGTGGGCCCGACCGCGCTGGAGGTCGTCCCCGACGGCTCCCGCGTCTACGTCGTCAACTACGGCTCCGGCAAGGAGCCCGGCCGTACCGTGTCGGTCATCGACACCGCCACCCACGAGGTGGTCGCCACGATCGGCGTCGGCAACTCCCCCGACGGCGTCGCAGCCACCCCCGACGGGCGGTACGTCTACATCTCCGAACTGGGCATCGAGACCGACCCGGGCAGCACCATGTCCGTCATCGACACCGCCACCCTCCAGGTCGTCGGCTCCGTGGACGTCGGCGCCGCACCCGGCGCGGTGGCCATCCACGACAACGGCGTGCACGCCTACGTCGTCAACTACGGCCGGCCCACCGACACCGAGGGCACCGTGTCGGTGATCGACCTCACCACGAACACCGTGGCCACCACCGTCACCGTGGGCCGCTCCCCCGGCGCCGTCGCCATCAGCCCGGACGGCACGCGTGTCTACGTCGCCGACCACGGCCCGTTCGGCGACCCCGGCAACACCGTGTCGGTGATCGACACCGCCACCCACACCGTGGCCGCCACCGTCACCGTCGGCGACGGGCCCGGCGGGGTGGCGCTCTCCCCGGACGGCGCGCGCGCCTACGTCGTCAACATGGGCGGCAGCAAGGCGCCCGGCCGGACCATGTCCGTGATCGACACCGCCACGCAGACCGTCGTGCGCACCGTCCCCGTCGAACGCACCCCCGCCGGCATCGCCGTCTCCGCTGACGGCCGCCGCGCCTACCTCGCGAACTACGGCGCGAACCTCGTGTCCGTCGTCGACCTCGCCCGGCTGTGACCCCGCATCCCCCGCTGAGGAGCACGCAGTGAACACCACCTATCCGGAGCCGCTGTCCTACCCCTTCGGCCCCGACGAGGGCCTCGCGCTCAGCGAGGCCTACCGCAAGGCGCGGGACACCGAGGGCCTGATCCGCGTCAACCTCCCCTACGGCGAGCCGGCCTGGCTGGCCACCCGCTACGCCGACGCCCGGCTGGTGCTGGGCGACGGGCGCTTCAGCCGCGCGATGGCCGAGGAGCACGACCCGCCGCGGGCACGGAAGTTCAACGCCCAGCCGAAGTCCATGTTCAACATGGACGCGCCCGACCACACCCGGCTGCGCCGCCTGATCAGCAAGGCGTTCACCATCCGCCGGGTGGAGGAGCTGCGGCCGAAAGTCCACGACCTGGCGCACCGGCTGATCGACACGATGGAGGCCAAGGGCGCGCCCGCCGACCTCGTCGCGGACTACGCGCTGCCGATCCCGACGACCGTCATCTGCGAACTGCTCGGAGTGCCCTTCGAGGACCGGGACCGGTTCGGCAACTGGACCGACGCGATCCTGTCCACCAGCTCCCTGAACGCCGAGGAGGGCCGCGCCAAGCGGATCGAGCTGGTGGAGTACATCCGCGGCATCATCGAGGCGCGCCGCGCCGAACCGGCCGACGACCTCATCTCGGGCATGATCGAGGCCCGCGACGTGCAGGACCGGCTGACCGAGCAGGAGTTGCTCGACCACTGCGTCGGCCTGCTCATCGCCGGGCACGAGACCACCGCCTCGCAGATCCCCAGCTTCGTCTACGCCCTGCTGGACCAGCCGCAGCACTGGCAGCGGCTGCTGCACGACGAGGAGCTGATCCCCTCGGCGGTCGAGGAGCTGTTCCGCTTCGTGCCGCTGGGCAGCGGCTCGGCCGCCCCGCGCTACGCCCGGGAGGACATCGAGGTCGGCGGCACCCTGGTTCGTGCCGGCGAACCGGTCCTGGTCGCCCTGGGCGCCGCCAACCGCGACGGCCTGCGCTTCGAGGACCCCGAGGAGATCAGGCTCGACCGGCCGGCCAACCACCACATCGGGTTCGGCCACGGCATCCACCACTGCCTGGGCGCGCCGCTGGCCCGGCTGGAGTTGCAGGAGGCGCTGCGGGTGCTGCTCCAGCGGCTGCCGACCCTGCGGGTGGCCGGCGACATCGCGTGGAAGAGCGAGATGATGGTCCGCGGTCCGCGCTCCATGCCGGTCGCGTGGTGACGCCCGTGACGGCGGCGCGGGCGAGTACGACCGCGGCCGCCGCTCCCGCCCGCGGGAAGGGGCGCCGCCATGGCTGAGCACGTCGACGTCCTGGTCGTCGGCGCCGGGCTGGCCGGCATCGGCGCGGCCGGCCACCTGCGCCGTGCCCTCCCCGGCCGCACCCTGGCGATCCTGGAGGCACGGGAGGCCGTCGGCGGCACCTGGGACCTCTTCCGCTACCCGGGGGTGCGGTCCGACTCGGACATGCACACCCTCGGCTACCGGGAGCGGCCCTGGAAGGACCCCAAGGCCATCGCCGACGGCGCGAGCATCCTGTCCTACATCCAGGACTCCGCCCGGGAGTACGGCCTGCTGGACGCGATCCGGTTCCGGCACCGCGTGACCGCCGCCGACTGGGACGAGGCGGCGGCCCGCTGGAGGGTCACCGTCTCCCGCGGGGCGCCCGAGAACCCCGAAACGGCCACGCTGACCTGCTCGTTCCTGTACCTGTGCACGGGCTACTACCGCTACGACGAGGGCTACCGGCCGCAGTTCAAGGACACCGACCGCTTCACGGGCACCGTGGTGCACCCGCAGCACTGGCCGGCCGGCCTGGACTGGGCCGGCAAGCGGGTGGCCGTCATCGGCAGCGGCGCCACCGCGGTCACCCTGGTGCCCGCGCTGGCCGAGCGGGCCGCGCACGTGACGATGGTGCAGCGCTCCCCCGCGTACGTCATGTCGCTGCCGTCCCGCGACGGCCTGGCGGACCTGCTGCGCCGGGTGCTGCCGGAGAAGGCGGCGCTCGGCGCGATCCGCTGGAAGAACGCGACGCTCGCGATGGCCTTCTACCGGCTCAGCCGCAGGAGGCCGGAGCGGGTCAAGGCGATGCTCCGCAAGGGCGCCGCCAAGCACCTCCCGGACGGCTACGCCCTCGACCCGCACTTCACCCCCCGCTACCAGCCGTGGGACCAGCGGGTGTGCTACGTGCCCGACGGGGACCTGTTCGCGGCGATCAGCTCCGGGCAGGCGTCCGTGGTCACCGGCGCCGTGGAGTCCTTCACGCCGGACGGGCTGCGGCTGGAGAGCGGCGAGGAGGTGGCCGCGGACGTGGTCGTCACCGCGACCGGGCTGAACCTGCTGCCGCTGGGCGGTATCCGGATGAGCGTGGCCGGTACCGCCGTCGACCCCGGCGCGACGGTGGCGTACAAGGGCCTGATGCTCGCCGGGGTGCCGAACTTCGCCTGGACGCTGGGCTACACCAACAGCTCCTGGACGCTCAAGGCCGACCTGGTGGCGCGGTACGTGTCCCGGCTGCTGGCGCACATGGCCGAGCACGGGCACGCGGTGGTCCGGCCGCTCGCGCCGCCGCCCGAGGACCCGGTGCTGCCGATCCTGGACCTCAGCTCGGGCTATGTGCGGCGCGGCGCGGACAGCATGCCCAAGCGCGGCACGCGCGCGCCGTGGACGGTGGAGCAGGACTACCGCAAGGACGTGAAGCTGCTGCGGCGCGGTCCGCTGGACGACGGGGTGGAGTTCGCCCCGGCGCCCTCCTGAGCCGACCTTCCTGACCCGCCTTTCCGGCGCGTCCCCCGCAAGCGGACCGCCCCTGAGCCTGTTGCCGGGCTCGGGGGCGGTCCGCCGTGTGGGGCGAGGTGGTCCTACGGGGTGGTTCCTACGGGGTGGTGAAGCCCGCGTCGATCGGCAGCGCGACACCGGTGACGTACCGGGCCTCGTCGGAGACCAGCCAGGCCACGGCGCCGGTGACGTCGCTGACGTCCAGCATGGTGACGTCGAGGATGTGGCCCACCTCCGCGCCGGACGTGGGGGGCTTGGTGTGCACCTTCTTCACCGCGTCGTTGACGAGCAGCGGGGTGCGCACGCCGGTGGTGTGGATGGAGTTGACCCGGATGTCGTGCGGGCCCAGCCACCGCGTCCACGCCCGCGACAGGCCCAGCAGGGCGTGCTTGGCGGCGACGTAGCCCTCCGCGCCGCCGGTCGGGCTGCCGATCTTGCCGCTCAGGCCCATCACCGAGCTGACCACGACGACGGCGCCGCCCCGGCCGCCCTCGATGATCTTCGGCGCCGCGGCGTGCACGGTGTTCCACGCGCCGATGGTGTTGATCTCCAACTGGTCGCGGAACGCCTGCTCCTGGCTGGTCGAGGGGTGCGCCATGCCCACCCCGGCATTGGCGACGAGGATGTCGAGGCGGCCCAGCTGCGCGGCGCCGCGCTCTACGGCCTCGCGCAACGCGGGCGCGTCGCGCGTGTCGGCCTGCGCAGTCACCACGCGGCGGCCCAGCTTCTCCACCTCGGCGGCGGTCTCGGCGAGTTCGTCCTCGGTGCCCAGCGCGTAGGCGAGGGTGTCGATGTTCTGGCAGATGTCCACCAGGATCAGGTCGGCGCCCTCCTCGGCGAGCCGCAGGGCGTGGCCGCGGCCCTGGCCGCGCGCCGCACCGGTGATCATGGCGACCTTGCCGTCGAGTCGTCCGCTCATGTGGGGTCCACTCCGTTTCTCACTGCGTGTCACTTCCTGGGTGTGCGTCACTGCGCGGGGCGGCCCGGCGCCGCCGGGCGGGGGGCACCGGGCGCCGCCCCGGTCAGACCTGCTGGTCGACGTAGATCGACTTCAGGGCCTGGTACTGGGCGAGTCCCTCGGGGCCCAGCTCGTAGCCGAGCCCGCTGGCCTTGCGGCCGCCGAAGGGCGCGACCGGGTCGTTGGCGTAGCCGTTGACGCCGACGGAGCCGGCCTGCACCCGGCGGGCGAAGGCCAGGCCGCGGTCGGGGTCGGTGGTCCACACCGAGCCGCCCAGGCCGTAGTCGCTGTCGTTGGCGATCGCCAGGGCCTGTTCCTCGTCCGCGTAGGGGATGACCGACAGCACCGGCCCGAAGATCTCCTCCTGCGCGATCGCGGACCGGTTGTCGACGTCGGCGAAGACCGTCGCCTCCACGTACCAGCCGCGGTCGGCGCCGGCCGGGCGGCCGCCGCCGGCGGTCAGCCGGGCGCCGTCGCTGACGCCCTTGGCGATGTAGGACTCCACCCGGTCCCGCTGCCGTGCGGAGACCAGCGGGCCCAGCTGGGTCGCCGGGTCGAGCGGGTCGCCGACCTTCAGCGAGCGCGCCATGGCGGTGACGGCGTCCACGATCTCGTCGTAGCGGGAGCGGGGCGCGAGCACCCTGGTGCCCAGCCAGCACACCTGCCCGTTGTTGAGCAGCGTGGCCCGGAAGAAACGGTCCATCACCGCGCCGAGGTCGGCGTCGTCCAGGACGACCGCCGCGGACTTGCCGCCCAGCTCCAGCGACACCGGCCGCAGCAGCCGCCCGCAGGTCTCCGCGATGCCCCGGCCGACGGCGGTGGAGCCGGTGAAGGACACCTTGTCCACGCCGGGGTGGCCGACCAGGTGGCGGCCGGTATCCGCGCCGCCGGGCACGATGTTCAGCAGCCCGGCGGGCAGCCCGGCCGCCTCGGCGGCCTCGGCGACCTGGTAGGTGTCCAGGACCGTCTCCGGGGAGGGCTTGAGCACCACGGCGCAGCCGGCGGCCAGCGCCGGGGCGACCTTCATGAAGGTGATGCCCTGCGGCACGTTCCACGGCACGATCGCGGCGACCACGCCCACCGGCTCGGGCACCACCACCGCGTGCCCGCCGAACAGGCCCGGGCGGCGGTCGTCGGCGGTCTTCGCGGCGACCAGGGCGGCGTAGTAGCGCAGCAGCGCGGCCGGGCCGACGCCCTCCAGCACGCCCGCCAGGCTGATCGGCATGCCGTTCTGGAGGCTCACCAGGCGCGCGGTCTGCGGCCCGCGCTCGGTGAGGGCCGCGGCGAAGCGGTCCAGCGTCTGCGCGCGGTCCTGCGCGCTCCACGTCCGCCAGCCGGAAGGGTCGTCGAAGGCGGCGCGGGCCGCGGCGACGGCCGCGTCCACGTCGGCCGGGTGCGCGGCCGGCACGCTGCCGGCCACCTCCCCGGTGCCCGCGGCCCGCACCTCGATGCGGTGCGCGGTGGCGGGCGCGACCCGGGCGCCGCCGATGTAGAAGTCGTCGTGGTCGATGGGCATACGGCCTCGCCTGTCCTTGCCTGTGCTCGTGGGGAGTCGCCGTCGCGAAGGCGCCGGCGGGCGTACCCGGGGCGGCGCCGCGCGGGCGCCGGACCGGTCACCGGTGCGTGAGCACCGCCTTGATCACGTCCCCGCGCACCTGCGCCGCGACGGCCTCGTTGATGTCGGCGAACGGCATCGTGCGGACCAGCCGGTCGATCGGGAACCGGCCCTGGAGGTACTGCTGGAGCAGCCAGGGCACGAACGTCTGCGGGTCGCTGTCGCCCTCCACGACCCCGACGACGGTCAGCCCCAGGATCTGGCTCAGCCCCAGGCTCAGCGGGAACACCGCGGCCGGCTCGGACGGGATGCCGAGCAGCGCGATGCTGCCCCGCTTCGCCATGGCCTGCACCACCTCGGTGAGCACCGCCGCCTTGGCGGTGGTGTCCACCGCGTGCCGCACGCCCTGCGGCACGACACCGCGGATCTGCTCGGCGAGCTTCCCGTCGGCCGGGTCCAGCACGTGCGTCGCGCCGAGGTCCTTGGCGACCAGCCGCCGCGACTCCACCGGCTCCACCACGACGATCGTCTCCGCCCCGGCGAGCACCGCGCCCATCACGGCGCTCAGCCCGACCGAGCCGCCGCCGAGCACCAGCACCGAGCTGCCCGCCTGGGCCCGCAGCGACTTCAGCACCGCCCCGGCGCCGGTCTGCACACCGCAGCCCAGCGGCGCGGCCAGCGCCAGCGGCACCTGCTCGGGGATCTTCACCACCGACCGGGCGTGCGCCACGGTGTGCGAGGCGAAGCTCGACTGGCCGAAGAAGTTCGAGCCGAGCCCCTTGCCGTCGAGGGTGAGCGGCCGGCTGCCGTCGGCGCGGGCGCCCAGCAGGTTGCGGGCCACGAACGTGTCGCAGTACGAGGGCACGCCCGAGCGGCAGTTGCCGCAGGCGCCGCAGCTGCTGAACGACAGCGCCACGTGGTCGCCCTCGGCCAGCCCGGCGACGCCCGGCCCGACGGCGGCCACGACACCGCTGCCCTCATGGCCCAGCACGCCCGGCAGCGGGAAGGGGGTGAAGCCGTGCTGGACGGCCACGTCGGTGTGGCACAGGCCGGTGGCGTGCAGCTCGACCAGCACCTCGTCCGGGCCGGGCGCGGCCAGTTCGACCTGCTTGAGGACGAACGGGCCGCCGGCCTCGTCGAGCACTGCTGCGGTGATGTCCATGTCTGTCCTACAGCTCCTTCACGCGGTTCCGAGCGCGATGCGGACGAGGTCGTCGGCGTCGGCGGTCAACAGGTCGGGCCCGTCGGGCTCTTCGTCCCCGGCGCCCCGGCCGTCCTGGCCGTCCGGGCTGTCCGGGTCGGCTTGCTCGGCCAGGGCCAGTACGGCGTCGAGCAGTCCGGCGGCCCGCAGCCGGGCCAGCGGCACCGCGGCCACCTTGCGCCGCAGCTCCTCCTCCTCGTCGCCGTCGCCCCCGGCGCCGCCGCCGGTCAACTCATCGAGCAGCAGGGCGAGTTTGAACGGGTTGGGGTAGTCGAAGACGAGCGTGGCGGGCAGGCTCAGCCCGGTCATCGCCTGGAGCCGGTCGCGCAGCTCGACCGCGGTGAGCGAGTCGAACCCGGCGTCGCGGAAGGCGGTTTCGGGGTCGAGTTCGTCGCCGCTGCCGTGGCCCAGCACGGCGGCGGCGTGGTCGCGGACGAGGGTGACGAGGAACTCCCGGCGCTCCTCCGCGGGCACCGCCGCCAGCCGGCCGGTGAACGCGGCGGCGTCGGCCTCGGGTTCGGCCGCCGCCTCCGGGCCCGCCTGGTCCTGGAGCAGGGCCAGCAACCGGCTCGGCCGGGCCAGCGAGAAGGCGGGCGCGAACCGCGACCAGTCCATGTCGGAGACGGTCACGGTCGTCGCGTCGTCCTCCAGGACGCGCTGCATGGCGGCGATGGCCGGGTCCGGCCGCATCGGCAGCACACCGAGCCGCACCAGGTAGTCGTGCTCCTCGGTGTTGGCCGCGGCCATGCCCGCCTCGGCCCAGGTGCCCCAGGCGATCGACGTGGCGGTCCGCCCCTGGGCGCGCCGGTACTCGGCGAGGCTGTCCAGGCAGGCGTTGCCCGCCGCGTAACCGCCCTGCCCCGCGCCGCCCCACGAGGCGGCACCGGAGGAGAACAGCACGAACGCGTCCAGCTCCATGCCGGTGGTCAACTCGTCCAGCAGCAGCGCCCCTTCGGCCTTCGCGCCGAGGCTGTCGTGCAGGGTCCCCACCGGCATCGCCTCGACGGGCGTCGGTTCGTGCAGCACACCGGCGGTGTGGAACACCGACCGCAGCGGCAGGTCCGCCGGGACCGCGGCGAACACCCCGGCCATGGTCGCGCGGTCGGCGACATCACCCGCGACCACGCTCACCCGCGCACCCGCGGCCTCCAACTCCGCCCGCAACTCCCCGGCGCCCGGCGCCTGCGGACCCCGCCGGGACACCAACACGACATGCTGCGCACCGCGTTCGACCAGCCACCGCGCCACATGACCGCCCAACCCGCCGGTACCACCGGTGACCAGGGCCGTACCGCCGGTCGTCCACGGCTCGACCGAGCCGCGGCCCGGCGCGCGCACCAGACGGCGGGCGAACACCCCCGAGGCGCGCAGGGCGAGTTGGTCCTCGCCGTGGCCACCGGACAGCACTCCGGGCAGCCGGCCGAGGGCCGCGGGGTCGGCGTCGCCCGGCAGGTCGACCAACCCGCCCCACACCTGCGGCAGTTCGAGGGCCGCGACCCGGCCCAGACCCCAGATGCCGCCCTGCCACATCTCCTTGACCACGTCGCCGGGACCGGCCGCGACGGCCGCCCGGGTGACCACCCACAGCGGGACGTCCACCTGCGAGCGCCGCAACTCCTGCACCAGGCGCAGCGTCGCGGTCAGCCCGTCGCGTCCGGCGCCGGCCAGGGCCACCACGCCGGTACGGTCGGCGCCGACGCGCGCCAGGTGCTCCGCGTCGGCCGCGCCGGCGGTGAGGACCACCGTGTCCGGGCCGAGGGCCGCGACCGCGGCGGCGGCCCAGGGGTCGTCGCCCTCGGGGACGACCGCCAGCCAGCGCGGCGGCGCGGCCGGCGCGGTGCCGTCCACGTCGACCGGCACCCAGGACTGGCGGTAGCACCAGCCGTCGGCCGCCGCGTCCCGCAGCCGCCGCTCACGCCAGCGCAGCAGGGCCGGGACGACGTCGGACAAAGTGTCGTCCGCGACGCCGAGGGAGCGGGCCAGCCCGTCCGGACCGCTCGCCACGGACGCCCAGAACTCCGCGTCCACCGGGTCGCGCCCCGCCGCCTGCTCCGGCACGGTCCGCGGCCAGTAGCGGCGGCGCTGGAAGGCGTACGTCGGCAGGTCCACCCGGCGGGTGGCGCGGCCGGCGAACAGCGGCGACCAGTCGACGGCCGCGCCCTGGACGTACAGCCGCGCGAGAGCCTGGAGCAGCACCGCGCGGCCGGTGCGCTCGCCGCGCTGGAGGGCCACCGCGGCGGCCCCGGTCAGGCCGTTCGCGGCCACCAGCCCGGACAGCACCGCGTCGGGCCCGGCCTCCACGAAGGTGTCCACGCCGCGCTCGGCCAGCCACGCCAGCCCGTCGGCGAACCGGACGGTGCCGCGGACCTGCTCCACCCAGTACGCCGGGTTCGCCAGGTCCGCGGGCGCGCCCGTCAGGTTGGAGACGACCGGCACCGCGGGCTCGGCGTAGGACAGCTGGGCCAGTTCGGCGGCGAAGGCCTCGAGCATCGGCTCCATGAGGGCGGAGTGGAAGGCGTGCGAGACCCGCAGCCGCCGGGTCCTGCGGCCCAGGGCGGCGAAGTGCTCGCGTACCGCGCTCACGTCCGCCTCGGGGCCGGCGACGACGACCGACTCGGCGGCGTTGACCGCGGCGACGCAGACGCCGCCGGTGAGCCGCTCACGCACCTCCTGCTCGGTCGCGGCGAGGGCCGCCATCGCGCCGCCGGCGGGCAGCGCGTCCATCAGGCGGGCCCGCGCGGCGACCAGCCGGCAGGCGTCCGGCAGCGAGAACACCCCGGCCACATGGGCGGCGGCCACCTCGCCGATGGAGTGGCCGAGCAGGTAGTCCGGCCGCACCCCCCACGAGGTGAGCACCCGGTACAGCGCGACCTCCACCGCGAACAGCGCGGGCTGCGTCCACCCGGTGCGGTCCAGCAGCTCGCGGTCCGTGCCCCACAGCACGTCGCGCAGCGGGCGCTCCAGGTGCCGGTCCAGTTCGTCGGCGACCTCGTCGAAGGCGGCGGCGAACACCGGCGACTGCGCGTGCAGCCGGCGTCCCATGCCGAGCCGCTGGGCGCCCTGCCCGGTGAAGAGCACCGCGAGTCCGCGGCGGGTGCGGGCCACCCCGTCCACCACCTGGGCGGCCGGTTCACCGGTGGCCAACGCCCGCAGTCCCGCGGTCAGTTCGCCGCGGTCCGCGCCGACGACGACCGCGCGGTGCTCGAACAGCGAGCGGGTGCGCAGCAGTGCCGCGCCGACGTCAGCGGGGTCGTACGGGGCCGCCGACTCGTCGGTGTCGGCCTCCTCCACGGCGGACAGCAGCCGGGCGGCCTGGGCGCGCAGGGCCGGCTCGGTGCGGCCCGACACCACCCACACCGTCTCGGCGGCGTTCTCCGCGGCGGCGGGCGCGGCCTCGGGCTCGGGCACGGGCGCGGCCTCGGGCACGTTCTCGGCCACGGCGGTCGGTTCGGGCTCCGGCGCGGCCTCCAGGATCACGTGCGCGTTCGTCCCGGAGATGCCGAACGAGGACACGCCCGCCCGCCGCGGGTGCCCGGTCCGCGGCCAGGGCCGCTCCTCCGCCAGCAGCCGCACCCGGCCGGAGGTCCAGTCGACGTGCGAGGTGGGCTCGTCGGCGTAGCGGCTGCGCGGCAGCACGCCGTGCCGGAGGGCCTGCACCATCTTGATCGCCCCGGCGACACCGGCGGCGGCCTGGGTGTGGCCGATGTTGGACTTCACCGTGCCCAGCCATAGCGGCCGGTCCTCGGGGCGGTCCTGCCCGTAGGTGGCCAGCAGGGCCTGTGCCTCAATGGGGTCGCCGAGGGTGGTGCCGGTGCCGTGCGCCTCGACGGCGTCCACGTCGGCCGGGGACAGGGAGGCGGCGGCCAGCGCCTGGCGGATGACGCGCTGCTGGGAGGGGCCGTTGGGTGCGGTGAGGCCGTTGGACGCGCCGTCCTGGTTGACGGCGCTGGAGCGCAGGACGGCGAGCACCGGGTGGCCGTTGCGGCGGGCGTCGGAGAGGCGTTCCAGCACCATGATGCCGACGCCCTCGCCGAAGCCGGTGCCGTCCGCGGACTCGGCGAACGCCTTGCAGCGCCCGTCGGCGGCGAGGCCGCCCTGCCGGCTGAACTCCACGAACGTGCCGGGCGTGGCCAGGACGGTGACGCCCCCGGCCAGCGCGAGCGTGCTCTCGCCCGAGCGCAGCGACTGGCTCGCCAGGTGCATCGCGACCAGCGAGGAGGAGCAGGCGGTGTCCACGGTGACCGCGGGGCCCTCCAGCCCGAGGACGTAGGAGACGCGGCCGGACAGCACGCTCTGCGCGCCGCCGGTCATCATCTGGGCCTGGGCGTCGCCGGCTTGGACGACGAGGTCGCCGTAGCTGGAGTGGTAGCTGCCGACGAAGACGCCCGCGGGGGTGCCGGCGAGAGCGGCCGGGTCGATCCCGGCGCGTTCCAGGGCCTCCCAGACGACCTCCAGCAGGAGTCGCTGCTGCGGGTCCATCGCCAGCGCCTCGCGCGGGGAGATCCCGAAGAACCCGGCGTCGAACTCGGCGGCGGAGGCGAGGAATCCACCTTCGCCCGCGACGGAGGTGTTCGGGCGGGTGCCGGTCGGGTCGTAGAGGCCGTCGACGTCCCAGCCGCGGTCCCGCGGGAAGGGGGTCATGGCGTCGCCGCCCGCGGTGACCAGGCGCCACAGGTCGTCGGGGCCGGTGACGCCGCCGGGGTAGCGGCAGGCCATGCCGACGACCGCGATCGGGTCGTCGGTCACCGCCCCCGGACCGGGCTGCCCGGGCCGCGTCGCGGCCTCGGCCGTGTCGCCGAACTGCTCGGCCAGGTGGGCGGCGAGGCGGTGCGCGGTGGGGTAGTCGAAGACGAGGGTCGCCGGCAGGGTGAGGCCGGTCGCGCTCTGGAGCCGGTTGCGCAGTTCGACCGCG
>NZ_JBAGKC010000050.1:0-25097 GCF_037034245.1 Streptomyces sp. CA2R106
CGACCGCGTGCTGGCAGAGGCAGCGACCCGGACCGGGCCTCCCGCCTTCCCATTCCCGCCGATGCCCGCGACGACGACCGCCGACACCATCACGCACATCCTGGAGCACGAGCACGCTCTGCGGACGAACCAGGCGGCCTACAGCGCGGACGATGTCGCCGCGCTCGACCCCGGGCTGCGCTGGCTGGCCGGGCACCGCTGGCCGGCCTGCGCCGCCGCGGCAGGTGCCCGGTGAACCGGAAACCGGCGCGCAGCGGCGCGGTGGTCGAGGGCGTGGACTGGGATCGCTGGTCGGTGATCCTGTGCAAGCCCGACGCGGTCGAGCGGGGGCTGGTCGACCCTGTTCTCGACCGGTTGTCGCTGCCGAGCGTGCAGGTGCTCGGCCGGACCGAGGTGACGGTCGCGCCCTGGCAGATCCACGTCCACTACTGGGACATGCTCGTCGACCGGGACTGGTTCCCCGACCGGGACATCCCGGCGTGCCTGGACACGGAGTTCGCCGGCCGCGCGGTCGTCGTCGCGCTGGCCTACGGGCGGCGCAGCCTTCACGGGTGGCTGCGGGATCAGCTGGGGCACTACTCGCCCAGGCCCTCGCCGAGCGGCGCCTGATCCGCAACCCTCAGCTGGGTGTCTTCCTGGACGAGGCAGCGGACGACCGCCTCTACGCGGCCTTCCATCTCATCGCGTTCCGCGGCCTCCGCCGGGGGAAGCGGTCGGCCAGGAGTGGGTCGACATCGACCTGGAGGCGGGTCTGCTGACGCCGGCGAAGGAGATCGTCCAGGACGGGTGGACTCCGTACGAGTCGGCGCCCAAAACCGACGGGAGCGCTTCACCCATCCACATCGACAGCCTGACCGTGCGGGTGCTGCGTCTGCACCGCGCCCGCCAGCGCAAAGAACGCCTCAGCTGGGGAAAGTCCTGGCAGAACTCGGGCAAGGTCTTCACGCAGGAGGACGGGAGCCCTCTCCACCCGGAGATGCTGTCCGACGCCTTCCGCCGCGTCCGGAAGGCCACCAACCTGCCGCCGATCAATCTCCGCGACCTCCGCCACGTGGCGGCCACGCTCACCTCGGACACGTACACGAGCCTGCTGCCCGAGGTTGACCGCGCGGTGGCCGAGAGGGCCGCCAGGATCGTGCCGCGCGCTCGGCCGATCGAGGGAGGCGACACCTCCGGGCTCACACCGGGCTCACAGGGCCTTCCAGCCACCCCCAAGGGCTCGCCCGGAACCGCTAGGGAAACCGCGTTTCCCCAGGTGGAAGCCGCTGGGAGCGGGGTGCCGCGGGGTGGGGCGGGTGGGACTCGAACCCACGACCGACGGATTATGAGTCCGCTGCTCTAACCGGCTGAGCTACCGCCCCGTACGGCGTGCCGTGCACGCCGTCTGCCGCAGCATAGCCGCTCATACGATCTGTCGCCCTCGCGGGTGTACGGACAGGTCGTCAGGTGGACGCGGCGCGGCCCGAACTGACGGCGCGGCGTGGCCGGGAGACGAAAAAGGACCCCGGAGGGTCCTGATCCTGCGCTCCCCCGACTGGACTCGAACCAGTAACCTGCCGGTTAACAGCCGGCTGCTCTGCCAATTGAGCTACAGGGGACCAGCTCCCCCGACTGGACTCGAACCAGTAACCTGCCGGTTAACAGCCGGCTGCTCTGCCAATTGAGCTACAGGGGATCGCACTGTGTGCGCCGAATGCACCCACAGGGACCTCCCGGCGGGCGCACGCTCGGTGCGACACATACATTAGCGCAAGCAGGGGGGTGCTCCGCCAACCGCTTGCAGGGGGTTGCACCCCGCGACGCAGGGTAAGGCGCCTAGAGACCGGCAGAACCTGAGTGAGGAAGGGTGGAGCCATGCGCTACCGGCTGACGTTCATCACGGGAGCCCTGGTCGGTTTCGTGCTCGGGGCCCGCGCCGGGCGGGAGCGGTACGAGCAGATCCGCGAGGCCGCCCGCAAGGTGGCGCAGAACCCCGCGGTGCGCAACACCGCCGAGTCCGCCATGCAGCAGGGCCGCACCGCTGCGGGCCGGGCGAAGGAGACGGTGACCGCCAAGGTCGGCGACCGGATGCCCGACGCCCTGGCCGGGAAGATCCGCGCCAGCCGCAACGGCCACGGCCCCGACAGCGAGTGGGGCACCTCGAACACCTGACCCGTACCGCCCCCCGGCCCGCCACCCCGCCCGGTGCCGAGGGTGGACCCCCGCGCGGCGCGCCCCCGCCGTACGGCATCATTCGCCCATGGGGAAAGTCGCCGGCATAGACAGCTCGTCCACGGGCACCACCATCGTCGTGTGCGACACGGACACCGGGGCGGTGCTGCGGCAGGGCCACGCCCCGCACCCCCTCGACGACGGCGAGAAGCCCACCGAGATCGATCCGCAGGCGTGGCTGCTGTCGCTGGGCGAGGCGGCCGGCGGCGGCGTGCTGGAGGGCGTGCAGGCGATCGGCATCGCCGGCCAGCAGCACGGCCTGCTGGCGCTGGACGCCGGCGGTGTCACCGTGCGCCCGGCGCTGCTGCGCGGCGACAAGCGGGCCCAGGTGCAGGCGGCGGACCTGGTGGAGGAGCTGGGCGGCCCGGCCGGCTGGGCCGAGGCGGTCGGCGCGGTGCCGCAGGCGTCGTTCCCGGTGGCGAAGCTGCGCTGGCTGGCCCAGCACGAACCGGCCGCCGCCCAGCGCGTCGCCGAGGTGCTGCTCCCGCACGACTGGCTGGTCTGGCAGCTGCTCGGCCGCCCGGACCGCCGCACCACCGACCGCGGTGACGTCTCCGGCACCGGCTACTGGTCGGCGGCCACCGGCGAGTACCGCCCGGACCTGGTGGAGCGCGCGCTCGGCCACAGCGCCCGGCTGCCCGACGTGCTCGCCCCCGCCGAGCCGGCCGGGCAGACCCCCGAGGGACTGCTGATCTCCGCCGGCACCGGCGACGCGATGGCCGCCGCGCTGGGCCTGGGCCTGGGCCCCGGCGACGCGGTGGTCTCGCTCGGCGCCGGCGGCACCGTCTTCGCGGTGCACACCGCCGCGCTACCGGACCCGACCGGCACCATCACCTCGTACGCCGACGCGACCGGCCACCACCTGCCGCTGCTCCAGGTCCGCAACGCGGTCCGGACCCTGCGGGGCACCGCCGAACTGCTCGGCACCGACCTGCCGGGCCTGTCCGAGCGGGCGCTGACCTCGACGCCGGGCTCCTACGGGCTGGTGCTGCTGCCGTACCTGGAGGGCGAGCGCACCCCCGACCTGCCGCACACCGCGGGCACCCTCAGCGGGCTGCGGCGGGACTCGATGAAGCCCGAGCACCTGGCGCGGGCGGCGTTCGAGGGGATGCTGTGCGCGCTCGCCGACGCGCTGGACGTGCTGCGCGGCAAGGGCGTCGAGGTGCGCCGGGTGTTCCTGCTGGGCCCGGCGGCCGAGCTGCCCGCGGTGCAGCGGATCGCGCCGCCGCTGTTCGGCGCGCCGGTGGTGGTGCCGCAGGCCGGGGAGTACGCCGCGCTGGGCGCCGCCAGGCAGGCCGCGTGGTCGCTGGGCGCGGTGCTCGGGTCGCGGACGCAGGGCGAGCCGCCGCAGTGGGCGCTGGAGGGCGCCCGGCACTTCGAGCCGGGCGAGGACGCGGCCGTGGGCACCGCGGTCCGCCAGCAGTACACGTCGGTGCGCGAGCACACGCACCCGGGCGCCTTCGACGCGCTGCGCTGAGCCCGCGGGGACGGCGACACCCGGGGCGGACGGCAGCATCCGGGGCGGTACCCCTGGCGGGGTGGGCACGAAAGCCGCCGGGGGCCGGGGGCGGAAAAGCCGTTCCCCCGCCTGGGAACGGACTGCGGGGGAACGGCGCTGCGGCGACCGGATCGGCGCCGCCATATCGATGTCTTCCGAACCCGGAAAACGTGGCTACACGCTTGCGGCGACGGCCTGCGCGCTCTCCGCGAGCTCGCCCTCGGCCGCCTCTCCCGCCGGCGGCTCCTCCTTCGGCACGGCCGGCACGCTGAGCCCGGGAACCGTCAGGTCCGGAATCTCCCCGGCGACGTCCAGCGCCGACTGGATCGACTCGGCCAGGGTCTCCGTCACCGCGTCGTCGAAGTCGATCCGAGTGACGGAGACGGCGGAATTGGTCGGAAGCGTGTCGGCGAGAAAAACGGCGCTGCCGCCGCCGGCCTGCTTGAACGTGACTGATTCCTCGTCGGTGATCTCCCGGCTGAGAATCAGTGAGAATTTGTGCCCCACTGTGCGTCACCTCTTCATCGTCGCGACTTTATGAGAAACGCTAGCCGGAGCTTCCGCGCGCACGCAATGCTCAGCAGGTCCGCCCGAGCGCCGGCGAACAGCGGGCGGGATCGTGACCGCCCACGGACCGGCGCGGGCAGGGAAGTCGGGTCCGTTCAGCCGCGCGACCGGCCCGCTGCCGTTCAACTGCCGCGGCCCCCTCGGTTGAGCGGCCGCACCGCACGTCGCAGGTCCGGAGCGGGGCGGGTGGGCCTGGACCCACCGCGGACGGGGTGTAGCGGGATGTCCCGCGGCGGGCGGCGGCGATAGGTTCGGCCTGCCGACCGGGCGGACCCGGCCCCGCCGGTGACGGGAGCAGCCATGGACGCCGGCGGTGCGAACCGGGCGCGCCAGGCGGGTCGCGCGGCCGGTGGCCGGCGGCCGCCGACCGCCCGCCCAGACCTGACGCGGCCTCAGGCGCCGCGCGCCGCCGGCGAAAAGGTGGGTGCAGGCCCACCCGGTCCGGGGCGTAACAGGATTACGCCGGAACCGCGCCGCCGGTACGTTCTCGATATCGCCGGAACTTCACAGGCTGAGCGCGCAGCGGAAGTCGGCGGGAAGACATGGTCGGCGGAGCGCGGAAAACTCGGAGGAAACCCCCAATGACGGCTGTGGTTGAGGTGCGGAACCTGCACAAGGAGTACGGGGACACGGTCGCGGTCGACGACGTCTCCTTCTCCATCGAGGAAGGCGAGATCTTCGGAATTCTCGGTCCGAACGGCGCCGGCAAGACCACGACCGTGGAATGCGTGGAAGGGCTGCGGCAGCGCGACCGCGGCGAGGTCACGGTGCTCGGGTTCGACCCGCAGGTGGAGCGCGCCGAGATCACCCGCCAGCTCGGCGTCCAGTTGCAGGACGGCCAACTGCCGGACCGGATGCGGGTGGCGGAGGCGCTGTCGCTGTACAGCTCCTTCTACAGCAACCCCCGGGACTGGCAGGAGCTGATGGACGCGCTGAGCCTGACCGGCAAGGCGAAGACGCCGTACAGCAAGCTGTCGGGCGGTCAGAAGCAGCGGCTGTCGGTGGCGCTGGCGCTGGTCGGCAACCCGAAGGTGGCGGTGCTCGACGAGTTGACCACGGGGCTGGACCCGGCGGCGCGGCACGAGACCTGGGAGCTGATCGAGACCGTCCGGGCCAGCGGCGTCAGCATCCTGCTGGTCACCCACTTCATGGAGGAGGCCGAGCGGCTGTGCGACCGGATCGCCCTGATCGACAAGGGGCGGGTCGCGGCCATCGACACCCCCTCGGGACTGATCTCCCGGGTCGAGTCGGAGCAGCGCATCCACTTCCGGCCGTCCACCTCCTTCGACGACAGCCTCCTCACCCGGCTGCCCGACGTGACCTCGGTGGCCCGCCAGGGTGAGTACGTGGTGGTCACCGGCAACAACAACTCCCTCAACGTCGTCACCTCGGCGTTGGCGGACGCGAAGGTCGAGCCGATGAACCTGCGCGTCGAACAGGCCACGCTGGAGAACGCGTTCCTCGCCCTGACGCAGAACGACCACCACTCGAAGTAGCCCGGCGCAGTAAGAGATCCCGAGGAGACCCGTCGTGTCGACCACCACCGCCAGCACCGCGATGGCCAGTGCCACCAGAACCGCCCCGCGCCGCAACGCGCTGTGGCAGCTGACCGCCATAGAACTGAAGCTGCTCGTCCGCGAGCGTATGCGCCTGGTCTTCGGGGTCGCCCTGCCGCTGATCCTGCTGGTCATCTTCGGCGCCATCCCGTCCTTCAACAAGGCCAGCGACACCTTCCACGGCGAGACGACGCTCGATGTGTACGTGCCGATCCTCGTCGCGTTCTCGGGTGCGCTGCTGGCCCTGACCGGGCTGCCGCAGACCCTGGCGGACTACCGCGAGCGCGGGGTGCTGCGCCGGCTGCGCACCACCCCGGCCGGGCCGTCGCGGGTGCTGGCGGCCCAGCTGATCGTGAACCTCGGCATCGCGCTGGTCACCGCGGTCGTGCTGCTGGTGGTGGGGCGGCTGGGGTACGGCGTGCCGCTGCCGAAGCAGGTCGGCGGATTCGTGCTGGCGGTCGTCCTGACCTACCTCGCGCTGATGGGGATCGGGCTGTTCATCGCGTCGGTGGCGCCCTCCGCGAAGACCGCGCAGAACGCCGGCCAGATCCTCTTCTACCCGATGATGTTCTTCGCCGGGCTGTGGATGCCGATCGCGGCGATGCCCAAGGCGCTCCAGCACCTCAGCCATGCCATGCCGCTGGGCGCGGCCGTGCAGGCGCTCCAGGACGCCTCGCAGGGCGACTGGCCGCACGGGATGCAGATCCTCACCCTGGTGGCGTGGGCGGTGGTGCTGCTGGGCGCCTCGGCCAAGCTGTTCCGGTGGGAGTGACGCGGCGGCAGGTCCGGCCAGCGGGCCGGGTGGGAAGCGCGGGGCGGGCCCGTCCGGCACTGCGGTGACGGGCGGGGCGCACGCGGTGACGGGCGGGCCGCAGGCGGTGACATGGCGTGAAAAAAGGGTCCGCAGCACCCTCGTGGCGGGAGGCGTCGTGGGTCACACTGGGGTCCCGGTGCCGAGCCCTCTTTTGAGCCCGACGACGCGCTCACCGCGGAGGTCGCTTCCGTGCGGACAGACGCCCAGGTCCAGGTCACGCCCGACGAGCCGGTGCCCCCTGCCCTCGACGAGCCGGTGGTGCCCGATCCCGTCGGCGAGCTGCCCGGCCGCCGTACGGACGCCGCGGCCGGGCCGTCGGCCGACCTGTTCCGGCAGTACCTGCGGGAGATCGGCCGTATCCCGCTGCTGAGCGCCGCGGACGAGGTCGAGTTGGCGCGGCGGGTCGAGGCGGGGCTGTTCGCGGAGGAGCGGCTGGCGGCCTTCCCGGACCTGGACTCGCAGCTCGCGGTCGACCTCGACCGGCTGGTGGTCATGGGCCGGATGGCCAAGCGGCGGCTGATCGAGGCGAACCTGCGGCTGGTGGTGTCGGTGGGCAAGCGCTACATCGGCCGCGGTCTGACCATGCTCGACCTGGTGCAGGAGGGCAACGTCGGCCTGATCCGCGCGGTCGAGAAGTTCGACTACGCGCGCGGCTACAAGTTCTCGACGTACGCGACCTGGTGGATACGCCAGGCGATGTCCCGGGCGCTGGCCGACCAGGCCCGGACGATCCGGGTGCCGGTGCACGTGGTGGAGCTGATCAACCGGGTGGTACGGGTGCAGCGCGCGCTGGTCCAGGAGCGCGGCTGCGAGCCGACGTTGGAGGAGGTCGCCGACCACCTGGGGCTGCCCGCGTCGCGGGTCGCCGAGGTGCTGCGGCTGGCCCAGGAACCGGTCTCGCTGCACGCGCCCGTCGGCGAGGAGGACATCGCCTTCGGCGACCTCATCGAGGACCGCGACGCCGCCTCCCCCGTCGAGTCCGCCGCCTTCCTGCTGCTGCGCGAGCACCTCGAAGCGGTGCTGTCCACCCTCGCTGACCGCGAACGCGAGGTCGTCCAGCTCCGCTACGGCCTCACCGACGGCCGCCCCCGCACCCTGGAGGAGATCGGCGAGATCTTCGGCGTCACCCGCGAACGCATCCGCCAGATCGAGTCCAAGACCCTCACCAAGCTCCGCGACCACACCTACACCGCCCACCTCCGCGGCTACCTCGACTGAGGCGGCCGCGGGGCGGGGCTCCCGGGCGCGGGGCTCCCGGGTGCGGGGTCAGTCGACTTCGGCGACGGCTTGGGCGAACTGGGCGGAGTACAGGCGGGCGTAGGCGCCGTCGGCGGCGAGGAGCTGGTCGTGGGTGCCCTGTTCGACGATGGCACCGGACTCCATGACGAGGATGACGTCGGCGTCGCGGATCGTGGAGAGCCGGTGGGCGATGACGAAGCTGGTCCGGCCGTGGCTGAGTTTGGCCATCGCGCGCTGGATGAGGACCTCGGTGCGGGTGTCGACGGAGCTGGTCGCCTCGTCCAGGACGAGGATCACCGGGTCGGACAGGAACGCCCGGGCGATGGTGATGAGCTGCTTCTCGCCGGCGCTGACGCCGGTCCCCTCGTCGTCGATGACGGTGTCGTAGCCGTCGGGCAGGGTGCGGATGAAGCGGTCGGCGTGCGCGGCGCGGGCGGCCTCCTCGATCTGCTCGCGGGTCGCGTCCTGGTGGCCGTATCCGATGTTCTCCGCGATGGTCCCGCCGAACAGCCAGGTGTCCTGGAGCACCATGCCGATCGCGGCGCGCAGCTCCTGCCGGGACATCGCGGCGATGTCGGTGCCGTCCAGGGTGATCCGGCCGCCGGAGACCTCGTAGAAGCGCATCAGCAGGTTCACCAGGGTGGTCTTGCCCGCGCCGGTCGGCCCGACGATCGCCACCGTCTGGCCGGGCTCGACGGCCAGCGACAGGCCGTCGATCAGCGGCTGGTCCGGCAGGTAGCGGAAGTCGACGTCCTCCAGCGTGACCCGGCCGCGCAGCTGCTGCGGGCGGGCGGGGTGCGCAGGCTCGTCGGACTGCTCCTCGGCGTCGAGGAGTTCGAAGACCCGCTCGGCGGAGGCCACCCCGGACTGGATCAGGTTCGCCATGCTCGCGACCTGCGTGAGCGGCTGGCTGAACTGCCGCGAGTACTGGATGAACGCCTGTACGTCGCCGATGGACAGCGTGCCCGAGGCGACCCGCAGACCGCCGATCACCGCCACCAGCACGTAGTTGAGGTTGCCGATGAACATCATCAGCGGCTGGATCGTGCCGGAGATGAACTGCGCCCGGAAACCCGAGCGGAACAGCGCCTCGTTCTCCGCCTCGAAGACCGCCGCGGACTCCTCCGCCCGGCCGAAGACCTTCACCAGGGAGTGCCCAGTGTACATCTCCTCGATGTGCGCGTTCAGCTTGCCGGTGGTCTTCCACTGCTGCACGAACTGCGGCTGCGCCCGCTTGCCGACCACGGTCGCCACCAGCAGGGTCACCGGGACCGTGACGAGCGCGACCAGCGCCAGCAGCCAGGAGATCCAGAACATCATCGCCAGCACACCGACGATGGTCAGCAGCGAGTTCACCAGCTGGCCCATGGTCTGCTGCATGGTCTGGCCGATGTTGTCGATGTCGTTGGTGACCCGGCTGAGCACCTCGCCGCGCGGCTGCTGGTCGAAGTACGACAGCGGCAGCCGGGACAGCTTGGCCTCGCAGTCGCGGCGCAGCCGGTAGATCGCGCGGTTGATCACCTTCGTCGCGGTGCGCATCTGGACCACGCTGAGCACCGCCGCGCCGAGGTACACCGCCAGTACGACCAGCAGCACGGTGCCGATCGCGCCGAAGTCCATGCCCTTGCCGGGGGTGAAGTCGATGCCGGACATCACGTCGGCGAGCTTGCCGTTGCCGTGCGCCCGCAGGTCCGCCAGGACCTGCTCCCGGCTGCCGCCGCCGGTCTGCCGGCCGATCACCCCGGCGAAGATCAGGTCGGTCGCGCGGCCGAGGATGCGCGGCCCGGACACCGTCAGCGCGACGCTCACCACGCCGACCGCCAGCACGAGGCACAACCACAGCCGGTCCGGGCGCATCAGCCCGATCACCCGCTTGAGCGAGCCCTTGAAGTCCATCGACCGCTCGACGGGTCCGCCGCCCATGAACCGGGCCGGCCCCGCCGCCGGGGCCGGTCCGCGCTGCGCCGGCGCCTTCTTCAGCCGGTCCCCGCCCCCGCCGCTCACGCCCCCGCCGCTCATGCCCCCGCCGCTCACGCCGCCTCCTGCTCGGTGAGCTGCGACAGCACGATCTCCCGGTAGGTCGGGTTGTCCCGCATCAGCTCGCTGTGGGTACCGGTGCCGACCACGCGGCCCTCGTCGAGGACCACGATCCGGTCCGCGTCACGGATCGTGGACACCCGCTGGGCCACGATCACCACCGTCGCCTCCGCGGTCTCCGCCGCCAACGCCTGCCGCAGCGCCGCGTCCGTGGCGTAGTCCAGTGCCGAGAAGGAGTCGTCGAAGAGGTAGATCTCCGGGCGCCGCACCAGGCAGCGGGCGATCGCCAGCCGCTGCCGCTGCCCGCCGGAGACATTGCTGCCGCCCTGCCCGATCGGCGCTTCCAGTCCGCCTTCGAGCTTCCGGACGAAGTCCTCGGCCTGCGCGACCCGCAGCGCGTGCCACAGTTCCTCGTCGGTGGCGTCCGGCCGGCCGTAGCGCAGGTTGCTCGCCACCGTCCCGGAGAACAGGTACGGCTTCTGCGGCACCAGCCCGACCGTCTCGGCCAGCAGCGCCGGGTCGAGCGCGGCGACGTCCTCCCCGTCGACCAGTACCCGGCCCGCGGTCGCGTCGTACAGCCGCGGGATCAGCCCGAGCAGGGTGGACTTGCCGCTGCCGGTGGAGCCGATCACCGCGGTGACCTGCCCGGGCCTGGCCTCCAGGTCGATACCGACCAGCACCGCGGCCTCGGCGCCGGGATACGCGAACGTGGCGCCGCGCAGCTCCAGATGGCCGTGCCGGCGCAGCGAGGTGACCGGCGCGGCCGGCAGCACCACGCTGGAGTCGGTGCCGAGCACCTCCTCGATACGGTCGGCGCACACCTCGGCCCGCGGCAGCATCATGAACATGAAGGTGGCCATCATCACCGACATCAGGATCTGCATCAGGTAGGTGAGGAACGCGGTCAGCGCGCCGATCTGCATGCCGCCGCTGTTGATCCGGTGGGCGCCGAACCAGAGCACGGCCACGCTGGAGAGGTTCACGATCGCCATCACGGTCGGGAAGGTCAGGGCCATCAGCCGGCCGGTGGCCAGCGACACCGCGGTCAACTCGTCGTTGGCGGAGCCGAACCGGTCCTTCTCGTATCCGTCCTTGACGAAGGCGCGGATCACCCGGATGCCGGTGATCTGCTCGCGCAGTACCCGGTTCACCGCGTCGACCCGCCCCTGCATGGTGCGGAACAGCGGCCGCATCTTCCGCACAATCAGGGCCGAGGTGATGCCCAGCAGCGGCACCACGACGAGGAACAGCGACGACAGCGGCACGTCCTGGTCGAGGCCCATGATGATGCCGCCCACGCACATGATCGGGGCGGGCACCATCAGGGTGCAGCTCATCAGCACCAGCATCTGGACCTGCTGGACGTCGTTGGTGGTGCGGGTGATCAGCGACGGCGCGCCGAACTGGCCGACCTCGCGGGCGGAGAAGCGCTGCACCTGGGTGAAGACGGACCGCCGCAGGTCGCGTCCGACCGACATCGCGGTGCGCGCGCCGAAGAAGACCGCGCCGATCGCGCACGCGATCTGCACCACGGTCACCCCGAGCATCGCCCCGCCCATCCCGAGGATGTAGCCGGTGTCGCCCTTGACCACGCCGTTGTCGATGATGTCGGCGTTGAGGGTCGGCAGGTACAGCGCCCCGATGGTGGACAGCAGTTGGAGGAAGACCAGCAGCACGATGGGGCGTCTGTACGGTCTGAGGTGGGATCTCAGGAGTCTGATCAGCACGGGCGGGTACCTCGGGTTGCCTCGGGCAGGGCACGGGTGGGGACGCTCAACAGGACGCGGCGGGCCGTCCGGAGGTTGAGCGGGGGCCGGCCGCAGCGTCGCCGTGCGGCCGGCCCCGCCCTCAAGTGTCCCCCCGGCGCCCCGTCCGGGCAGGCGGGTTCCGTTTCCGGTGCGGTCAGTCGGGGTTCACGATCCGCGCCCGCCGGTTCAGCTCCTGGGCGAACCCTTCCCAGATCTGCGAATTGCGCCGGGACAGTTCGATGATGAGTTCGATGCAGTGCAAAGGCACCGAGGCGCAGATGTCGTTCATCTCGTTGGCCCCGACCACGTTCTCCCGGAACATCCGCAACAGCCGCCGTCCCAGCTCGCTCTGGCGCAGCGACGGGTCGCGCATGAGTTTTTCGAGCGTGGCGGCGGTGGGCGGGTTGGCCACCATGGGGTCCGGGTCGGCCGGTGCGGGGCGCGCGCTGCCCTCCTCGGCCCTGGTCCGGCCGCGTTGGCTGGGTACGGGCTCGTCGCCGCGCTCCAGCCGGCGGCGGACGTCCAGCGCCGTGGCCGGTGAGATGCCCGCCGACCGGGCCACCTGACGCAGTGACGCCTTCGGGTTGTCCCTGATCAGCTCGGCGACCCGCAGCCTGCCCTGCGCCGCGTCCAGCGGCCGGACCTTGCCGTCCCGGCCGATGCGGAAGTCCGACTGCGGCACCGAGTCGGACGAGCGCCGCAGTTCCGCGACCGTACGGGCGCCCAGGCCGGTCGACTTGGCGATGACCCGGTCGGCCATCGTGGGGTGCGACTTGAGGATGCGCAGCGCGGCGGCCGTGCGGTCGGCCTGCGACAGCGGAAGTCCGTGCGTGACGTTTGCCTCGACCGCAATGAGGAAAGCCTCTTCACGGCTGCCGTCGAAGAATTTGACGTCGATGTACTTATGGCCCTTGAGGGAGGCCGCCATGAGACGATGGATACCGTCGATGACCCGCATCGTTCTTCGGTCGACCAATATTGGCGGCAGTGGGCCGTCTATGGCCGCCAATTGCAGTACGTGGCCTTTGTCCTCACCTTTCAGGCGCGGTGAGTCCCCGGGCAGAATCTGCATGATCGGGACGGAAACGATCTCCGGTCCGTCATCTCCCCGTTCTCCCCGTTCTCCCCGGACGGCGACCACAGCGGCCACCGCTCTGCTTGTCTCAGCGAGACCTACCATTGCCTCCCCCTGACAACTCGTGCTTGCCATGCGCAGCCAAAAGCCTCCAGACGCCGCCTGCCACGGCTCTCGAGACATACCGAGGTCATGCGGTATGTCTGAAACGTCGTACACTTCCCCGTAGTTCACGGCAGCTCACGTTGTGTCCGGTGGACGCCCGGCAGGAGCCGGGGCCCCGGCCCATCACCGGGAGTGAGCGTGAACCCGAAATTTCTCCTATTTCTCGCCAATCACGGTAAGCTGTGCGGCGCTGACGCCCCGTAGACACCGCGTGAATAAATTTGCACGCCGCAGCAAACTCCGCCTGATGACCTCCGCCGACCTGCGGCGATAATGCCTGCGGTGTCAACCGGACATCGCGAGTGTATCCCCGTTCAACCTGAAGGTGCAGGGCCGAATGAGGCCCCTCGGGAATCCCGAGCGGATACACAGCGTTCTGCCGCCGGGCATGTTCCGGTACACGCCACGCACCGTCCGTCCGGTTCCCCGCACGCGTGGCGGAATCCCTCGCTCCGCCGCGTCCGCGGCCCGACATGCGGAAATCCGCGGACGACCGGCGGTGCCGCTGCCCGCGGGGCAGGGGAGGTGCGGACCGCCCGGCCGTTCAACTCGGCCGGCGCCCGGGTGCGCACGTCCTTCGACGACGGCTTCCGCGCGGCGCGCTCAACCGCGCGCGGCGCATCAGTTGAACAGGCGGCCGCCGTACGGGGGATGGGAACTTCGTCCCGGTTCGGAGCTTCGCGTCGGGGGGACGACGCAACAGGCGGGCCCCGTCCCGTCCTTCCTATCAAGGGGCGCGGGGGCGCAGCCACCCTCACCGTTCAACTGCCCTTTCCCCCCTGTTCATTGGGTGGCCTCCGGGTGGGCGGCGTGCGGCGGCCGCGAGCCTTGCAGGGGTTCCGGCGGTTGGCTACGTTCTCGTCCCACTTGACGATTCGGTGTGACGACCTCAGGAGCGGCATGTCCCAGCCCTCGTCCGGAGACAACCTGTGGTGCAGGCGTTTCCGCCCTGCCCCGAACCCGGCCGCCCGGCTGGTGTGCCTTCCGCACGCGGGCGGTTCGGCACCCTTCTTCCTGCCGGTGGCGGCGGCGCTCAGTCCGCAGGTCGACGTCGTGTCGATCCAGTACCCCGGCCGGCAGGACCGCCGGGCGGAGGCCCCCCTCGACGACCTGTCGGTGCTCGTCGACGGCATCTACCAGGTGCTCCGGCGCCAGCCCGAGCTTCCGCTCACCCTCTTCGGCCACAGCATGGGCGCGGTGATCGGCTTCGAACTCGCCCGCCGCTTCGAGGCCGACGGGGTGCGGCCGGTACGGCTGATGGCCTCCGGGCGGCGCGCACCGGGTACCCACCGGGACGAGAGCACCTTCGGCAGCGACGACGCGATCATGGCCGAGGTGCGCGAGCTGAGCGGCACCGCGGCGTCCCTGCTGAGCGACGACGAGATGATGCGGGCCGCGCTGCCCGCGCTCCGCGCCGACTACCGGGCCGTCGAGACATACCGGTGCGGGCCCGACGTCGCCGTGGACACCCCGATCACCGTGCTGACCGGGGACAGCGACCCCAAGACCACGCTGGACGAGGCGAAGGCGTGGGACCGGCACACCAGGGGCGGCTGCGACCTGCGGGTGTTCACCGGCGGGCACTTCTTCATCAGCGAGCGCGCCGCGGAGGTCATGCAGGTCCTCGAGGACCACTTCCGGGAGCAGGGCGCACGCCACGCCGGCTGACCGGGGCGCACACCCCCATCGGCGGACCGGATGCCCGGGGCGCATCGGTTGAACACCGGGGCGCCGCGGGTCCGGTCGGCCCGTCATGCCTTCTTCTTCGCCGGCTTCGGGAAGACGCCGCGCACCGCGGACCCGCGGGTGAGCACCGCGGCGCCGATCAGGGCCAGCGCCGACACCCCCTGGATCGCGGCGTACCAGGCCGGGCAGAGGCCGGGGATCGCGTCGACGACGATGATCGCGATCGGCAGGATCGCGGTCACCGTGGCCAGCCGGTCGTAGGCGCGCGCGTCGCCCTGCGGGGCGCGGGTCGCCAGCCGGTACAGCCAGGGGGCGATGAGCAGCAGGATGGCGCCCCGCACCCACATGAAGGGGCTGGTGTCATGGCCGGCGATCGCCATCCCGGCGACCGTCCCGAGGCAGACGACACTGATCACGCCGTAGACCACGAGGAACTTCTTCGCCGTGTTGAACGCCTCCTGGACCCGGGGGTCCTCGACGGTCGCCGGGGCCGTGGTGGTGGTCGTGGTGACGCTGGTGTTCGCCATGTCCTTCTCCTCCGTCTGAACGTGCTGCCGACGTTACGGAGGGCGCGGCGGGCCCGGTATGGGCCTGGGCACACGCTTGGGTGGGGCCAGTCCCACCCCCGGGCCGGCGCACGCGGTGTTCAACCGCCCCGGTCCGCGGCCCGCCCGGGTGCCGGCGCTCTGGTAGGACTGCTGCCGAACCGGACGGGCCGTACCGCGCCCTGCCGGTGAAGGGGGTCTTCGTGCTCGAACAGGTCCTCCCCGAACCGGTGGCGGTCGTGGAGGCGCTCGGCGACGACGAGACCGCGCACCTCGCGCTGTATCCGCAGGAGGCGGCGCTCGTGGCGAAGGCGGTGGACAGGCGCCGCCGCGAGTTCGCCACCGTGCGTGCCTGCGCCCGCCGCGCCATGGTGAAGCTGGGCGTGCCGCCGCAGGCGGTGCCGACCGGCCGGGGCGGCGCCCCGTGCTGGCCGGAGGGCCTGCGCGGCAGCATGACGCACTGTGCCGGATACCGGGCCGCCGCGCTGGTCCGCGCCGCCGACCTGGCCTCCCTCGGCATCGACGCGGAGCCGCACGCGCCGCTGCCGCACGGGGTGCTGAGGACGGTCTCGCTGCCCGCGGAGCGGCAGCGGCTCGCCGCTCTCGCGGCCCGGCGGCCGGACGTCCACTGGGACCTGCTGCTGTTCAGCGCGAAGGAGTCGGTCTACAAGGCGTGGTTCCCGCTGACCGGGCAGTGGCTGGGCTTCGAGGAGGCGGACGTCGAGGCGGACATCGACGTACGGGCGCCCGCGGGTGACGCGGCACAGGGCCGGTTCCGCGCCGAACTGCTCGTTCCCGGGCCGGTGGTGGGCGGGCGGCGGCTCCAGCACTTCGAGGGGCGGTGGATCGTGGGCGGGGGCGTGGCCGCCACCGCGGTGACGGTGCCGCATCCCTGATCCCGGGCGCCGAGGCCGTGGCCGGCGGACAGCGTCGTTCCGACCAACGGGCGCAGGCCGACGGGGGCTGGTGCTCCCCCGTGGCCTCCAGCATGGGCGCGGCCCCCGATCACAAGGCTCGGGGCGCGGCCCCTCCCCGGCGAAGCTCTGGGGAACAGAGCGCGGCGCGCTGCCCCGACGACCGGCAACGCAGGGGCGCAACCCGCCGAAGGCAGGGGGAGAGCATGCGTGCCAGCCCCCGCCGGCCGGGCAGGATTCGTCAGGCACGGCTGCTCGTGGCGGCGCCGGGTGGGGTTAGGCCCACGGGCGGCGGGGCGTAGCAGGCTATCGGGGGCGGCGCGGGCTGCGTACCGTCGATCGTGTCGGCCCGGACCGCCGTCCCGGCTGACACAATGATCGCCGTGGGTGAAGGGAACGAGCGGATGAGGATGTCTCCTGGAGGCGGTCCGCTGGGGTGGTGCGCCGCGTCCGCGCGGGGGCTGTACCGGTCCGCGGTCCTGGTGGGCCTCACCTGCGTGATGGCCCTCGTCGCCGTGCCCGTGGGGGTGGGCGGTTCGGAGGTGGCCTACTCCTGGAGCGCGGGGCGGCGCGAGCCCCTGGTGGTCAGCGTGCTCGCGACGCTCGGGGAGACCCTGGTGGTGATCGCCTGGGTCGCCATCGCCCTGTGGGTGGTGCACCCGTTGGCGAGCCGGGCGCTGGCCGGGGCCGCGCGCCGCCGCGCCGCCGACTGGCTGGACCTGCGGCTCGAGGTGGCCTACCGCGCCGTGCCGCCGGTGACGCGCATGGCGACCGGTTTCTGGTGGGACGGCCACGAGTACCACAAGACCGAGCGGGAGGCCCGCCGCCGTGCCAAGGTGCACGCCTGGTTCCGGGACCCGCAGTTCCACTGGGACGGCCTGTGGGCGGTGGTCGCGTCGGTCACCGTGTTCCCGGTCGCGGCGCTGCCGCTGCTCGGTCTGGGGTACGGCGTCTTCCTGCTGTTCACCCCCGCCCTCGCCGGCTACGGCGCCGCCTCGATCGTGGCGGGCCTGGCCGCGGCGCCGTTCGCGTGGCGGGTGCTGCGCCCGGTCGCGGCCCGGTTCCTCGGCCCGGTCCCGAGCACCCGGCTGGGCCGGCGGGTGGCGGAACTGGAGGCCATCCGCGCCGATCTCACACAGACCCAGGCCGCGGAGCTGGAGCGGATCGAGCGCGGTCTGCACGACGGGGCGCAGGCGCGGCTGGTCGCGATGGGCATGTCGATGGGCATCGCCGAGCAGCTGGTCGACACCAAGCCGGAGGCCGCGAAGGCGATCCTCGCGGAGGCCCGCGCCTCCTCCGCGACGGCGCTCGACGAACTGCGCACGCTGGTGCGCGGGATCAACCCGCCGGTGCTCACCGAACGCGGTCTGGTCGACGCCGTGCAGGCGCTCGCGCTCGACTCGCCGGTGGCCGTCGACGTGCACAGCCAGGTGCCCTCCCGGCCCGAGCGGCCGGTGGAGTCGGCGGTGTACTTCGCGGTCGCGGAGCTGCTGGCGAACGCCGCGAAGCACGCGGCGGCGCGGCGCGTGACGGTGGAGCTCGGCTATGACGGGCGGGTGCTCACCGCGAGCGTGCAGGACGACGGAGTGGGCGGGGCCGACCCCTCGTCCGGCTCGGGGCTGCGCGGCCTCGAGCGCCGTATGAACGCGTTCGGCGGACGGCTGGAGATCGACAGCCCCGTCGGCGGACCTACTCGAATCACCGTGGCGGTGCCGTGCGAATTGTCGTAGCCGAAGACCTCTTCCTGCTCCGGAACGGGATGGTGCACCTCGTCGAGGCGTACGGCCACACGGTGGTCGCCGCGGTCGACTCCGGGCCCGCCACCCTGGAGGCGCTGCTCGAACACCGGCCGGACGTCGCGATCGTGGACGTCCGGCTGCCGCCGAGCTTCTCCGACGAGGGCCTCCAGGCGGCGCTGGCGGCGCGCCGCCAGATCCCGGGGCTTCCGGTGCTGATCCTCTCCCAGCACGTGGAGCAGTTGTACGCGCGGGAGTTGCTCGCCGACGGGCACGGCGGCATCGGCTACCAGCTCAAGGACCGGGTGCTGGACGCCGAGCAGTTCCTGGACGCGGTCAGCCGGGTGGCGAACGGCGGCACCGCCCTGGACCCGACGGTCGTCTCGAAGCTGCTGGCGCGGCCGACCCGGGCCGATCCGCTGGCGTCGCTCACCAAGCGCGAGCGGCAGGTGCTGGGGCTGATGGCCGAGGGGCTGTCCAACGCGGCCATCGCGGGCCGGCTGTTCCTCAGCGAGGGCGCCATCAGCAAGTACACCACCGCGATCTTCGCCAAGCTGGAACTGGGCACGGACGACGACACCAACCGCAGGGTCCGCGCCGTGCTGGCCTACCTCGACGCCGAGAGCACCGCCGACGGGTCGTGACAGCTGCCGTCCGGGGCCCCGACGTACACGTCGTGCGTGTCGTACACGTCGGGGCCGCCGGCCGGACACCGCGGCGGGTCTCACCCGGCGGGCGCCTGCGCGTCCGGTGCGGTGTCGGTGACGTGCGCGGCCAGCTCCCGCGGGGTGGGCCGCTCGAAGATCTCGGTGAGGCTCAGTGAGCGCCCGCTGGCGTTCTGGAACTCCTGGAGCGCCACAGCGGCCAGCATGGAGTTCCCGCCCCCGGCGAAGAAGTCGGTGTCGGCGTCGGCGTCCTCGCGGCGCAGGATGCGCCGCCACACCGCCACCAACTGGGCCGTCAGCCCTTCGGTGGGGCTTTCCGCCCCGCCGGGCGCATCAGGTGCGGCAGGCGTACCCGGTACGGCGGGCTGGGGCCGCCGGGCTTCGACGACACGGGCCAGCTCCCGGTGGTCCACCTTCCCGCTGCCGTTGACCGGCATGGCGTCGACCGCGACCAGCTCCCCGGGGAGCATCGCGCGGGACAGCCGGGCGCGGGCGTGCGCGTGCACGTCGGCGAGGTCCAGTTCGGTGCCGGCCGGTTCGAGGCAGCCGACGAGCACTCCGTCGCCGCTCGGGTCGCCGACCAGGACGACCGCGGCCGCACCGACCTGGGGGTGGGCCAGCAGCGTCGCCTCGATCTCGCCCAACTCGATGCGGTTGCCGCGCAGTTTGACCTGGCGGTCGGTCCGGCCGAACAGGTCGATCAGGCCGTCCGCGCGCCAGCAGGCGATGTCGCCGGTGCGGTAGAAGCGGCCGTGCTCGGGGTGGACGCCGAAGCGCTCCGCGTCGAGGTCGGGCCGGCCGTGGTAGCCCAGGGCGACGCCGGTGCCGGAGATGCACAGCTCCCCCCGTACGCCGACGGGCAGGTCGCGGCCGTGCGGGTCGGTGACGTGCAGGCGGGTGTTGCGGATCGGGCGGCCCACGTCCAGCCGGGCGCCGGGGTCGGCCGCGATCACACGGGAGGTGGACCAGATCGTCGTCTCGGTGGGGCCGTAGACGTGGTGCAGCTCGCAGCCGGCGGCCAGCAGCCGGCGGACCAGCGGCAGCGGCACCGGCTCGCCGCCGACCAGCACACGGCGGCCGCGCAGGCTGTCCGCGGCCCGGTCGATGACCAGCCGCCAGGCGGTCGGGGTCGCTTGCACGAACCGCGCGTCGTGCCGTTCCAGCAGCGCGCGCAGCACCCGGCCGTCGCTCCTGGCACGGTCCGGTGCGGCCACCACGGTGCCGCCGGAGACCAATGGCACGAACAGCTCCAGCCCGGAGATGTCGAACGCGAACGTGGTGGTCCACAGCATGGTGTCCCCGGGGGCCGCGGCCAGTTGCTCGGCGAAGTGCACGACCAGGTTGGCCAGCGCGGCGTGGCCGACCCGGGTGCCCTTCGGGCGCCCGGTCGACCCGGAGGTGTACATCAGGTAGGCGCAGTCCGCCGCCCCGGCCGCCCCGACCGCCTCGGCCGGGGCGTCGGCCGCCGGTCGCGGCGCCGCGTCGCGGGCGGGCGGCGCGAGCAGCACCGCGGGACCGTCCGGGCCGCCGAGCCCCGCGGTGTCGCCGTTCGCCACCAGCAGCCGCGCGCCGGAGTCGGACAGCTGGTGGCGCAGCCGCTCCTTCGGGTGCGCGGCGTCCAGCGGCATGTACGCCGCGCCCGCCAGCCAGGTCCCGAGAACCGCCGCGGCCAGTTCGGCGCCGCGCGGCAGGGCGATCGCCACCGTCTCCCCGGGCCGCAGGCCCACGTTGCGCAGGAGGGCGGCCGCGGTGTGCGCGGCGTGCCACAACTGCCGGTAGTCCAGGGTGTCGTCGCCGTCCACGACGGCCACGGCGGCGGGGGTGCGCCGCACCTGCCGCTCGACGGCCGCCAGCACGGTGGCGGGCTCGACGGGACCGGCCGTGTCGTTGGCCGCGCCGATGATCGCGTGGTCCTGGGGGCTCCACCAGTCCACGTCCCCGACGGCCCGGTCCGGGTCGGCCGCGAACGAGGCCAGCACCGCCTCGTAACGCGCCGGCAGCAGGGCGGCCGGCGCCGGGTCGAACAGCTCGGTGCGGTAGCGCAGCCGCAGCCCGACGGTGCCCTGGGGGCCGGGGTGCCGGGTCGCGGCCAGGTGCAGGTCGAAGCGGCCGGCGCCGCTGGTCGCGGGGAACGGCTCGGCGGGCAGCCCGCCGAAGGAGAACCCCGGCGGGCCGTCGGGCGCGCGGTACTCGAAGGCGTACCGGAACGGCAGCGAGTGGCGGCCGGAAGCCCGGGCGGGCAGCAGGTCGGGGTGCGCGTCCACGGCGACGTCGGCGTGCGCGGTGGCCGCGGCAAGCCGCTCGGCGCTGCGCACGACCAGGTCGCGGATGCTCTCCTTGGACGCGGCCCGCAGCCGCAGCGGCACGTGGTGGGTGTGCCGGCCGACGGCGCCGGCCGCGGCTGCGGGACGCAGGTCGACGGGTACGCCGACCAGCACGTCCGAGCCGGCCCCGTGGGTCTCCAGCAGCACATGGAAAGCGGCGAGCAGGATCGCGGCCTCGGGCACGCCCGTCGCCGCCGCGAGCCGGTCCAGGGCCTGCGCGGTGTGCGGCGGGAGGGTGCGGTCGACCTCCGCGGTGGCCAGGGTCGGCCGGTCCGGTTCGGGCGCGGCGCAGGCGAGTTCGCCGGCCCCGGCGACGGTGCCGGCCAGCTCCGCCCGCCAGAACGCGCGGCTTTCGGCGCGGGGCGCTGGCCTGCTCGGGCCCGGCACCGGCACGGGGTCCCCGCCGGTGCCGTCCTGGTCGTAGGCGGCGGCCTGGTCGTAGGCGGCGGCCAGTTCGGCCCTCAGCAGCGGCCCGGAGACCTCGTCGAGGACCAGGTGGTGGGCGGTGACGCAGACCACGTCGCGGCTGCCGGGTGCCCCGGTGCCGTGGAACAGCGCGGCCCGCACCATCGGCCCGCCGTCCAGCGCGAACGGAGCGGCGGTCACGGGGGCGAGGTCCGCGGGCGCGGGTTCACCGGGCAGTTCGGCCTCGGTGAGCGGGACGGTCAGTGCCTCGGCGGCCAGCACCTCCTTGGTGAGCCGTGCCCCGTCGCCGCGGTAGACGGTGCGCAGCGCCTCGTGCCGCCGGACGACGGCGGCCAGCGCCGCCCGCAGCCGTACCGCGTCCACCCGTCCCGCGACGGCGAACGCCACGGACAGGTTGTTCACGGCGGTGCCCGGCGCCAGCGACTCCAGGAGCCACAGCGCCTCCTCCTCCGGGGAGATGTCCCCTCCGGGGGGCCGGGGCACCGGTGCGGCACCGGACCCGTCCGACGCCTTCGCCGGCGTGTGCCCTGCTGCGGGGTTGCTCACGCCGCTCCTCCTCCGGTGCCCGGCTGGATTCCCAGCTCCTTGTCGATGAGGTCGAACATCTCGTCGTCGGTGGCGTCGATGATGTCCTCGTCGGACGACGCGTCGTCCGCTTCCGCCCCCCGGAACTCCTCCATGAGGTGTTCGAGGCGGCTGATGATGTCGGCCTTCCTGCCCCCGCGCCGGACGATCCCGTCGAGCATCGTGCCCAGCCGGTCGAGGGTGCCGTGCACCGGCGCGTAGTCGATCTCCTGCTGGGCGATCCGCTCCTGGAGGTGGTCGGCCAGCTCCGCGGGCGTGGGGTAGTCGAACACCACGGCCGAGGGCAGCCGCAGCCCGAGCGCGGTGCTCATCCGGTTGCGGAACTCCACCGCGGTCAGCGAGTCGAAGCCGAGCTGGCGGAAGTAGCGGGCGGCGGCGATGGACTCCGGGCCGGGCCGGCCCAGGACGAGGGCGGCCTGGGTGAGGACCAGGTCCAGCACCGCCGCCCGGAGTTCCGCGGCCGGCAGCGCCGCCAGCTGGTTCAGCAGGTTCCGGCCGGCGTCGCCGCCGGCGCCGCCCGCGGTGCGCCGGCCCGGGCGGACCAGGCCGGTCAGCAGGGCCGGCACCGCGCTGCCGGCACCGCGCAGCGCGGCCGGGTCGAGGCGGGTGGTGACCAGCAGCGGGTCGCTCCGGTCGAGCGCCGCGTCGAACAGGGCGAGCCCGTCGGCGTCGGACAGCGGCCGCACCCCCTGGCGGGCCATCCGCCGCCGGTCGGCGGAGGTGAGCCGGCCCGCCATGCCCTGCTCCCAGGGGCCCCAGGCCAACGACACCGCGGGCAGGCCCTGCTGCCGGCGGTGGGCCGCCAGGGCGTCCAGGAAGGTGTTGCCCGCCGCGTAGTTGGCCTGCCCCGGTGTGCCGAGGACACCGGCGACCGAGGAGAACAGGACGAAGGTGTCCAGGTCCATGCCGCGGGTCAGCTCGTGCAGGTGCCAGGCCGCGTCGGCCTTGGGCCGCATCACCTGGTCGACGCGTTCGGGCGTCAGCGAGTCGAGTACGCCGTCGTCCAGGACGCCCGCGGTGTGCAGCACACCGGTCAGCGGAGCCGACGCGGGGACACCGGCCGTCACGGCGGCCAACTCGGCCCGGTCGGCGACGTCGCAGGCCAGCACCTGGGCCGGGCAGCCCGCCGCGGCCAGGTCCGCGGCCAGCCGCGCCATGCCCGGGGCGGCCGGGCCGCGGCGCGAGGTGAGCAGCAGCCGCCCGGTCCGGCCGGTGCGCGCCAGGTGCCGGGCGAGGAGGCCGCCGAGGGCGCCCGAGGCGCCGGTCAGCAGCACCGTCCCGGGGGTGGTGGACGGTGTCGGGTCCGCGGTCTCCCCGGCTGTCGCGGCCGGGTCCTGCCCGGACACCTCGCCGTCCGGGCGGGCGGGTCCGTCCCCGGCCGCGCGGGCCAGCCGCGGCACCCGCACCCGGCCGTCGCGCACCGCGAACTGCGGCTCGTCCAGGGCGGTTCCGGCCACCAGGAGGGGACCGCAGCCGGCGAGCCGGTCGACGTCCGCGAGCACGATCCGCTCCGGATGCTCGGCCGCGGCCGTACGCACCAGGCCGACGACGCCCGCGTGCTCCAGCCGTATCGCGGTGCCGGAGTCCGCGTCCACGCCGCACTCGGTCACCACCACCAGCCGGGCGCCGTCCAGCCGCGGCGCGGACAGCAGCGCACGGAGGGTCTCCAGCGTCCGCACGGCGGCCCGGCGTGCGGTCTCGGGAACGGGAACGGCCGCGGGCACGGCAGCGGGAACGGGAACGGCCGCGGGTTCCTCGTCCGGTCCGGCGTCCGGCAGGCCGCGGAAGACCACGGCACCGGGTACCGGCGCGCCCGCGTCGAGCGCCGCGGTCAACTCGGCGACGTCCGCGTAGACCTGGGCGCCCGGGACGTCCGCCCCGCCCTCGTCGCCGAGCACGGCCCAGGGGCGTTCGGGCGCGGCGGAGGTGGGCGCCGTGTCCGCGACGGACCAGGCGACCCGGAACAACCCGTCGTGAGCTGCTCCAGCGGCCGTGTCGAGAGCCCCGGGAGCAAGCGGCACCACGGCCACCGAACCAACCGAGGCGATCGGCCGGCCCGCCGGGTCGGCGAGTTCCACCGACACGCCCTCGCCGGAGGCCGACGGCGAAACGCGCAGCCGCGCGGCCGTCGCGCCGGACGCGTACAGCCGTACGCGGCTCCAGGCGAGCGGCTGCGGGGGCCCGTCGTCGGAGGCCCGGCGCTGCTCGGCCTCGGCGAGGGCGGTCAGGTGGAGCGAGGCGTCGAGCAGCGCGGGATGGACCCCGAACCCGGACACGTCGGTGCCCTCGGGCAGGGCGATCTCCGCGAACACCTCGTCACCTTGGCGCCAGGCGGCGCGTACGCCCCGGAACTCCGGGCCGTAGTCGAGTCCGGCGGCCTCCAGCGCGTCGTACAGCCCGGCCACGTCGGCCGGGACGGCGCCGGCCGGCGGCCACGGGGTGCTCCAGGGCGCCGTGTCCGCGGTGGCGTTGTCGTCCGGGCCGCTGCCGGCACCGGCCGGGGCGAGGATGCCCGAAGCGTGCCGCACCCACGCGCCTTCGGGCAGCCGTGCGTGGACCGCGACGTCCCGGAGCCCGTCCGCGCGGGCGGTGCCCACGGTCACCTGGACCCGTACGCCACCGTGCGCGGGGAGCACCAGGGGCGTGTCGACGAGCAGTTCCTCGACGCGGTCGCAGCCGACCTCGTCGGCGGCCCGCACGGCCATGTCCAGCAGCGCGGCGGCGGGGAGTACGACCCGCCCCGCCACCGTCGAGCGGCCGATCCACGGGTGCGCGGACAGGGACAGCTGCCCGGTCAGCACGGTCTCCCCGGACGCCGGCAGGTCGACGGTCGCACCCAGCAGCGCGTGCCCGGGAGCCGCCAGCCCGAGGTCCTCGGCGCGGCTGCTGGTGGTCGAGTTGAGCCAGTAGCGGCGACGCTGGAACGCATACGTCGGCAGGTCCACCCGACGCGCTCCGGTGCCCGCGTAGACCTTCTCCCAGGCCACCGGGATGCCCCGGACGAACACTTTCGCCACCGCCGTCAGCAGCGCCCGCGGCTCATCCCGCCCCCGCCGCAGAACTGGCGTCCACGACTCAACGGCGTCCTCCGGGGCCTCCGTTCGCGTCGCGGGCCCCAACGCGGACAGCACACCGTCCGGGCCCACTTCCACGAACGTCCCTACGCCCGCGGCGCGCATCGCCTCGACCGCGTCGGCGAACCGCACGGCGTCACGCACGTGCCGCACCCAGTAGGAGGCGTCGGTGACCTCCTCCGACACCACACCACCGGTCAGCCCGGACACCATCACCAGGCGCGGACGGTGA
>NZ_JBAGKC010000051.1:0-21395 GCF_037034245.1 Streptomyces sp. CA2R106
GTGATCAAGATGGTGATGGCGTTGCGGGCGGGTGTGCTGCCGCGGACGTTGCATGTGGCGGAGCCCTCCCCGCATATCGACTGGTCGGCGGGTGACGTACGGCTGTTGACCGAGGAGCGTGCGTGGCCCGAGACGGGGCAGCCGCGGCGTGCGGCGGTGTCGTCGTTCGGATTCAGCGGGACCAACGCACACGTCGTCATCGAGCAGCCGCCCGTCCGACCCGACGCCGGAGCCGCCGACGGACCGCGGCCCGCCCCCGTCGTACCCCTGCCGCTCTCCGCGGCCTCCCCGGAGGGCCTGCGGGCTCAGGCGGAGACCTTGCGGTCGTACGTCGCCGCGCGGCCCGACCTGCGCCCGGCGGACGTCGCGTTCTCGTTGGCGACGACCCGCGGCGCCCTGGAGCACCGGGCCGTCGCCGTGGCCGCGGACCGGGCCGAACTCCTCGACCAGCTCGCCGCGTTGACGTTGACGGGTGCAGCTGTCCCCGGCCGCACCGCGTTCCTGTTCACGGGGCAGGGTGCGCAGCGCCTCGGGATGGGCCGGGAGCTCTACGACGTCTTCCCCGCGTTCCGGCATGCGCTCGATGAGGTGTGTGCGGAGTTGGACGCGGTGATGGCGCGTCCGGTGCGTGCGGTGATGTGGGGCGCGGAAGTGGAGGCGCTGGCTCGTACGGAGTTCACGCAACCGGCCCTGTTCGCCGTCGAGGTGGCGTTGTTCCGGCTCCTGGCGTCGTGGGGGATACGGCCGGACGTGGTCGCGGGGCATTCGATCGGTGAGATCGCGGCGGCGCACGTGACGGGTGTGTTGTCGTTGCGGGACGCGTGTGTGCTGGTGGCGGCGCGGGGGCGGTTGATGCAGCAACTCCCCGCGGGAGGTGCGATGGTGGCGGTGGAGGCCACCGAGGTGGAGGTGCGTGAGCTGCTGGAAGGTGTGGCGGACACCGTGGGTGTGGCGGCGGTCAACGGCCCGCAGTCCGTGGTGATCTCGGGTGCGGAGCAAGCCGTCGAGCAGGTGGCGGAGAAGCTGGCTGAGCAAGGCCGCCGGGTCAAGCGGCTCACGGTCAGCCACGCGTTCCACTCCCCGCTGATGGAGCCGATGCTGGCGGAGTTCCGTAGCGTCGTGGCGGGCCTGGAGTTCCGGGAGCCGTCCGTGCCGTTCGTGTCGACTGTCACCGGCACCGCCGACCCGGAGCAACTGCGGACCGCGGACTACTGGGTGCACCACGTCCGCACCACCGTCCGCTTCGCCGACGCCCTCACCGAACTCCACGCGCAGGGCGTGCGCCGGTTCGTGGAGGTCGGCCCGGACGGGGTGCTGACCGGCATGGCCGACCAGAGCCTGCCCGCCGACGTGGCCGCGGTCCCCGTACTGCGCCGGGACCAGCCCGACGCGCGGGCGCTGGTGGCGGCCGTGGGCCGGCTGCACATGGCCGGCGTACCGGTCGACTGGGCGGCGCTGCTGCCCGGCGCCCGCCGGATCGAGCTGCCCACGTACACCTTCCAGCACACGCGGTACTGGCTGGACCCGGAGGAACTGGCCGCCGAGCGGACCGCCCCGGACCTCGGTCCCCTGGCCGCCGATGTTCCGGCCGCCGATGCCTTGGCCGTGGGCCCCAGGGACTCCGCGTCCCGGAACACCGCATCCCAGGAGACCACATCCCGGCCCGCCGACCCCGATGCGCGCTTCTGGGCCGCCGTCGCCGACCGGGACCCGGGTTCGCTCGCCGCCCTGCTGGGGCTGGACGACGCGCGGGACCAGGCGGCCGTCGAGGGAGCGCTGCCGGTGCTCACCGCGTGGCTCGGCCGCCGGAAGGCCGCCGCTCCCGCCCCGCACTACCGCCTCGGCTGGACCGCGCTGCCCCCGCGCCCGGCGGCTACGTCCGCGCGCCTGCACGGGACCTGGCTGCTGGCGGTACCGGAGCAGGGGACCGCTGACCGCCTGGTGCCCCGGCTCTCCGCGGTGTTCGCCGCCGCGGGCGCGGACGTGCGGGTCGTCACGGCCGACCCCGCCGACCCCGCTGCCGCCGACCGCCTGGCCGCCCAACTGGCGTCCCTCACGGCCGACGGCACGGAACCGGCCGGGGTGCTCTCGCTGCTCGCGCTGACGGCCCCGGCCGTGCCGGACGACCCGACTGACCCGGCCGACCCGGACGGCGCCCGACGCGCGGCCACCGCCACCCTGGCCCTCCTGCGTGCCGTGTCCGACCTCGCGGGCCCCGATGCCGCGGTACCGGTGTGGTCGCTGACCTCCGGCGCGGTGTCGACCGGCGGCGCCGACCGGGTCACCGCGCCCGGCCAGGCCGTGCTGTGGGGCCTGGGCCGGGTGCTCGCGGACGACCCCGCCGCAGGGTGGGCGGGCGTCGTGGACGTCCCGGCGCGGTGCTCCGACCGCGTGCTGCGGCGGCTGGCGGACGTGCTGGCCCGGTCGGAGGAGACCGAACTCGCCGTGCGGGACGCGGGCGCCTTCGCCCGCCGCCTGCTGAAGGCGGGCTCCGGCGCGGCCACCGCTGCCGGTACGGCTGCGGCGCCGCGCGGCACGCTCCTGGTCAGCGGCGGCACCGGCGGCTGGCGCGACCGCGTGGCGCACCGGCTGGCCGCGGCCGGGGCCGCGCACGTCCTGGTGGCCGCGGCACCCGGCGAGCCCGTCGGCACCGCCGGGCCGGTCGCGGACCACGGCGCGGACCCCGGCGCGGACCCGGCCGCCGCGCGGATCAGCCACGCCGTCTGCGACGTCTCCGACGCTCCGGCCCTGGCCCGGCTGGTCGCGTCCCTGCCCGCCGAGCAGCCGTTGACCGCGGTGCTGCACGCGCCGCGCGCCGCCGCCGACGGCCCGCTCGACAAGGCCCTGGACGAGCTGCTGGGCACCGAACTGCCCGCCGTACCGGCCCTGTTCGCAGCGGACGCGTCCGGCGCCGAGGGCCGCGCGGACGAGGTCGCCCTCTTCCTCGCCGTCGGTGCGACCGATCTGCTCGGTGCCGACGACAGCGCTGCCGTCGCGGCCGTGGCCGGCTGGTGGGAGGCGGTGGCCCGGGACCGTACGGCCGCGCTCGCGCCCGTACGGCTGGTCGCCGCCGACCCGGACGCCCTCGACCTCGCGGTCCTGGACCGGGCGCTGGCGCGGCCGGACGGCCTGCTCGTCGCCACGGACCTGGACTGGGCGGACTACGCCGCCACCTGCGCCAGCGCTCGCAGCCGCCACCTGCTGACGGGCCTGCCCGAGGCGCGTGCGGCACTCGCTGCGGCGGCACCGGCCGAGGCGGGCGGCGCGGGCGGCGCCGGCGGACTGCTGGCCGGTGTGGACGGGCCCGAGTCGCTGCGGCGCAAGCTCGCCGGGCAGTCGGCGGAACAGCGGTCCGAGACGCTGCTGGAACTGGTGCGGGGCCAGGTCGCCGTGGTCCTCGGGCACGCCTCGGCCGAAGCGGTGCCCGCCGAGGGGGACTTCATGGACTTCGGGTTCGCCTCCCTCACCGCAGTCGAGTTCGGCCACCGCCTCACCGCCATCACCGGGCTGGAGTTGCCCACCACCCTCGTCTACGACTACCTGCACCCGGCGGAGTTGGCGGCGCACCTCGCGGCGGAACTCGCCGGTGAACCGGCCGCGGCCTGACAGCGTCCATGGCCTACGACGACCCGGGCCGCACCCCCGCCGCCCCCGCCGCAGGCGCGAACTGCCTGCACCCGACCAGGAAGCGAGACCCGATGACCTCCGCAGTGGACAGCGGCGTGTGGATGCGCCGCTACCGGCCCGCTCCCGACGCGCGCGTCCGGCTGTTGTGCCTGCCGCACGCCGGCGGCGCGGCCGGCTACTACACGCCCGTGGCCGCTGCCCTCACCCCCGCCGTCGACGTGCTGGCCGCCCAGTACCCGGGCCGCCAAGACCGCCGGCACGAGCAACCCGTCACGGACCTGCGGGAGTTGGCGGACCGGGTCGCCGAGGCGGTCACGGACGGGGACGACTGCCCCCTCGCGCTGTTCGGCCACAGCATGGGCGCGCTGGTCGGCTACGAGGTCGCGCTGCGGCTGGAGGCCGCCGGGCGCGGCCCGGTGCGCCTGTTCGTGTCGGGACGGCGGGCCCCGTCGGCGTTCCGGCCCAGCGAGGACCTGCACAAAGCCGCCGACGCCGAACTCCTGGAGAGCGTCCGGCGGTTGAGCGGCACCGACGACCGGGTCCTCGAGGACGAGGAGCTGGTGCGGCTGGTGCTGCCCGCGATCCGCGCGGACTACCAGGCCGCGGAGACGTACGAGCCGCGCCCCGGCGACCGGTTGGGCTGCCCGGTCACGGTGCTGACCGGCGACGCGGACACCATGACGACCGTGGCGGAGGCCCGGGCGTGGTCGCAGCACACCGACGGCCCCAGCGACCTGCACGTCTTCCCCGGCGGCCACTTCTACCTCAACGACCGGGTGCCGGAGGTGACCGACGTGCTCCGGCGCCACCTGGCGCGCTGACCCGGGCACACCACCGGGCCGGGCCCCTCCCGGCGGAGGGCGCCCGGCCCGGTCGTGCCGTGCGGCCCGCGGATCAGGGGGCGGCGGGCGCGGGGCGGTAGGAGGCGGTGTAGCGGTCCAGCATCCGCGCGAGGTAGGCGGGGCCGCCGGCCGGTGCCAGGGCGCCCACGTGCCGCCGCAGCCGGTCGACCGAGACGACGGCCCGCCCGCCCCGGCCCGCTGCGTCCACCACGTCCCAGCGGGCCTGCCGGTCCAACCGCGCCTCGACGCCGCGCACGATCTCCTCGACGGCGTAGGGGGTGCCCGCGGCCACGTTGAACACCTCGTTGCGTACCCCCGCGGCCAGCAGCGCGTCCAGGCAGGCGGTGACGTCGGCGACGTCGACCAGGTCGCGGTACGCGCCGGCGAAGACCCGCACGTGCCCGGCGGTGATCTGCTCGACCAGCCCGGGCAGCAGCTGGTGCGGGCGCTGGTGGGCGCCCACCACGTGGCTGAGCCGCAGCACCAGCCAGGAGGCGCCCGACCCGGCCAGCTCCTCCTCCAGGTGGAGTTTGTGCCGCCCGTACGGGATGCCCGGTGCGGCCGCGTCCTCGCCGGCCGGGGTGTCGCAGGTGCCGTACAGGGCGCTGGAGGCGGTGGAGAAGAACACCACGGTCCGGCCCTCGGCGCGGCAGCGGCGGGCGGTGGCCCGTACGAGGTCGGCCTCGCGCCGGAAGGCGTCGGGCGAGCCGACCGCGGTGCTCGACACCCCCGCGGCCAGTACGGTCACGGCGCCGTGGGAGGCCGGCAACGCGGACAGATAGCGGGCCAGGAACCCACCTCCGACGATCTCCACCGCGCTCACCGGCCCTTCTCGTTCGCTGCTGCCAGGGGGCGGGCCGCACCGGTGCAGTCCGCTGCCGGCGGCGCGGCCCCGGTCGCGTTCCGGGCCGGGTCCTCGGCGCCGGTGCGGGCGTTCTGGGCGCGCTGGGCGTTCTCGGCGCCGGCGGCCGCCGCCTCGCGGACGTCCGCGAGCAGCCGGGCCAGTTCGACCGCCCAGCGCGCGCCCTGCCGGGCGTTCTCGGCGCCTTCCGGGCGGCCGAGCGCCGCCGCGGCGAACGCCCGCACCGCCGCCGCGACCTGGTCCTCCGCGGGCAGCTCGATGAGCTGCTCGTCCTGGCCGGTGCGCAGCTGGAGGACCGGTACGTGGCCGGCGGGCGGGGTGAAGGCGCGCTCCAGGCGGATACGGCCGTGGCTGCCCCACAGTTCGTACGAGGACTCGTAGGCGTGCCGCATGCCGAACGACAGCAGCGCGGTGACCGGGGCGCCCGGCGCCGACGGCGGAGTGCGCAGCAGGACCGCGCCGGAGGTGTCGACCCCGGTGCGCGGGTCGGCGACGAGCGCGGCGCCCGTGACGCGCAGGTCCGTGCCGAGGAAGTGGCCGGCGGCGCGCAGCGGGTACACGCCCACGTCCGCGAGCGCCCCGCCGCCCAGGTCGGGCCGGTGCCGGATGTCGTCGGCGGGCAGTTCGGGAATGGTGAACGTGGCGCGCACATAGCGCAGTTCGCCGATCGCGCCGTCCGCCACCAGTGCGGCGGCCCGGGCGTGGGCGCCGTGGTGGACGAAGAGCACGTTCTCCACCAGCACCAGGCCGCGGGCCGCGGCGAGCGCGGTCAGCCGCGCGGCCTCGGCCGGGTCGCCGGTCAGCGGCTTCTCCACCAGGACGTGTTTGCCCGCCAGCAACGCCCGCTCCGCCCAGGGGGCGTGCAGGGTGCACGGCGTGGGGATGTACACCGCGTCCACGTCGTCCCGGGCCAGCAGCGCGTCGTAGCCGGTGACGGCCGCGCACCCGTACTGCGCGGCGAGTTCGTCCGCGCGGCCCGGGGCGCGGCCGGCGATGGCGGTGACCCGGGTGTCGGGCGCGGCGGCGAACGCCGGCAGCATCCGGCGGCGCGCGATGTCCGCCGCGCCGAGCACGCCGACCCGCAGCGGGGCCGCCGTCACCGGGTTCCCGCCGCGGAGCGCAGGCACGCCAGCAGGGTGCGCGCCTGCACGTTGACGGTGAGCCCGGCGCCCGTCAGCCGCTCCAACTGCCGTACGCTCAGCCAGGTGTACTCCGGCGGCAGGGGCTCGGCGGCCAGCGCGTCGTCGGCGTCGACCAGCAGGTAGTGGCTGACCGCGTTGCGGAAGCGGCCGCCCTCCTCGGAGTGCCGGGCACTGTAGCGGATTTGCTCGGGCCGGGCGGACAGCACCTGGTCGAGGTAGCGGGGCCGCTTGTCCACCGGGTGGTTCTCCGGCACGCACTGCACGGTCGGCGCCACCTCCACCACCGACAGCAGGCCGCCTTCCATCCGGGCGTGCGCCAGGACGTGCGGCAGCCCGTCGAAGTCGCGGACGAGGAAGGCGACGACACCCTCGCCGTGCGGCTGGATCAGCGGCTGCGTCCAGCTGGGCACCTCGCGGCTGGCGGCCTCCACGGCGACCGCGACGACGTCGAAGAACCGCCCGTCGCCGCGGCTGACCTCGCGCGCGGTGCGCTGCCAGCCGGGCAGGCCCGCGAGCGGGACCGGGGTGATCGTCCAGTCGTGGGTCGAGCGGTGCTCGGTGAGCCAGCTGAGCACCTCGGTGTCCGGGTGCAGCGCCAGCCGGCTGCCCGGCCCCTCGGCGACGGCGGGCAGGCTGGACAGCACCGTGCGCGAGTCCATGTTCACCACGTTGTCCAGCTGGAGGAACTGGTGCAGCTGGCCCAAAGTGAACCAGCAGAAGTCCGGGTGCGGCGGCACCTCGTCGCGGGTCTCGACGATCATGTTGCGGTTGTGCTTGCGGTAGAACCACGAGCCGTGCTCGGACTGGAGCACGTCGGCGAGCACCCGGCCGCGGCGCGGCCCGGCGAAGTACTCGACGTAGCGCACGGGCGAACCGCGGTGTGCGCGCGTGTAGTTGCTGCGGGTCGCCTGCACCGTGGGGGACAGTTGCAGCAGGTTCGGATTTCCCGGCTCCATCTTCGCCTGCATCAGGAAGTGCAGCACCCCGTCGAATTCCTTGGCCAGGATTCCGAGAATGCCGACCTCGGGCTGCCGGATGATCGGCTGGTGCCATTCCGGGAAGAGTCCGGCCGAGGTGGTGACCCGCAGCCCCTCCACGGTGAAGAACTTCCCCGACTGGTGCACCAGATTCCCGGTGCGGTTCAGGAAATACCAGCCCTTCAGGTCGGCGAAGTCGATGCGCTCCACCGCGAAGGAGTGTTCGCGCCCGCGGCCGGCCAGCCAAGCGGCGAAGTCCGCCGTGGCCAACTGGGCGCCCTGGTCGGTCAGTCGCGCCGAGCCGGCCAGAAGATCCGTGGTGCGCCGGTCCCAACGCGGCCCCGGCTGCTGCCGGCCGGCGTTCGCCACCCGGGCCGCCGCCGCGGACTTCATCGTCGCTGCAGGTATCGTCACTTTCGACAGCGTACGGATACCGGCCCCCCCTATCGTCCCCCTAGGCGCCCCTGACGGAAAGCGGACGACCGTGATTTCGGCGGCGCTGTCCCGGCCCTGCCGCCGGACAATCTTCTGCACCGGTGCGGGCCTTGCTAGTTTGCCGTACGGAATCGACTCGGCCCGGCCGGGTCCGGCTGCAACGGCAGGAAAGCGAATTGTCGAACGAAACGCAGAGCACGCAGGCAAGGCCGCCCGGCGCCGCGCCCGAGGCGGAGCCCGACGCCGTGGGCGTCCTCACCGCGGCGGCACGGCTGACGGTGCCCCGGGACCGGTGGGCGGCCCTCGAGGCGCGCCGCGGACGGCTCCTCGGCTGCGGTCAGGCGCTGGACGCGGTCGACCTGGGCCGGCAGCAACTGCCCCCGGCCTTCCGGCTGGAATGGGAGTGAGCGCGATGACCCGGACACCGACCGCCGACGGCACCGAACAAGCCGCCCCCGTCCATGAGTTGACCGCCGTGGAGACCGCGGCACGGATCGCCGACGGCCGGCTCGGCCCGGTCGAGCTGGTCGAGGCGCTGCTCGCCCGGATACGCACCGTCGATCCGGCGTTCGGCGCGTACACCGCCGTCCTGGCGGACACCGTCCGCGCCGAGGCCGAGCAGGCCGCCAAGCGCATCGCGCAGGACGGCCCGCGCGGGCCCCTGGACGGGGTGCCCGTCTCGGTGAAGGACCTCTTCGACGTCGCCGGCGCCCCGACCTGGGCCGGTTCGGCCGCACTGCGCGCCGCCGGCGGCACCCCCGCCGCCGCGGACGCCGCCGTCGTCGCGCGGCTGCGGGCGGCCGGCGCGCTGATCGTCGGCAAGACGCGGATGGACGAGTTCGCCTTCGGCACGGTCACCCCCGGCACCCGCAACCCGCGGTGCCCCGACCGCTCCGCCGGCGGCTCCAGCGGCGGCGCCGCCGCGGCCGTCGCGGCGGGCCTGGGACCCCTGGCCCTGGGTACGGACACCGGCGGCTCGGTACGCATCCCGGCCGCCATGTGCGGGGTCGTCGGCCTCAAGCCGACCTACGGGGTGCTGCCGGCCGACGGGGTCGCACCGCTGTCCTGGTCGCTGGACACCCCCGGCGTGCTGGCCCGCACCGTCGACGACGCGGCCCTCGCCTTCGCCGCGCTCACCGGCGCCGCCGCCCCCGCTGCCGCGCCGCCCGTCAGCGCCGCCGGGCTCACCCTCGCCGTGCCCGACGACGCGCTCTTCGCGCGCTGCGCCCCGGAAGTGGCCGAACGCGTCGCGGCCGCCGTGGAGTTGCTGGCCGCGGACGGCGCGCGGATCGAGCGGGTGAGCCTGCCGCTGGTCGACCTGGTCTCCCCGGCGGTCTCGCTGATCATGGCGGCGGAGGCGAGCGCCCACCACCGCCGTACGCTCCAGGACGGCGCCGAACTGCACCCCACCACGCGCGACCGGCTGGAGGAAGGCGCGCTGGTGCCCGCCCGCGACTACATCGACGCGCTGCGGTTCCGGCAACTGCTGCACCAGCGCTGGCGGGAGGCGTTCACCGGCGTCGACGCGTTCGTGCTGCCCACCGTGGCCATCACCCCCGTCCCGCACGGGGAGTTCTTCCTCCCGCAGCCCGACGGGGGAATGGACGTCGTCCCGGTCGCGAGCACCCGCTTCGCCCACCCCGCGAGCCTGGCCGGCCTGCCCGCACTGTCCGTGCCCTGCGGCGCGCCCGCCGACGGCCCGCCGGTGGGCCTCCAGTTCATGGGCCGCCCGCACGGCGAGCAGACGGTACTGCGGCTCGGGCGGCGGTACGAGGCGCTGAGCGGCGGGCCCTGGCCGACCGCCGACCCGGTCGCGGACTGAGCCCGCAGCCCGCAGCCCGCACACCGCGGCGGGGCGGACCGGTCCGAAGGGACCCGCCCGCCCCGCCGCGGTGCACGGCTCAGGCACTCTGGTCGGCGAACGCCGCCAGCGCCTCCACACTCCGGTGCTCGAAGACGTCCTGCAACCGCAGCGTCAACCCCTCCGCACGGGCGGCGGCGATCAGCCGGATCGCGCCCATACTGTCCGCGCCCCGCCGGAACAGGTCGTCCTCCGGGCCGATGCCGTCCAGGCCGAGCAGGTCCGCGCACAGTCGGCACAGCAGCTCCTCGGTCGGCGTCGCGGCCGCCCGCCCCCCGCCGGAAGCGCCGAACTCGGGCGCCGGCAGGGCCGTCCGGTCCAACTTGCCGTTGGGCGACAGCGGCAGCGCCGCCAGCACCACCACCGCCGACGGCACCATGTACGGCGCCAGCAACTCCCCGGCGTACGCCAGGAGTTCCGCCGGCACGCACCCCTCGCCCACCACGTAGGCGACCAGGTGCGGCGCGCCCGGGGTGTCCTCGCGCAGCAGCACCGCGCACTGCGCCACGCTGCCGTGCGTGCGCAGCACCTGCTCGACCTCGCCCAACTCCAGCCGCTGGCCGCGCAGTTTGACCTGGTCGTCCGCGCGCCCCACGAACTCCGGCACACCGTCCGCGGTAAGCCGCACCAGGTCGCCGGTGCGGTACATGCGCCCGCCGTCCGGCTGCCACGGGTCGGCCAGGAAGCGCTCGCCGGTCAGGTCCGGGCGGCCCAGGTAGCCGCGGGCCACGCCCGCCCCCGCGAGGTACAGCTCGCCGGCCTGCCCGGGCGGGCACGGCAGGCCCCGCCCGTCCAGCACGTACGCCCGGGTGTTGGCGACCGGCCGCCCGATCGTGGGCGCCTCGTACGCCGACAGCCGCGCCATGAACGCGTCGACGGTGCACTCGCTCGGCCCGTACAGATTGAGCGCCAGCAGGTGCGGCAGCGCCCGCAGCCGCGCCCACTGCGCGGCCCCCACGGCCTCGCCGCCCAGCGCCAGCACCCCGAGCCGGTGGCCGCCGGACGCCGCGAACAGGCCGCTGCCATCGAGCTGTTCGGCGAACGTCGGGGTGGTCTCGATGACGTCGACGCGCCGCTCGGCGACGTAGGACACCAGCAGTGCCGGGTCCCGCCGGGTGAGGTCGTCGACCAGGTGCAGTTCGTGGCCCGCGAACAGCCACAGCACCGGGTCCCACGCCGCGTCGAAGGACATCGCCGCGCTGTGCGCCACCCGCAGCCGCCCCCGCCCGACATGCTCGGTGGCGGGCCCGAAGAACACCTCGCGGTGCGAGGCCACCAGGTTCGTCAGGGAGCGGTGCTCGACGACCACGCCCTTGGGACGGCCGGTCGAGCCCGAGGTGAAGAGCACATAGGCCGCGTCGCCCGGCAGCAGCGGCCGGGTCCGGTCCGCGTCCCTGACCGGTGCGGCGGACAGCGCCGACGTCTCCGCCGCCGTCGCCGGGTCGTCCAGGCACAGCGCGGGCAGCGCGGGCACGTCCCCGGCGAGGCGCTCGGCCAGCGCGCTGGTGGTGAGCAGCAGGCGGGGACGCGCGTCAGCGAGCATGCCCGCGATGCGCCGCGCCGGGTAACCGCTGTCCACCGGCACATACGTCGCGCCCGCGGTGAGCACCGCGAGCAGCGCGACGACCGCGTCCGCGGTGCGCGGCAGCAGCACCGCGACCAGGTCCTCGGCGCCGACCCCCCGGGCCAGCAGCAGCCGGGCCAACTGCTGGACACGGGCGTGCAGTTCGGCGTAGCCGTACGTCGCGTCCGGGGCGACCAGCGCGGTCGCCCGCGGGTGCTCGGCGGCCGCCGCGCCGAACAGGTCCGGCAGCAGGGTGTCGGGCACCGGGCGGACCGGGCCGATGAGCACATGGCCGGCGGCTGCCGGCTGCGGCGGGGCCGACGGGGCTGCCGCCCCCGGCGCGCTTGGCGGGGTTGACGGGTGCGGCGGGCTTGGCCGGGTTGACGGGTGCGGCAGGCTTGGCGGGGTTGACGGGTGCGGCGGGGTTGAGGGGTGCGGGGCGGTCACCGCGGCTCCCTCGCGGTCGGCGGCGCTCACCGCAGCAGGTCGGAGACGGCGGCGGCCACCTCCGGGCTCGCCAGCAGGTCGACGTGCGCGACCTCGGGGAACGGGATCTCCTTCGCGACCAGCCGCCCCGCCTCGCTGCTGCCCGACGACGTCACCGCGGTCGCCTTCGACCAGCTGCCGACCAGCGCCTCGGGCTCCTCCGCCGCGATCTGGCTGGAGCCGCACAGGAACGACACGTACGTCGTGAAGCCGCCCATGAACTCCGCCGTGCGCTCGTCGTCCAGCCCCGAGCGGCGGCACGCGGGCTCGCCGTACTCCCGGAACAGCCGGCTCAGTTCGGTGCCCAGCGCGGTCAGGTCGTCGGCCCGCTCGCGCGCCTGCTCGCCGCGCTGCCGCGCCGCGTCCTTCTCCGCCGCCGTCAGCTCCGGCAGGAAGCGCTCCATGATCTGCTGGTACTGCCAGTACAGGAAGAACTCCTGCGGGATGTCCGGGTCGAAGAACACCGCGTCCGGCGTCCGTTCCTGCACGGCGCCGAGCCGGTGCGCGAGCACCGCCGCGTACGGGCTGGCGGCACAGAAGCCCAGCACCGCGCGGACCGGCCGCCCGCCCACCCCGGCCAGCCACCGGTCGATCCACTGCCCGCCGGTCAGTGTCGTGCCGGCGGCCAGCGGCGGCGGGAGCGTCTCCCACAGCGGGTACGGGATCGCCAGCCGCTCGGCGAGATCCGGGAAGCCGGCCTCCCGCCGCCCCGTGCCCGGAAAGTCGACGGCGAGCACGACCCCGTCCGCCTCCCGGCCCGCCTCCCCGGCCGACCGGACCGCCCAGGCTTCGCTCTCGCTCATGACGCCCTGCCTCCACCAAGAGTCCCCGCAACGCTCCCTCAACGGCGTTCGATCGCCGACCCTAGGTGCCTCACCTGCCCGAACAAACCCCAACGTCCCCCCTACTCGCCCCTGTCGCCGCGCGCGGTCGGCTCGGCGAGCGGGTGAGCGGGGGCGGGGGTGAGCTGGGGCGGGGCGGTGCGGTGCGGGCGCGCGGTTCACGGCTGGCGGGTCAGGGCTCACCGCTCAGGGCTCACGGCGCGGTGCTCACGGCTTGGCGCTTACGGCTCAGGCCTCAGGGCTCGGCGAAGTGCTCTGTTCCGCTGCCCGGGAGCGCGTGGCCGCCGAGATGGCGAGCAGTTCGAGCCGCTCCTCGGACGCGGTGCCGGGTTCGGCGGTGTAGATGACCAGGTCGTGCACGGCCCGGTCCGACAGGTGCAGGTCGAGGGACTGGAAGGCCAGTTCCAGGTGGCCGACCTCCGGGTGCCGGAGCTGTTTGACGCCGTCGTGGCGCATCAGGACGTCGTGCGCGGCCCACTGGCTGCGGAACTCGGGGCTGAGGGTGGACAGTTCACCGACGAGTTCGTGCAGCGCCCGGTCGCGGGGCTCGCGCCCGACCTCGGCCCGCAGCAGCGCGGCGGTGGCGACGCAGGCGGCGTCCCAGTCGACGAAGAAGTCGCCGGCGCCGGGGTCGAGGAAGGTGTAGCGCGCGATGTTCGGGCGACGGCGCCGGTCGACGGTGGCGCTGTCGAACATCGGAGCGAAAAGAGCCCGGGCGAGCGGGTTGGCGGCCGCGATGTCCGTACGGCCGTTGCGTACGAACGCCGAGGACATCGTCATGGAGTCCAGCAGCCACTGGACCCGGGGCGGGACCTCCACGTCCCTGCGGCGCGTCGGCGTGCGGCCGACCTGCCGCGACGAGCGGGCCAGGTCGAACAGGTAGGTGCGTTCGTCGTCGTCCAGGCGCAGCGCGCGGGCGACCGCGTCGAGGACTGCTTCGGACACGCCGCCGATGTGCCCCTTCTCCAGCCGCGTGTACCACTCCGTGCTCACGCCGGCGAGGACAGCGACCTCCTCGCGCCGCAGCCCGGCGACCCGGCGGCGGGCGCTGGTCGGCAGACCGGCCTGCTCCGGGGTGATCCTGGCGCGCCGGCTGGTGAGGAAGTCCCGGATCTCGCCGCGGCTTCCGGGCTCGTGGTCCATGCCCTTCAGGGTATCCGCTGGTCACGGCGGGAGGGGGGCTGAGCTTGTACCCCCCATAAACACGACCTTCACCCGCGGCGGCGAGCGGGGTCTCCTGGGATCGAAGGGTCCGGCACGGACCCGGGACAACGGAGGTAGGACATGACGAGCAACACCCTGAGTGTGCCCGCGGTGGCGCTGGGCACATGGGCCTGGGGAGACAGCGGCGAGGCCGGCGACGGCTACTTCGGCAGCCGGTTGAGCGAGTCCGGACTGCGGGAGGTCGTCGACAAGGCCCAGTCGAACGGGTTCACCTTGTGGGACACCGCCGTCGCGTACGGCATGGGCCGCTCGGAAAAGGCTCTCGGTCAGGCTCTGGCAGGCTATGATCGTAGCTCGTACGCGCTGTCGACGAAGTTCACCCCGCAGCTCGCGGGCGACGGGGACGACCCGGTCGCGGACCTGCTGGAGCAGAGCCTCGACCGTATGGGCACGGACTATGTGGACCTGTACTGGATTCACAACGCCGCCGACGTCGCACGGTGGACGCCGCCGCTGATCCCGCTGCTGGAGAGCGGCCGGATCAAGCATGTCGGCGTCTCGAACCACAACCTGGAGGAGATCGCCCTCGCCGACCGGATACTCGGCGAGGCGGGCTTCCGCGTGGAGGCGGTCCAGAACCACTTCAGCCTCCTGTACCGGGCGTCCGAGCGCGCGGGCATCCTCGACCACTGCCGCAAGCACGACGTGCCGTTCTTCTCCTACATGGTCCTGGAACAAGGCGCGCTGACCGGCCGCTACAACCCGGCCAACCCGCTGCCGGAGGGCAGCAACCGCGCGGACGTCTACAACGGCGTCCTGCACCGGCTCCAGGCGCTGACCGACCGGATGGGGGCGCTCGGCGCCGAGCGCGGCGCGTCCGCCGCCGACATCGCCACGGCCTGGGCCATCGCCAAGGGGACCACCCCGATCATCGGTGTCACGCAGGCCGCCTACATCGACGGGCTGGTCCGCGCCCGCGCTATCGAGCTCACCGACGCGGAGATCGCCGAACTGGAAGCACTGGCGGACACCGCGGACGTCGACACCCGCGGCTGGTGGGAGCAGGAGATGTAATAACCCGCACCCCTCGGCGGCGGCAGCGACGGCGAGGGCCACGTCCGCGGGCAAGCGCCGTCGCCTCCGGCGTGGCCCGTGCTGGTCGCGTCGGGGCGTCGGGCGAGACGTACGCCGTCGGCCGAATTCCCCGCGGAGAGGCTTCGGAAGTTCACCACTTCCGCGTCTTCGTCCATCTCGACGGCGAGCCCCACGGCCTGTGCACCGGGTTCATCCGCGGGCCCGATCTGACCTGGTCGCGGATCAACCACCCTTCGGAAGCGGTCGAGGCCAGCGGGAGGATCACCGCCGAGGTGCTCATCGCGGAAACACGTCGGGGGCAGGTCGACGTCCCGCCGGGTGTCTCGGCCTGTAGGCCCTTCTTTCCGCTTCGGTGGCTGTTCGGATTTCCTGCCCTTGGGCAAGAACGACTCCAGCCGCACCCACTGCGTCGGATCTCCACGTGCCACCCGGTGATCATCACAGACCGTGATCTACTTCTGGTCATCGAGTCGGTCACCAGAAAGCCAAGGTCATGACCAACCACTGCTGCGAAGCGATGAGCCGCCACGTGAACGTGGACTGTGATCAGCACGACGACCCCTTCGCATGCCCGGATGCACTGATCGAGTTCAGCGCCAGGTTCCAGGAGTACGGGCTCATCATCCACGACGGCGGCACGTCGAGCATCACCATCGACTTCTGTCCCTGGTGCGGACGACGCCTCCCCGAGTCACAGCGGGACCGATGGTTCGACGAACTGGAACGCCGCGGGATCGATCCGGGGGAGGACGAAGTACCCGCCGAATTCCAGGACGACCGCTGGCTTGCCGTCCTGCCTCGGGGCTGACGAGCCGACAGCCTGGCAAGGCACTTCCGATACACACCCTGGTTGTATTGACTCGCAGGGTTGTTGAGGCGACTGATCTCGTCGAGCGGGTCCTTCGGCTCGCCGGCGTCGGCCCCATTGGTGGGGCGGTGGGCGCGAGAAACGCCCATGGACCGTCAACCGTGCTTTGGGGTGGGACACCCGCCCCTCTGAGGGTGTGGGGATCTGAAGAGCAGACCGCGGCCGGGACGCTCTGGCGAACATCCCGGTCGCGGCGCGCGATCCTATTGATCATGTGGAAGGGGCGGCTCTGCCCGATCGTGGAGTGCGACTGCCGCTTCCTCCGGTGCTGAATCAGCCGGCTGCGCCGGGCGCTGACCGGCGTGCTGGTCAGGACTGCACGGTCGGCTTCAGGACGTTCTGGCACCACTGGCGGAAGTCGGTGGCAGTGGCGGAGGCCGGGTCGCGGGGTTCGGCGTCGTAGATGCCGTTGTTCTGCGCGCTGACCATGTCGGCCATGTCCTGGGCCAGCGAAGGGCTCGCGCCTCGCTGCACCATCCGGTCCTGGAAGTCCGCGAGCGGCACCTGCTGGTAGCTCACCGTGCGGCCCAGGGTTTCCGAGATGGTCTCGGCCATGGCGTCTGGCGTCAGACGGTCCGGGCTGACCAGGGGAACGCGGGCCTGACCGCTCCAGGTCTTGTCCAGGAGAAGAGCTGCCGCCGCGGCGGCCACGTCGCGAGTGGCGACGGTCAGCAACGGCCAGTCCGCGGTGTTCGCCATGGAGAACACGCCCTGCTGGGCGATCGGCTGGGCCTGGCGCAGGAGGTTCTCCATGAAGAACGGCAGCGCCAGCGCCCGGTCCTGCACGCCGGTGTCCTTGATCAGCTCGTCCATGTCGAGCGCGGCCGACAACAGGCCGGCCTCACCGTCGTACCCGTGGCCAAGAGAGGTGACGTGCACCATCCGCACGCCCCGGCGCGCGGCTTCCTGGGCGGCGGCACGGGTGAAGTCCAGGTAGTAGTTCCTGGCGGGGCCGGCGTCTTGGAAGCCGGCCGGGGGCACGAGCCAGAACAGGTGGTCCGCGCCCTGGAGCGCCTTCGCGATCGTGTCCGCGTCGGCGTGTGAGCCCTCCACCACCTCCACCCGCGCGCGCACGTGCTCCGGGAGGCGGGAGGAATCGCGGGCGATCACCCGGACCGGCTCGCCGCTGTCCAGGACGCGGTCCAGGACCTGTCGGCCGATGTCGCCGGTGGGCGTAGTAATGACGATCATGTGTGCCTCCATGCGTGGCGGTCGACGGCGACCCCCAGGGGCGTGCCGGGGGTCGCTCTCGAGTGAACCCGGAGCAAAGGCACAGGTGAAGGACCGTCTTGGTCGCTATTGATACCCTGGTGGTATGAGTGGCCTGGAGGTGCGGCAGCTCCGCTACTTCGTCGCGGTCGCGGAGGAGCTGCATTTCGGGCGCGCCGCCGACCGACTGGGTATGGCGCAGCCGCCGCTGTCCCGCACAATCCGGGATCTCGAACGACAACTCGGCGTGACGCTGTTCGAGCGGACCACCCGGCAGGTGAGACTCACCGGTGCCGGAGAGGTCCTGCTGCGCGATGCCAGAACCGCTCTGGAGGCGGTCACCGCCGCCGCCCACCGGGCCCGGCACGCCGGCAGTACCGCGCCGCGGCTGCGGATCGCGCTCAAGGCCGACATCGACGGCGGTCTGCTGCCGCAGATCCTGGACACCTACGGCACCGACCCCGCCGCCCTGCCACCCGAACTGGTCCTCGGCGGGTTCGGCGATCAACCCCAGGTACTGCGCGACGGCCTCGCCGATGTCGCGCTCGTGCTCCGCCCCATGGACGACCGCGGGCTGGACAGTGAGCCGCTGCTGACCGAGGCGGTCCTGGTCGCCATGGCCGCCACCGACCCGCTCGCCGCCCGTACCGAACTGTGCCTGGCCGACCTGGCCGGCCGGAACCTCCCCAGCGGCGCACCGGCCGACGCCGGGCGCACCACACCGCCTGCCCCTGGGGCGACGAGGTCGGCCTCGAATCTGTCGGAGATCTTCAGCCTCGTCGAGACGGGCAGCATAGTGTTCTTCGCACCCGCCTCGGTCGCCCGACGCAACCCGCGCCCCGGGGTCGCCTACCGGTCGGTCAGCGACCTGCCGGACTGCACACTGGCCGTCGCGTGGCCCCAGGACGCCCGCTCTCCGGCTGTCGCCGCCTTCGTCCGCGCCGCACGCTCGACAGCCGCCCACCACACACATGCGGAGAGCACCCCGAGTCCTTCACCCGACCCACGGATGTTCCCGTTGCGATCGAAATCGGCCTGGCGTGAATAGGCATTCATGGTGCGAGGCTGGCCGGCGGATGACGCCGTTGCCGAGGGCGGAGAGCCGGGTGGGCCCGCCGGGCCCGTAAGGGTCGGGCCCCGCGCCTTCGGGCAGGCCCGCATGGAGGGCGAGCGCGTCCGGCGGATGAAGGCCCCGCCGAGCGCGGCGGCCCTGTGGCGGCGCCGGCCACTGGGCTGCCGCGTCGACGCGGCGAGGGCCAGCCGAACCACAGCACGCGTTCAGGGGCCGCACAGTGGTCCGGCGCCCGCCGCGGCCGACGGTGTGCCGGGCCCCGCGGGCGGATCGGCGGGGCCCGGCTCCGGAGGGCTCAGTCGCGGCCGGTCGACGGGCCGACCGGGATGTCCCCGCGCAGGGTGATCCGGTGCATGACCCGGTGGGCGTCGCCGTAGTCGCGGTTGGCGTAGTGGGACGTGGCGCGGTTGTCCCACAGGGCGACGTCACCCTGCCGCCACCGGTGGCGGACGACGTGTTCGGGCTTGGTCAGGTGGGCGTAGAGGATGTCGAGGATTCCGCGGCTCTCCTCCGCGGAGACACCGGCGATGTGCGAGGTGAAGCCGGGGTTCACGAACAGCCCTTTGCGCCCGCTTTCCGGGTGCACGCGCACCACCGGGTGCTCGACCGGCACGAGGTCGGTGAACGTCTCCCCCTCCCACACGTTGCCGCGCCCCTTGCGGCGCTGCGCGAGGTAGTAGCCGAACTCGCGACTGCCGTCGTGCACCGCGGTGAGCGTGTCCACGTAGTCGCGCAGACCGGGGGAGAGGGAGTCGTAGGCGAGCTGGCTGTCCGCCCAGTTGGTGTCGCCGCCGTGCGGCGGCAGGACCAGCGCCCGCAGGATGGAGACCGCCGGCGGGCGCTGGACGAAGGTGACGTCGGTGTGCCAGACGTCGGCGAATCCGTTGTCCTGGCTGTCCAGGGCGTAGACCTCGGGCGCGACGTCGCCGGAGTCGTGGACGGGGTGCCCGGCGGTGACCTCGCCCAGCCGGCGGCCGAAGTCGATCTGCGCCGCGTCGTCGATGGTCTGGTCGTGCAGGAAGAGCACCTTGTGCTCGACGAGTGCCGCGCGGATCGCCCGCACCTGACCGTCGTCGAGCCGCCCGAGATCGATGTCGTGCACGATGGCGCCGAAGCGCGGGCCGAGCTTGGTGAGCCGCAGTCCTGGCCGCTCGTCGGATACCGCGCCGGTGGTGAGGAGTTGCTCGCTGCTGACGGTCATGAGTCCTTCCCTTCCTCGGGGCTTCGGGCTTCGGGCTTCGGGCGTGGGGCTTCGGGTGCGGGGCGTGCAACGTGGAGCGGGGCGTGCGACGTGGAACTCGGGTCTCCGGGCGGGGCCTTCGAGTGCGGGAACACCGGACTCCCTCACGCCGCGGCGGCTTTGACGGCATGGGAGACCTGGGCGCGCAACTCGCCGAAGTGCGCGGACTCCCGCAGCTCGTCCGCCCCGACCTCCCCCCGCGGCAGATCGATCGGCAGGTCGAGCGCCACGGTGCCCGGGCCCTTGGTGAGCACGACGATCCGGCTCCCGAGGAACACCGCCTCGTCGGCGGAGTGGGTGACGAAGACCGCCGTCCTGCCGGTCTGGTCGGTGACCTTGCGGATGTCCTCCTGGAGCCGTTCCCGGGTCAGCGCGTCCAGCGCGGCGAAGGGCTCGTCCAGCAGGAAGAGCGGGTGCTCGGCGGCCAGCGCCCGCGCGATGGCGACACGCTGCTGCTGGCCGCCGGAGATCTCCCACGTACGCCGCTGCTCGACGTCCTCCAGGCCGACGCGCTGGAGCAGTTCGGCCCGGCGCCGCGGCCACTGGTCGCGGCTGACACCGGCGTAGCGCAGCGCGAGGTCGATGTTGCCGCGCACGGTGCGCCAGGGGAACAGCCGGGGCTGCTGGAACACCATGCCCGCGGCCCGGCCGGGCCGCGGCGCGGCGCCGGAGACCTCGACTGTGCCGTGGGTCGGCTGCTCGAAGCCCGCGATGAGCCGCAGCAGCGTGCTCTTCCCGCAGCCGGACGCGCCGACCAGGACGAGGAACTCGCCCGCGGGAACGGTCAGATCGACCGGTCCGACGGCGGTGACCGCCTGGTCGCCGCGGCCGTACCGGTGGGTGACGTCGCGCAGCCGCACGGAGCCGGGGCGCGCCGTGCCGTCGTCCTGCGGGCGGTGGTCCGCGCCGGCCGGGCGCGTCGCGGGGCCGGTGGGTTCCGCCGTGCCGCCGGGCTTAGTTGAAGGCACCGGGCAGTCCCTTCAGGTAGAGCGCCTTGGCGACGGTGTCGCGGGTCGGCGCGGCGTCGATCTGCTTCTGGTCCGCCAGGAACCGCGCGGTGCTCGTGACGTAGTCCGCGAGCTTGCCGGGCGCGCCCTCGGTGCCGAGCCACTCGGCGGAGGCGACCTGGCCGGGGGTGAGGAACACCCCTTGTGCGAGCTGCGCCTTGGCGTCCGCGAGACTGATGTCCAGTTCGGCCGCGACGGACTTGGCGGAGCCTTCCGGGTCGGACTTGAGCAGCCGCAGGGCCTGCGCCTCGGTCCTGCGCCAGACGTCGATGGCGTGCGGGTCGCCGGCGATCAGTTCGTCCGTCACCACGGCGAGGTCGAGGGTCGGCTTGCCGCCGGCGGCGATCTGCGCGCTGCTGATCAGCTGGTTCCCGGTCTTGCGCAGGTCGTCGAGGGTGGGCAGCCAGACGTAGGCGGCGTCGATGTCGCCGCGCTGCCAGGCGGCGAGGATCGGCTGCGGCTGGAGGTCCACGAGCTTGACGTCCGAGGTGGTGAGCCCGGCCTGCGTCAGCGCCGCGAGCAGGCTGTAGTGCGAGGTGGAGGCGAAGGGCGTGGCGACCGTCCTGCCCTTCAGCCCGGCCACCGAGGTGATGCCGGTGCTCTTGCGCGCGATCAGGGCCTCGTTCTCGCCGGCGACGTCGAGTACGAAGGCGGCCTTGTACGGGATCGGCGAGGAGCCCGACACCCCGCGGGCGAACGGGCTGGAGCCGAGGGCCGCGATGTCGAGGGACTTGCCGAGGAACGCCTGGTTGACCGTGGCCCCCGAGTCGAACTTGATCCAGCTGATCCGGTAGTCCGGCAGCGCCTTCTCCAGCAGCTTCTGGTTCTTGATGACCAGGTCGCCGCTGGGGAAGGCGAAGTACCCCAGGCGCAGCCGTTTTGCGCCCGCGCCGCCGCTTCCGCTGCCGCCTCCGCAGGCGCTGACCGCCGCGGTGGTCGTTGCCGCCAGGGCGGCGGCCAGCACGGAGCGACGCGTGAGCCGGCCGCCGGCGGAGCGGGTGCCGGCACGGTTCGCTGAAGAAGTCATGGGAGCCGTTTCTGTGCGAAGGGACCGCGGGGGAACGGGGATCGGACGAAGGGGCGGGGACGGGTGCGGGTGGGT
>NZ_JBAGKC010000052.1:0-20447 GCF_037034245.1 Streptomyces sp. CA2R106
ATTGGGGCCCGGCCTCGGATGATGAATCCGAGGCCGGGCCTTTGTCATTTCCGGCCCTGGGGTAGAGTCGGCCCGCGACATCGGCACGGGGCCCCTCGGGATCGTAGCTGCCGGCAGCCAAACGTACACGCACAGACATCAGCAGGAGGGGCCCCGGTGGAGGTCCAGGAGACACGGGTGCAAACGGATCGGATCTTCACGATCCCCAACATCCTGAGTATGGCGCGCCTGGTCGGTGTTCCGGTGTTCCTGTGGCTGATTCTGTGGCCCGAGTTCGGCGGGCCGAAGGCCGACGGATGGGCACTCCTCGTGCTCGCCTTCAGCGGGGTGAGTGACTACCTCGACGGCAAGCTGGCCCGGCGCTGGAATCAGATCAGCGAACTGGGCCGGGTGCTGGACCCCGCGGCCGACCGCCTGTACGTGCTGTCCACCCTGGTGGGCCTGACCTGGCGCGGCATCCTGCCGCTGTGGCTCACCGTGCTGCTGCTGGCCCGGGAGGCCATGATGGCGGTGATGCTGCTGATTCTGCGGAGGCACCGCTACGGCCCACCCCAGGTGAACTTCATCGGGAAAGCGGCTACCTTCAACCTCATGTACGCCTTTCCGCTGCTGCTGTTGAGCGACGGCAGCGGGTGGGTCGCGAGCGTGGCGACTGTTTTCGGCTGGGCGTTCGCGGGTTGGGGTACGACCCTGTACTGGTGGGCAGGGTTCCTCTATGTGGTGCAGGTCCGGCGACTTGTCAGGACGGACGCCACGGCTGGCTGAGTCACGAGGAGGACGTTTCCATATGAAGGCGGTTGTAATGGCCGGCGGCGAGGGCACACGCCTTCGCCCCATGACGTCGAGTATGCCGAAACCGCTGCTGCCGGTGGTGAATCGCCCCATCATGCAGCACGTTCTCAATCTGCTCAAGCGGCACGGGCTCACCGAGACAGTGGTCACCGTCCAGTTCCTGGCGTCCCTGGTGAAGAACTACTTCGGGGACGGCGAGGAATTGGGCATGGAGCTCTCCTACGCCAACGAGGAAAAGCCGCTGGGAACGGCGGGCAGCGTCAAGAACGCCGAGGAGGCGCTCAAGGACGACGCGTTCCTGGTGATCTCGGGCGACGCCCTGACGGATTTCGACCTGACCGAACTGATCGCGTTCCACAAGGAGAAGGGCGCCCTCGTCACGGTGTGCCTGACCCGGGTGCCGAATCCGCTGGAGTTCGGCATCACCATCATCGACGACGACGGCAAGGTCGAGCGCTTCCTGGAGAAGCCGACCTGGGGCCAGGTCTTCTCGGACACCGTCAACACCGGTATCTACGTGATGGAACCCGAGGTGTTCGACTACGTCGAGCCCGATGTTCCGGTGGACTGGTCCGGCGATGTCTTCCCGCAGCTGATGAAGGAGGGCAAGCCGGTCTACGGCTTCGTCGCCGAGGGCTACTGGGAGGACGTGGGCACCCACGAGAGCTATGTGAAGGCCCAGGCGGACGTCCTGGAGGGCAAGGTCGACGTCGACATCGACGGCTTCGAGATCTCGCCCGGCGTGTGGGTCGCCGAGGGTGCCGACGTGCACCCGGACGCGACGCTCCGCGGTCCGCTCTACATCGGTGACTACGCGAAGGTCGAGGCCGGCGCGGAGATCCGCGAGCACAGCGTCATCGGTTCCAACGTCGTGGTCAAGACCGGCGCGTTCCTGCACAAGGCGGTGATCGCCGACAACGTCTACGTCGGTCCGCAGACGAACCTGCGCGGCTGCGTCATCGGCAAGAACACCGACGTGATGCGGGCCGCGCGGATCGACGAGGGTGCGGTCATCGGCGACGAGTGCCTGATCGGCGAGGAGTCGATCATCGCGGGCACCGTACGGGTCTACCCGTTCAAGACCGTCGAGGCCGGCGCGTTCGTGAACACCTCGGTGATCTGGGAGTCCCGCGGCCAGGCGCACCTGTTCGGCGCGCGCGGCGTCTCCGGCATCCTGAACGTGGAGATCACCCCGGAGTTGGCGGTACGGCTGGCGGGCGCGTACGCGACGACGCTGAAGAAGGGCGCCACGGTCACCACGGCCCGTGACCACTCCCGCGGTGCCCGGGCGCTGAAGCGGGCGGTCATCTCGGCGCTCCAGGCGAGCGCGATCGACGTCCGCGACCTGGAGAACGTGCCGATGCCGGTGGCCCGGCAGCAGACCGCGCGCGGCAGTGCCGGCGGCATCATGATCAGAACCAGCCCCGGGCGCCCTGACTCGCTGGACATCATGTTCTTCGACGAGCGCGGCGCGGACCTGTCGGGTGCCGGGCAGCGCAAGCTGGACCGGGTGTTCTCGCGGCAGGAGTACCGCCGGGCGTTCCCCGGCGAGATCGGCGACCTGACCTTCCCCGCGACGGTCTTCGACTCGTACACCGGTGCGCTGCTGCGGGCGGTGGACACCACCGGGATCGCCGACGCCGGGCTGAAGGTCGTGGTGGACGCGGCCAACGGCAGCGCGGGTCTGGTGCTGCCGAGCCTGCTCGGCCGGCTGGGCGTGGACGCGCTGACCATCAACCCCGGGCTGGACGAGGCGCGGCCGACCGAGACCGAGCAGAGCCGCCGGGCCGGGCTGGTGCGGCTCGGTGAGATCGTCTCCTCGGCGCGTGCCGCGTTCGGGGTGCGCTTCGACCCGGTCGGCGAGCGGATGTCGCTGGTCGACGAGCGGGGCCGGATCGTGGAGGACGACCGGGCGCTGCTGGTGCTGCTCGACCTGGTGGCGGCGGAGCGGCGCAGCGGCCGGGTGGCGCTGCCGGTGACCACCACTCGGATCGCCGAGCAGGTCGCCGCCTACCACGGCACCCAGGTGACGTGGACGACGACGTCGCCGGACGACCTGACGCGGGTGGGCCGGGACGAGGGCACGATCTTCGGCGGTGACGGGCGCGGCGCTTACATGGTGCCCGAGTTCAGCAGTGTCTTCGACGGCACGGCGGCGTTCGTGCGGCTGATCGGCCTGGTGGCCAGGACGCAGCTCACGCTGAGCCAGATCGACGCCCGTATCCCCAAGGCGCACGTGCTCAAGCGGGACGTGCCGACGCCGTGGGCGGTGAAGGGCTCGGTGATGCGGCGGGTGGTCGAGGAGGCCGGCGACCGGTCGGTGGACACCACCGACGGGGTGCGGGTGGTGGAGTCCGACGGCCGGTGGGTGATGGTGCTGCCGGACCCGGCGGAGGCCGTCACGCACCTGTGGGCCGAGGGGCCGGACGACGCGTCCGCGCAGGCGCTGCTGGACGAGTGGTCCGAGGTGGTGGAGAGCGCCGGTCCGTGACCGGTTCCGAGGGTCCCTGGCGGGTACCGCGACCGGTCGGCAGGTGACCGGTAGGTGATCGGCGGGTGATCGGCAACCGGTCGGCTTCCGGCAGCACTGCGGTCGGAATGCCGACCGGGGCCGACCCGAACCGGTCGCGCGGTGTGAACGGCGCGTCGGCGGGGGCCCGTTCGGAAGTGGGCGCCGCGACGTGCGACGATGTGCGGCATGCCGCAGCAGCAACCCGATCGGAGTAACCCCGTGCCCGGGGCCGCCCCGCGACGCCTCGACGCGTCGATGTCGCTGCTGACGAACATCATCGAGCACAGCCTCGACGACGGGTACGCGCAGGCCGCGGCCCGGCGCGGGCAGGTCGGCACGTCGCGGCTGCCGAAGGCGCTGGGCGGGAAGTTGGGGCTGGCGGCCGGTCTGGTGCTGGCCGCGCTGGTGGTGACGCTCGGTGCCGCGCAGGCGCGGGTGTCGGCGCCCACGGTCGCCAAGGAGCGGCAGAACCTCATCGACCGTATCCGGACCGAGACCAAGAGCACCGACGGGTTGCAGCAGAACGTCGACGCGCTGCGTGCCACCGTCTCCGCGGAGCAGCAGGCCGCGTTGAAGCGGAAGGGCGACGGCGGGGAGCGGCTGGTCGAACTGCTCGCCGCCGCCACGCCGGTGCACGGCCCGGGGGTGAAGCTGGTCGTCAACGACGCCGAGGAAGCCTCTGAAGGGGGCACCGGCGGCCCGCGGGAGAGCAGTGGCTTCTCCGACACCGGGCGGGTCCGCGACCGCGACATGCAGCACGTGGTCAACGGGCTGTGGGACTCGGGCGCCGAGGCGATCTCGGTCAACGGCGAGCGGCTGACGGCGCTGTCGGCGATCCGGGCCGCCGGGGACGCCATACTGGTCGACAACAAGCCGCTGGTGCCGCCGTACACGGTGCTGGCGATCGGGGACGGGAAGCGGTTGGGCACGGCGTTCCAGCACAGCGCGGACGGGGACTACCTGCACGTGCTGGTGGCGAACTACGGCATCAGGTCGAGCCTGAGCGTGCAGGGGGACGTACACCTGCCCGCCGCGCCCTCGCTGATCCTGCGGTACGCCACACCGGGCGCGTCCACGACGCCGCCGAAGACGCCGTCCAACGGGAAGGGTTGACGAAGTGATCGCCGTACTTGGCCTCGTCGTGGGGGTCGTGGTCGGGCTGGTGGTGCGCCCGGTGGTGCCCTCGGGTGTCGAGCCGTACCTGCCGATCGCCGTCGTGGCCGCGCTCGACGCCGTCTTCGGCGGGCTGCGTGCCATGCTGGACGGCATCTTCGACGACAAGGTCTTCGTGGTCTCCTTCCTGTCCAACGTGGTGGTGGCGGCGCTGATCGTCTTCCTGGGCGACAAGCTCGGGGTCGGCGCGCAGCTGTCGACCGGTGTGGTGGTTGTCCTCGGCATCCGGATCTTCTCCAACGCCGCCGCGATCCGCCGGCACGTCTTCCGGGCGTGAGGTCCGGATGAGCGACGAGCAGGAGAACCAGGAGAACGGGGACTGCGGCGTGCAGCCGGGTGCGGGGGAGCAGGAGCGGGAGAAGCCGGCCGCCGCACCGGGGAGCGGGCGGCAGCGCCTGCTGGCCGGGCTGTGGCCGCCGCGGCTGACCCGCGCCCAACTCATCGTCGCGGTGCTGCTGTTCGTGCTGGGGCTGGGGCTGGCCATCCAGGTGCGCACCACCAGCGACGACAACAGCACGCTGCGCGGGGCGCGCCAGGAGGACCTGGTCCGCATCCTGACCGAGTTGGACAACCGCGGCCAGCGGCTCCAGGACGAGAAGCGCGGACTGGAGAACCAGCGCAGCGAGTTGGAGACCAGTTCCGACCAGGCCGCCGAGGCGCTCAAGCAGACGCAGGAGAAGGCGCGGGAACTCGGCGTGCTGGCCGGTACGGTGGCGGCTCAGGGCCCGGGGATCACCCTGACGGTCAGGGACCCGCACGGCCAGGTCGAGGCCGACTCGCTGCTGGACACCGTCCAGGAGCTGCGTGCGGCCGGCGCGGAGGCGATCCAGGTCAACAACGTACGTGTCGTCAGCGACACTTACTTCACCGACGGCACCGACAGTGTGCTGGTCGACGGGCACCAATTGGCCCAGCCGTACGTCTTCAAAGTCATCGGCAACCCACCGGACCTCGAGCCGGCGCTGAACATCCCCGGAGGGGTGGTGCAGACGCTGGAGAAGGAGCAGGCGAGTGCTGATGTGGTCAGGTCGCAGAAGATCGTCGTGGACGCCTTGCGGCCGTCGAAGCAGCCTGACTACGCTCGGTCATCCCAGTGAGGATGGGGTCGGGGATCTGGCCGGGTGCTGAGTGGTGGAAACTGTGAGTAGTGAGAGTTCGTCCTGCCCCACGGGCGGGTCTGCTTCTTTCAAGGGGAATCGCCCGTGAAGTTGTTTGGGAAGTTGTTCGGCAAGAGCGCCCGCCAGTCGGGTGACCCGGCCACGGCACGCCACCGTGCGCCGCGGAGCGGGGCGGAGGACGTCGGCCAGCCGGCCGAGCGTCCGCTGTTCCGCGCGGACCCGTCGCAGGAGGGCGGCGGGTTTTCGGCTGCGCCCGGCGTGGCGCCTGTTGACCCCGGTTCGGCCCCGCGCATAGGTTTCGGGGAATCGTCGGCCTCGGACACGGGTGGTGAGCACGGCGTGCTGGTCTGCGGCAGGTGCGGGCACCAGAACGCGGCGGCGAGCCGGTTCTGCAACAACTGCGGCGCTCCGTTGCGCGGCGGGCAGGCCGCGGCGCCCTTCGAGCGGCCCTCGGAGACCACGTCGACGATCTCGATCTCGAGCATCGAGGCGTACGAGGCGGAGGCGACGGGGCAGACCCCGATGCCGTCGCTCTCCCCGGAGGCGCAGGCGGCCGTGGCGGCGCTGCCGCCGGGTTCGGCCCTGCTGGTGGTGCGGCGCGGACCGAACTCCGGCAGCCGCTTCCTGCTGGACGGCGAGCTGACCACCGCCGGCCGGCACCCGCAGAGCGACATCTTCCTGGACGACGTGACGGTCTCGCGCCGCCATGTGGAGTTCCGGCGCGGCGCCGACGGCGTGTTCACCGTCTCCGACGTCGGCAGCCTCAACGGCACCTATGTCAACCGGGAGCGGATCGACGCGGTGCAGTTGTCCAACGGGGACGAGGTGCAGATCGGCAAGTACCGGCTGGTCTTCTACGCGAGCCAGGCGGGTGTCTGACCCTCCCGCCGCACGGTCCCAGGGAAGGTGTGCATGCCGAGAACGTCAGGCGGTGCCGGTGACGGCACCGCCGCCGTCTCCGCCGGGGACGACGGCGCCCTGCTGAGCATCGGCGCGGTGCTCTCCCGGTTGCAGGACGAGTTCCCCGAGGTCACCATCTCCAAGATCCGCTTCCTGGAGGCGGAGGGGCTGGTGGAGCCGCAGCGCACCCCCTCGGGGTACCGGAAGTTCAACGGGGCGGATGTCGACCGCCTGGCGTACGTCCTGCGGGTGCAGCGCGACCACTACCTGCCGCTGCGGGTGATCCGGGAGCACCTGGACGCCATGGACCGGGGCGAGCCGGTCGCGCTGCCCGGCCCGGGTGAGTCGCGTGAGGCGCTGGAGGGCTCCCTGGAGCCCGAGGAGCCCGCGCGGATGCGGATCGGCCGGGACGAGCTGCTGGCCGCCACGGGGGCCGACGGCGACGCGCTCGCGGAGTGGGAGTCGTACGGGCTGATCGCGGCGGACTCCCGGGGCGGTTACGACGCCGACGCGGTGAACGTGGCCCGGCTGATCGTGGACCTCGGCCGGTTCGGGCTGGAGCCGCGCCATCTGCGCGCGGTGAAGGCGGCCGCCGAGCGGGAGGCGGGCCTGGTCGAGCAGGTGGTGGCGCCGTTGCGGCTGCACCGCAACCCGCAGACGCGGCTGCACGCGGAGGCGACCGCCCGGGAGCTGGCCACGCTGTCGGTGCGGCTGCACGCGGCGATGGTGCAGTCGGCGCTGCGGGTCCGGCTGGACTGACCCTCCGGCGGCCGACGGGCACCGGATTTCGGCCGGATCGCGGCCGGAAGTGCCGCCCGGGGCGGCCGGCAGGGGGAGAACCGCCTGGCGGAGGGGGCTCCGGATGGCTTTCGGGCCGCGCCCGGGGCCTGCCCGACTACCCAAACCCCGCGGGCACGGCCTAGGGTTGCTGTGTGAACGAGCTCGACGTTGTGGGTGTCCGGGTCGAAATGCCCTCCAACCAACCGATCGTGCTCCTGCGTGAAGTAGGAGGCGACCGGTACCTGCCCATCTGGATCGGGCCGGGAGAGGCGACGGCCATCGCATTCGCGCAGCAGGGCATGACCCCTGCGCGACCGCTGACTCACGACCTCTTCAAGGACGTGCTCGAGGCGGTGGGACAGACGCTGACGGAGGTGCGTATCACCGACCTGAGGGACGGCGTGTTCTACGCGGAGCTGGTCTTCGCCGGCGGGGTCGAGGTCAGTGCCCGCCCGTCCGACGCCATAGCGCTCGCCCTGCGCACCGGTACGCCGATCTACGGCAGCGAAGGTGTGCTGGACGACGCGGGGATCGCGATCCCGGACGAGCAGGAGGACGAGGTCGAGAAGTTCCGCGAGTTCCTCGACCAGATCTCGCCCGAGGACTTCGGGACCAGCAACCAGTAGGCCCGGACGTCGCCGCCGTGCGGCGGTGGGCCCGGCTCGCGGGCCGGGCCGCTGCGGGCTGCCCGGATGGGGGCAATATTGCCGCCGCGGGGGCATTCGGAACTGGGTTCCCGCCGTGCAATCAGATCAAACCACTCCTGGGGTGAATTTCACTCGGCGTGCCGAGCGTGGCGATCGTTGACGCACGTGTGACGACTGCCTACCGTCAGAGGGAAAGTCCGGTGGCACGTGCACGCGGCCAGTGGACGCGAAGGGGACGGAGGGCGTCGTGAGAAGTACCGGCGACGGTTTGGCGACCGGCGGCCCGTATCCGGCCCGGGGGACACTGGCTCCCGCGGCGGTGGGCGCCGACGGCGGCCCGCCGGCCGAGACGCCGCCCGAGCAGGTCGGCTACCGGGGCCCCGCGGCCTGCGCCGCGACGGGCATCACCTACCGCCAGCTCGACTACTGGGCCCGGACCGGCCTGGTCGAGCCCAGCGTGCGCCCGGCCTACGGCTCGGGCACCCAGCGGCTGTACGGCTTCTCCGACGTGGTCGTACTCAAGATCGTCAAGCGGCTGCTGGACACCGGCGTCTCCTTGCAGAACATCCGCACCGCCGTCCAGCACCTGCGCTCGGTCGGCCCGGGCGAGCTGGCCCGGATGACCCTGATGAGCGACGGCGCGACCGTCTACGAGTGCACCTCGCCCGACGAGGTGGTGCAGCTCCTCCAGGGCGGCCAGGGCATCTTCGGGATCGCCGTCGGCGTCGTGTGGCGCGACGTGGAGAGCGCGCTGTCGCAGATGCACGGCGAGCGCGTGGACACCGGCGAGACCCTGATCGGCCACAATCCGGCCGACGAACTGGCCCGGCGCCGCAACAAGGCGGTCTGAGCCCCGGCCGCAGGTGCCTCCGGCCCGTGACAGGCCAGCCCCCAAGGCCCGGCCGGTAAAGCCCGGCCGATAAAGCCCCGCCCCGTAAGGACCTGGCCCCACCCGTACGCCCCGGCCGCGACCCGCCGTCGCCGTACACCTGTACGGCTGCTGTCGGTGGGATGCGGGAGGCTTGGGTGTGTGAGAAGTGCGCCGACGATCCTGCACCTGGACATGGACGCGTTCTTCGCCGCGGTCGAGCAGGCGTCCAAGCCGAGCCTGCGGGGCAAGCCGGTGGTGGTCGGCGGCCTGGGACCCCGCGGCGTGGTGTCGACCGCGTCCTACGAGGCACGTGTGCACGGCGTCCACTCCGCCATGGCGATGGCCCACGCCCGCCGGCTGGCCCCGAACGCGGCCTACCTCGTGCCGAGGTTCGGCCTCTACCGGCAGATCAGCGAGATCGTGATGGGCCTGCTGCGCGAGGCGTCACCGCTGATAGAGCCGCTGAGCGTGGACGAGGCGTTCCTCGACCTGGAAGCCGGCGCCTACGCCGACGACCCGCGGGCCGTGGCGCGCGGGCTGCGCGCCGACATCAAGGCCGCCACCGGCCTGACCGCCTCGGTCGGGCTGGCCGGCTCCAAGCTGCTGGCGAAGATCGCCTCGGAGCAGGCCAAGCCGGACGGCCTGGTCGTGGTCGAGCCGGGCACCGAGCGGGCGCTGCTGGACCCGATGCCGGTGCGCACCCTGCCCGGCGTCGGCCCGGCCACCGCCGAGCACCTGCGCCGGGCCGGCATCCTCACCGTCGCCGAGATCGCCCAGGCGGGCGAGGCGGAGCTGGTGCGGCTGCTCGGCAAGGCCCACGGCGCGGGCCTGCACGCCATGGCCGCCGGTGTTGACAACCGCCCCGTGGTCGCCGACCGCGACGTCAAGTCCATCTCCGTCGAGGACACCTTCGACAGCGACCTCACCGACCGCGCCCATGTGCGGTACGAGATCGACCGGCTCGCCGAGCGCTGCGTGCAGCGGCTGCGCGGCGCGGGCCGCTCCGGCCGCACCGTCGTGGTGAAGGTCCGGCGGTACGACTTCTCCACCCTCACGCGCTCCGAGACGCTGCGCGCCCCCACCGACGACCCGGCCGTCGTCCGCGAGACCGCCCGCCGGCTGGTGGAGGCCGTGGACACCACCGGCGGGGTGCGGCTGCTCGGGGTGGGCGTGGCGGGGCTTGCCGACTTCACGCAGGAGGACCTGTTCGCGCAGGCCGAGGGCGAGCGCGCGCTGCACGGCGGCACCGAGCCGGACGCCCCCGAGCCGCTGCCCAGCAGCCCGCCGCCCGCGGCCGAACGGGCCGACCGCTGGATGCCCGGCCATGACGTCACCCACGACAGCTACGGCGCCGGATGGGTGCAGGGCAGCGGCGTCGGCCGGGTGACGGTCCGCTTCGAGGTGCCCACCGACACCGTGCCCGGCCGGGTGCGCACCTTCCCCGTGGACGACCCGGCGCTGCGCCGCAGCGACCCGCTGCCGCTGGCCGCCCAGCAGGCTCACTCCTCGTCGGCCAGCTCCCCGAAGTCCCCGGACGGCGCCGGCTCGGCCGCCGAGCGTGGCACGTCCATCCCGTAGTGGTGGTAGAGCTGCAACTCCTGCTCGGGCGACAGGTGCCGGCCCACCCCGAAGTCCGGGGCGTCCTTGATCAGCGCCTTCTCGTACGGCACCCGCAGCTTGTCGCCGTCCAGCTCGCTCGGGCCGAGCGGCACGAAGGCGTCCCGGGTGAACAGGCCGGTGCGCACCGCGGCCCACTCCGGTGTGCCGGTCGCGTCGTCGAGGTAGACCTCGTCCACCGTGCCGATCCTCGTCCCGTCACGGTCGAAGGCGCGGCGGCCGATCAGGCTGCGCGGATCGATGTCGGTCTGCACGGTCCCTCCAACCAGTCCAACCAACCCCAGGCCGCCGCCGTACGGCGGCCGCTGGTACCTACCCAAGGCCACAACCGGGGCGGTGTCGACTCGGCACCTGTTCCGACCCCTGTTCGGAACGCGCTGGTAGGCTGGACAGCGGCCGTCGACCCCGTGCGGGAGAGTCCTCCGAGAACCCCGCCTGGCGGCGGTTGGCGGAGGGCGCCGAAGGAGCAAATCCTCCCCGGAAACTCTCAGGCATCCGTACCGCTCGGGTGAGGTCACTCTGGAAAGCAGGACCTGTCCCGGAAGCAGAGCGGCCGCCGGGACGCGTCCTCACCGACGGTGAAAGCCGCCCTGTGGGCCGGGGCGGTGAAGCTCTCAGGTTGTGATGACAGAGGGGGAGGCCGTACGGGTGCCCTGGCGGCACCCCCCGAAGGTCGTCACGGACCAGGAGGCCCCCGAAGATGAGTGACCGCCGAACCACCCTCGCCGAGCTGGAAGCAGGCCGGCCCTTCGCCCGCCGCCACATCGGTCCCGACGTCGAGGCGCAGGCCAAGATGCTCGCCCAGGTCGGCTACGGCTCGCTGGACGAACTGACCGCCGCGGCCGTCCCCGACACCATCAAGAGCACCGAGGCGCTCGCCCTGCCGGCCGCCGTCACCGAGGCCGAGGCGCTCGCCGAGCTGCGCGCGCTCGCCGACCGCAACCAGGTGCTCACCCCGATGATCGGCCTGGGCTACTACGGCACCTTCACCCCGCCGGTCATCCTGCGCAACGTGCTGGAGAATCCCGCCTGGTACACCGCCTACACCCCGTACCAGCCGGAGATCTCCCAGGGCCGCCTCGAAGCGCTGCTGAACTTCCAGACCGTCGTCGCCGATCTCACCGGCCTGCCCACCTCCGGGGCCTCCCTGCTGGACGAGGGCACCGCGGCCGCCGAGGCGATGGCGCTGTCCCGCCGGGTCGGCAAGGTCAAGAACGGCGTCTTCCTGGTCGACGCCGACACCTTCCCGCAGACCCTGGCGGTGATCCGGACCCGGGCCGAACCGACCGGCGTCGAGGTCGTCACCGCCGACCTGTCCGCCGGCATCCCCGCCGACGTCGCCGAGCGCGGCGTGACCGGTGTGCTGCTCCAGTACCCGGGCGCCTCGGGCGCCGTCCGCGACCTGCGGCCGGTGATCGAGCAGGCGCACGAGCTGGGCGCGATCGTCACCGTGGCCGCCGACCTGCTGGCGCTGACCCTGCTCACCCCGCCCGGCGAGCTCGGCGCGGACATCGCGGTCGGCACCACCCAGCGCTTCGGCGTCCCCATGGGCTTCGGCGGCCCGCACGCCGGCTACATGGCCGTCCGCGACGCCTACGCCCGCAACCTGCCCGGCCGCCTGGTGGGCGTGTCGGTCGACGCCGACGGCGACACCGCCTTCCGCCTCGCCCTCCAGACCCGCGAGCAGCACATCCGCCGGGAGAAGGCCACCAGCAACATCTGCACCGCGCAGGTGCTGCTCGCCGTGATGGCCGGCATGTACGCCGTCTACCACGGCCCCGACGGGCTGGCCGCCATCGCGCGCCGCACCCACCGCTACGCCGCGGTGCTCGCCGCGGGCCTGCGCGCGGCCGGCGTGGAGGTCGTCGAGGACGCGTTCTTCGACACCCTGACCGCCCGGGTGCCGGGCCGGGCCGCCGACGTGGTGGCCGCCGCCCGCGCCGCGGGCGTCAACCTGCGGCAGACCGACGCCGACCACGTCGGCATCGCCTGCGACGAGACCACCGACCGCGCCGCGCTCACCTCGGTGCTCGCCGCGTTCGGCGCGGACACCGCGGACACCGCCGACCTCGACGCCCTCGACGCGGCCACCGCCGACGCGCTGCCGGCCGCGCTGCTGCGCACCGGCGACTACCTCACCCACCCCGTCTTCCACCGGCACCGCAGCGAGACCTCGATGCTGCGCTACCTGCGCCGGCTCGCCGACCGCGACTACGCCCTGGACCGCGGCATGATCCCGCTGGGCTCGTGCACCATGAAGCTCAACGCGACCACTGAGATGGAGCCGGTCACCTGGCCGGAGTTCGGCGCGCTGCACCCCTTCGCGCCCGCCGACCAGGCCGAGGGCTACCTCAGCCTGATCCACGGCCTGGAGGACCAGCTCGCCGCGATCACCGGCTACGACAAGGTCAGCCTCCAGCCCAACGCCGGGTCGCAGGGCGAACTGGCCGGGCTGCTCGCGGTCCGCGCCTACCACCGCGCGGCCGGCGACCTGGACCGCACGGTCTGCCTGATCCCGTCCTCCGCGCACGGCACCAACGCCGCGAGCGCGGTGATGGCCGGGATGAGCGTGGTCGTCGTCAAGACCGGCCAGGACGGCGACGTGGACGTCGACGACCTGCGGGCGAAGATCGAGCAGCACCGCGACCGGCTCGCCGTGCTGATGGTCACCTACCCCTCCACGCACGGCGTGTTCGAGGAGCACATCACCGACATCTGCGCGGCCGTGCACGACGCGGGCGGCCAGGTCTACGTGGACGGCGCCAACCTCAACGCGCTGGTCGGGCTCGCCCGGCCGGGCCGCTTCGGCGCCGACGTCTCCCACCTGAACCTGCACAAGACGTTCTGCATCCCGCACGGCGGCGGCGGCCCCGGCGTCGGCCCGGTCGCGGTCCGCGCCCACCTCGCCCCGCACCTGCCCAACCACCAGCTCCAGCCGCAGGCGGGCCCGGCCACCGGCGTCGGCCCGGTCTCCGCCGCGCCGTGGGGCTCGGCGGGCATCCTGCCGATCTCCTGGACGTACGTCCGGCTGATGGGCGCCGAGGGCCTCAGGCAGGCCACCCAGATCGCCGTACTGAGCGCCAACTACGTCGCCAAGCGGCTGGAGGCGCACTACCCGGTGCTCTACACCGGCCCCGGCGGCCTGGTCGCCCACGAGTGCATCATCGACCTGCGGCAGCTGACCAAGGACACCGGCGTCAGCGTCGACGACGTCGCCAAGCGGCTCATCGACTACGGCTTCCACGCCCCGACGATGTCCTTCCCGGTGGCCGGCACCCTGATGATCGAGCCCACCGAGAGCGAGGACCTCGCCGAACTCGACCGGTTCTGCGAGGCGATGATCGCGATCCGCGGCGAGATCGACCGGGTCGGCGCGGGGGAGTGGCCCGCCGACGACAACCCGCTGCGCTCCGCCCCGCACACCGCGGCCGCCCTCGGCGGCGACTGGCAGCACCCCTACAGCCGCCAGGAGGCCGTCTTCCCCGCCGGCGTGCACCCCGCGGACAAGTACTGGCCGCCGGTGCGCCGGATCGACGGGGCGTTCGGCGACCGCAACCTGGTCTGCTCCTGCCCGCCGCTGGACGCCTACGAGGGCTGACCGGCCCCGCGGCCGCACTGTGGGAAGGCGGCGCCTTCCGACCCGGAAACGGGCGGAAAGCGCCGCCTTCGTGTCCGCAACCGGCCGCGCGGATGGCGCGTCCTGCACCAATGAGCAGCGCGCACGTGAAACACCTGCGGAAGGCCGTCCGGGGCGCAAGACTGGGACCGGCCGCGCGAGAACGGGGGACCCACATGAGCCAGGCAGGCCACGCGACCGACCGCACCATTCACCTCTCGCAGCGAAAGACACCAGTGACCATGTGCAAGCACGAGCCGCAGTGCCCCACCGCCGACAGCGCCGACCGTGAGGCCGCCCTGATCGTGGCCCACCACCCGGAGCAGGGCTGGAGCCTGCTGTGCAACGGGGTGCTGCTCTTCGAGGACACCGGGGAGATCCTGCCCGACGGGCAGATCATCGCGCCGCACCGGCCGCTGGCCGCGGCAGGCGCCTGACGGGGAGTGCGACGGGGGCAACGAAAGCCGGTTTCCCCGGGCCTTGCCGCGCCCGGGGAAACCGGCTCCGCTCGTGCCGAAGGCGTGCTCTGCGGGCTACGCGGGCGAGCCGGCCAGCGGCGGCGGGGCGAGCCAGCTGTTGAGCAGCGGCGCCATCTCCACGATCCGGTACACCCGGTGCGAGGCGATCCCGGGCGGCGCCGGGGCCAGCGGGATGACCAGGTCGGCCGGGTCCGGCTGCGCGGTGGCGGCGTCGGCCCGCGGCACCGAGTGCAGCCACAGCGCCATCATGTAACGGCTCGGCACCGACAGCAGGTGCGGCTGGTAGGTGGCCGGCAGCGGTTCGGCCTGGCGCAGCGCGCGCTCGGTGGAGGCCAAGTAGGGGCCCTCGGAGAAGCGCGAGAACACCCATCCGTCGGGGGTCGCCACGGTCTCGCCCGCCGCGGCCACCCGGGCCCCCGCCCTGATATGGAACCGCCAGCCGGCCAGCCGCGCGTGGGGCAGGCCGCCGGGCACCGACGCGGGTTCGAACACATGGACCGGCAGGGGGTGTTCGGCGTCCAGCGGCCCCTCCGCGGTGCGCAGGGCGGGGGTACGGGCTTCCAGGACCGCGGTGGGCGAACTGAGCGCCGCCAGGACGCTCAACAGGGCGGGTGCGGGTGCTGGGGGGACAAGCAGCGGCATGGTGTTGTCGCCTCTCACTGGGAGACACGTGGTGCGGGCACAAAGCGGTGCGGGCGAGATGCGGACGGCCGCGGTCAGTACCTGGTGAGGGTTACTGCTCAAGCTCGCCCGGCGACGGCGGATACTCTGCCTCGTGCGCGGAGTTTATACGACGTATGTTCGCTCCATGTTTCATCTACCGGCCGTCGGCATTACCCGCAAGGCGGTAATCCGCCTTCCTCCGGACGGCCGCAGCCGACATTACCGCAGGTTGCCGCGCGGTCGTCGGCGATTTCCGCGGTGTACGGTCGGCCGGAAACATACGGTGCCAATAGGCGGGATTTCCCGCCGTGTCCTGGGCCGAATGTGCCATCGGCACGTGCCCGCTGTCGGCCACTACGGCAAGCGTAGCGTGCACACCCGGTCGAGGTGGGCGTTATCGATCAGTTCCATGGGGCATCCTCCCGTGAGGACCCGCACGAGGAGGGACGCTTCGATGGGGGAGAAGGTCGCGGCCGGGGCGTTCGACCTGGCCGACCGGCGCATGTACCGGAACAAGCTCCAGCAGTGCCTGCTGGGGCTGGAGCGGCTGCTGGCGGAGAAGCGCTTCGACCGGCCGCGCAATCTCATGGGCCTGGAGATCGAATTGAATCTCGCGGATTCCCGCGGGCTGCCCCGCATGATGAACGAAGAGGTGCTGGAGCGCATCGCGAGCCGTGATTTCCAGACCGAGCTGGCCCAGTTCAATATCGAGGTGAACATCGCGCCGCACGCGCTTTCCGGCCGGGTCCTCGACCGGCTCGCCGAGGAACTGCGCACCGGCCTCGGCTACGCCGACCGGATGGCCGGCGAGGTCGGCGCCGGCATCGTGATGATCGGCATCCTGCCCACCCTCCAGGCCCAGGACCTGGTCTCGGCGAACCTCTCCCGCGCCGACCGCTACACCCTGCTCAACGACCGCATCCTCGCCATGCGCGGCGAGGACATCACCCTCGACATCGAGGGCGTCGAGCACCTCGTCTACACCTCCGCCTCGATCGCGCCCGAGGCGGCCTGCACCTCCATGCAGATGCACCTCCAGGTCACCCCGGGCCGCTTCGGCCCGGCGTGGAACGCCGCGCAGGCGGTGTCCGCGCCGCAGGTGGCGATCGGGGCGAACTCGCCCTTCCTCTTCGGCCGCGAACTGTGGCGCGAGACCCGCCCGCTGCTCTTCCAGCAGGCCACCGACACCCGCCCGCAGGAACTGCGGGCCCAGGGCGTGCGGCCGCTGACCTGGTTCGGCGAGCGCTGGATCGACTCCGCGGCCGACCTGTTCGCGGAGAACCTGCGCTACTTCCCCTCGCTGCTGCCGATCTGCCACGAGGAGGACCCGCTGCGCGTGCTCGACGAGGGCGGGGTGCCCGAACTGCGCGAGCTGACCTTGCACAACGGCACGATCTACCGCTGGAACCGCCCGGTCTACCAGGTCGTCGACGGGGTGCCGCACCTGCGGGTGGAGAACCGGGTGATGCCCGCCGGGCCGACAGTCGCCGACGTCATCGCCAACGCGGCGTTCTACTACGGCCTGGTGCGCTCGCTCGCCGAGGCGCCGCGGCCGGTCTGGCAGCGGCTGCCGTTCGGCGCCGCCGCCGCGAACTTCGACGCGGCCTGCCGGGACGGCGTGGACGCGGTGCTGCACTGGCCGCGCCCGCGCGGCACCGCGCTCGCCCAGGTGCCGGCGGCCGACCTGATCCGCGACGAGCTGCTGCCGCTGGCCGCCGCCGGGCTGGACGCCTGGGGCATCGACCCGGCCGACCGCGACCACTACCTCGGCATCATCGAGCAGCGCTGCCGCCGCCGGACGAACGGCGCCCGCTGGCAGGCCGACGCCTTCCACCACTACCTCGACCGCGGCCTGGACCGCCGGGCGGCGCTCGCCGCGATGACGCAGCGCTACCGGGCCCTGTCCACCGAGGGTGCCCCGGTCCACACCTGGCCGCTCCCGGGCTGACCGGCCCCCGCCGTACGTCCCGCCGCACACCCGCTGCCCGCCCCGCCGCGCGCCTGCCGCCGTACGGGTGCCGGGGCGCGCTGCGGACCGGTCGCGGACATGACGACCCAGGCGGGTGGCGTAGGCTCGCGCGGCGCACCCACCGCGCGAGCGCGGCACCGGGGCGGGGTGGTGCGGTGGTAGGGCGGCGGGCGGGATCTTCGTATCGTGTCCACGACGACACGGGAGGACCGCGTGCAGGCATCAGTACAGGCCGAGGCCGGGCAGCCGGAGCGGCCGCAGCCGCTGCTGGAGGAGCGGACGCTGCGCAGCGAGACGCTGATCGTGCTGGCGCTGTCGCTCGGCGCGAGCGGCGTCTCCGCGGTGATCAGCTTCATCGGGTCGGTGACCCGGCCGGGCGCGCTGAAGGACCAGGCCGCGACGCTGGTGGGTTCGGCGGCGCCCGGCCGCCCCTGGCTCGACCTGGCCTGGCAGGTGTTCTACATCGCCACCGCGCTCGTCCCGGTCGCGCTGGTCGCCCACCTGCTGGCGCGCGAGCGGGTCGGGATGCCCGCGCTCGGCTTCGACCTCACCCGGCCGCGCTGGGACCTGGCCCGCGGCGCGCTGGTCGCGGCGGTGATCGGCGGCACCGGGCTCGCCTTCTACCTGGGCGCGCGGGCCGCCGGGTTCAACCTCACGGTGGTGCCCGAGTCGCTGCCGGCGGTGTGGTGGCGCATCCCGGTGCTGATCGCCTCCGCCGTGCAGAACGCGGTGCTCGAAGAGGTCATCGTGGTGGGGTACCTGCTGCGCCGGCTCGACCAGTTGAAGTGGTCGCCGACCGCGGCGCTGGCCGCCAGCGCGGTGCTGCGCGGGTCCTACCACCTGTACCAGGGCGTGGGCGGCATGGTGGGGAACATGGCGATGGGCGTGGTGTTCGTGCTGCTCTACCGCCGCTGGGGCCGGATCGGGCCGCTGGTCGCCGCGCACTCGCTGATCGACACGGTCGCCTTCGTCGGCTACGCGCTGCTCGCCGGGAAGGTCGGCTGGCTGCCCACCGGGTGACGGGCGCCGCGGCGGCAGGAGGCGGCGCCGGGGCGTACCGCGTACGGGCCGCGCACGGAAAGAGGGGTACCGGTCGTGCGCGGGAGACGGGGACGGGCCGCCCGGCGCCGGGGGCGGGTCAGACGTGCTGCGGGACCTCGTCCTTGAGCATGCCGCGGATCTGCTGGCGCAGTTCAGGGCTGTCGTCGTGGCCGTGCACGGATGTCGCGTGCTCGCTGGCGGCACGGACGACCTCGTCCTCCTCGCCGGAGATGGTGAGGGTGCAGTTCGACTCGCTCGGGTAGTCCCGGCAGTCGGCTACTTTGCGCATGACGCACCTCCTCTCCTTCGTCTCCCAGGGTAGTGCGGGCGCTGCCCGGGACGCGGGGACCGGTGCGGCACGGGATATATGGCTTGACCGGGAAAACCGGGGTGGGCAGGCTCTGCACGGTGACCGGACCCGAGGCTGTGCCCGCTGCCGTGGTGGGGGCGCTGCTGCGCTACCCCGTGAAGTCGATGCTCGGCGAGGCGGTCGCCGCCGCCGACGTGACCGAGCGCGGGCTGCCGTACGACCGGGCGCTCGCGCTGGTGCACCGCGGCAGCGGCAAGGTCGCCAGCGCGAAGAACCCGAGGCTGTGGCGGCGGCTGCTCACGCTGAGCGCCGAGGCGGCACCGGAGGCGGTACGGATTCTGCTGCCGGACGGCAAGGAGCTGCGGAGCACCGACGCCGACGTGGACCAGCGGCTCTCCGACGTCCTGGAGCAGCCCGTCACGCTGACCGCCCGGCCGCCGGAGCGGGCGGAGCTGGACCGGGCACACCCCGACGAGGTGCTGCGCGAGGGCGTCCGCGCCCGCGTCGGCGTGGACGTGGGGCGGCTGGGCGGCGCCGCCCCCGCCGGCACCTTCTTCGACTTCGCCCCGCTGCACCTGATCACCTCGGCCACGCTGCGCCGGATCGGGGAGCTGAGCCCGCAGGGGGCGCCGGCGGTGGCGCGATACCGGCCGAACATCGTGATCGACGGCGCCGGGAGCGGCTTCGTGGAGAACGACTGGCTCGGCCGGGACCTGCGGATCGGCGACCACCTCACGCTGCGGGTCATCGCCCGCACCCCGCGCTGCGCGATCCCGACCCTTCGGCACGGCGCCCTGCCGCGCGACACCGGCGCCCTGCGGGTTCCGGCGGCCCACAACCGGGTGGCCCCCATGCCCGACTCCGACCCGCAGCCCTGTGCCGGTGTGTACGCGCAGGTCCTCCGCCCGGGCCGCATCACCCCTGGTTCTCCGCTCACCCTCCTCCCGGCGGCCGGGTAGCCCGCCCTGCGCGCCGCCCGCGGCGGCCCCCGCGCCGCCCGCAGCCGCGCCGAGCGCTACCGGCGGACCGCCGAGACCAGCCTGCCGAGCCGCTCCTCGCGGTGCGGCGGGGCGCCGTACGGGCGGCCGTAGGCGGTGGCAAGCTCGCGCAGGGTGTGGTCATCGGCGTCCCAGCCGTGCCCGGCCAGCCAGCCCACCGGGTCGTCGGGCACCTCCGAGACCCACAGGGACGTGGCCGAGCCCGGCGCGGCGTCCGCGCCGAAGCGCCTCACCGCGCCGCGCGCGGCCAGCGTCAGCCCCATCCGGCTGCCGGCCGCCGACTGCGCGCCGATCCGGGCCACCAGCCCTTCCACCGCGTCCCGCGGCAGGTAGACCAGCAGTCCTTCGGCGACCCACACGGTGGGCGCGGACGGGTCGTGCCCCGCGGCGGCCAGCGCCGCCGGCCAGTCCTCCCGCAGGTCCGCCGCGACGGTGCTCCGCTCGCAGCGGGCGACGGCCCGCTCCTGGCGCAGCACCGCTGCCTTGAAGTCCAGCGGCGCGGCGGTGTCGACCTCGAACAGCCGGGTGCCCTGCGGCCACTCCAGCCGGAAGGCCCGGCTGTCCAGTCCGGCGCCGAGCAGCACGACCTGCCGGACCCCGGACGCCGCCGCCTGCCGCACCAGGTCGTCCAGGAACCTCGTCCTGATCACGATCCAGGACGCCACGGCCAGCCGGCGCCGGCGCTCGGCCGCGTCATCAGCGACGTCGGCCGGCGGCGCGGAAGCGGGCCACCGTCCGCCCGCGGCGGCGAACGCCCGTGCCAGCGGGTCGTGGAACAGCGCGTCGTGCCGCTCGCTCTCCAGCGCCCGCACCCGGGCCACCTCCACGGCCGTGGCCCACACCCCCGACGGCCGCACCGGCTCCCGCTCATCCGTCACCGCGCCAGCCTAGTGGACTGCTCCCCTCGGGGGGGGGGGGGGGGGGGGGGGGGGGGGGGGGGGGGGGGGGGGGGGGGGGGGGA
>NZ_JBAGKC010000053.1:0-15565 GCF_037034245.1 Streptomyces sp. CA2R106
TGCGGTGCTGGCGCATCCGGAGTGCGACATCGGCCTGGTGGGCTACGAGATGGCCCTGCTCGTCGACCGGGCCGGTAGCGTCCTCACCCCCGACCTCCGCGCCGAACTTCAGGGCAGCCTGCTCAACTAATGCATGGGCCGCGGGCCGGCCCGGGCACCTGCCAGGTGCTCAGGCGGCCGCGCGGCCGTTTCAGGAGGAGGACCAGTGAGCACTTCCCCCGGTGGAGACCCGTACGGCAACCAGCACCAGCAGCCGGCGCAGCCGTACGGCTACCCGGCCGAGCCCGAGCCGGAGCAGCGGCCCGGGCAGCCCGGCACGCCCTACCGCCAGCCGCGCATCCAGCCGTACGCCCCACCGCAGGCCCCGCCACCGCAGGGCCGGGTCCCGGGCGCGCCCGGCCACCAGGAGGTCCAGGCGCACCAGGTCCACGGCCACCAGGGCCAGGACTACGGCCAGGAGTACGGCCAGGAACGCCAGGGCCACGGCGGGCAGCCGGACCGGCACGACACCGGCCGCTCACGCACGCCCTCAGGACTGGTCCGCCCCTACGCCATGACCGGCGGCCGGACCAGGCCGCGCTACCAGCTCGCCATCGAGGCGCTGGTCAGTACCACCGCCGACCCGGAGCGGCTGCGCGGGCAGCTCCCCGAGCACCAGCGGATCTGCCTGCTGTGCCGCGAGGTCAAGTCGGTTGCCGAGATCTCCGCGCTGCTGACCATTCCGCTCGGGGTGGTCCGCATTCTCGTCGCCGACCTGGCCGAGGCCGGACTCGTCGCGATCCATCAGCCCGGCGGCGACGAGGCCGCGGGCGGCCAGCCTGATGTGACACTGCTTGAAAGGGTGCTCAGTGGACTTCGGAAGCTCTAGCGGTCCGGCCCGCGCCACCACCTCCGCGAAGATCGTGGTGGCGGGCGGATTCGGCGTGGGCAAGACCACGTTCGTCGGTGCCGTCTCGGAGATCAACCCGCTGCGCACCGAAGCCGTGATGACCTCCGCGTCAGCCGGCATCGACGACCTCACGCACGCGCCGGACAAGACCACCACCACGGTGGCGATGGACTTCGGCCGCATCACGCTCGACGAGGACCTGATCCTCTACCTGTTCGGCACGCCCGGGCAGGACCGGTTCTGGTTCATGTGGGACGACCTGGTGCGCGGCGCGATCGGCGCGATCGTCCTGGTGGACACCAGGAGACTTGCGGACTGCTTCCCGGCGGTCGACTACTTCGAGAACAGCGGACTGCCGTTCGTGATCGCGCTCAACGGCTTCGACGGCCACCAGCCGTACGGGCCGGAGGAGGTGCGCGAGGCGCTCCAGATCGGCCCGGAGGCGCCGATCATCACCACCGACGCCCGCAACCGCGGCGACGCGAAGAGCGCGCTGATCACGCTCGTCGAGCACGCCCTGATGGCCCGGCTGCGCTAGTGCCGCGCGGGGCCGCCGGTGCGTCCTGACGGCGCACCGGCCCGGTTCCGGGGGGACTTGGCGATACTCGTTTTGGAGCGCCGTCCCGGATCGGGTAATGTTCTTCCTGCGCCGCCGGACAGGGCAAAGCCCGGAACGGAGACGCAAACCGAACAAGATCCCTTACCGGGGTTGCGTTTTGGTGGGGTATGGTGTAATTGGCAACACGGCTGATTCTGGTTCAGTTGTTCTAGGTTCGAGTCCTGGTACCCCAGCAGCACTTCACAAGTGCGAGCCCCCGTTGTGTAGCGGCCTAGCACGCTGCCCTCTCACGGCAGTAGCGCCGGTTCGAATCCGGTCGGGGGTACAGATCCTTTCATTCCGTCCCCGCCGGGTCGCACCCGGTGCGGACGACGCGAGGATCGCCAGGGCCCCCGTTGTGTAGCGGCCTAGCACGCTGCCCTCTCAAGGCAGTAGCGCCGGTTCGAATCCGGTCGGGGGTACGCATCGAAGCGACAGCGCCGGAAGCGGCGCCACATACGACGAGAAGCCCGCCGCGGACCGCGGCGGGCTTCTTCGTGTGTCCGTGTCCCAGGTCTCTCCGGTTCCCCAGGTCCCCCGGTCTCCCGGTCTCCCCGGGCTCAGCCGGAGCGGCGCAGGGCCTCGCTGAGCCGCCCGGCGGCCTCCACGACGGCTTGGGCGTGCATCCGGCCCGGGTGCCGGGTGAGCCGCTCGATCGGCCCGGAGACGGACACGGCGGCCACCACGCGGTTGGACGGCCCGCGCACCGGCGCGGAGACCGAGGCGACCCCGGGCTCGCGCTCGCCGATCGACTGCGCCCAGCCCCGGCGGCGCACCCCGGACAGCGCGGTGGCGGTGAACCGGGCGCCCTGGAGCCCGCGGTGCAGCCGCTCGGGCTCCTCCCAGGCCATCAGCACCTGCGCGGCGGAGCCGGCCTTCATCGGCAGCGTGGAGCCCACCGGCACGGTGTCCCGCAGTCCGGACAGCCGCTCCGCCGCGGCCACGCAGATCCGCATGTCGCCCTGGCGCCGGTAGAGCTGGGCGCTCTCCCCGGTCACGTCGCGCAGATGCGTCAGCACCGGCCCTGCCGTGGCCAGCAGCCGGTCCTCGCCGGCCGCGGCGGCCAGCTCCGACAGGCGCGGGCCCAGGATGAACCGGCCCTGCATGTCGCGAGCCACCATGCGATGGTGTTCGAGCGCCACCGCCAGGCGGTGCGCGGTGGGGCGGGCCAGGCCCGTGGCACCGACAAGCCCGGCCAGGGTGGCCGGGCCCGACTCCAGCGCACTGAGCACCAGAGCCGCCTTGTCGAGAACGCCGACGCCGCTAGAGTTGTCCATGCAACGATACTCGCGTCTCAGAGTGTGAAACGCAAGTTCAATTTTCCCGGGAACGCGTCACGCTGGACGCACAGCGCAGCACCAACACCTATGTAGGCCCCGCGACGACGCGGGCCGGAGGGACAGCGATGGGTAGGACACTCGCGGAGAAAGTCTGGGACGACCACGTCGTCCGCCGCGCCGAAGGCGAACCCGATCTGCTTTTCATCGATCTCCACCTCATCCACGAGGTGACCAGCCCCCAGGCGTTCGACGGGCTGCGGATGAACGGCCGGCGGGTGCGCCGTACCGACCTCACCATCGCCACCGAGGACCACAACACCCCCACCCTCGACATCGACAAGCCGATCGCCGACCCGGTCTCCCGGACCCAGTTGGAGACGCTGCGCAAGAACTGCGCGGAGTTCGAAGTGCGGCTGCACCCGCTCGGCGACGTCGAGCAGGGCGTCGTGCACGTGGTGGGCCCGCAGTTGGGCCTGACCCAGCCGGGCACCACCGTGGTCTGCGGCGACTCGCACACCTCCACGCACGGCGCGTTCGGCGCGCTGGCGTTCGGCATCGGCACCTCGCAGGTCGAGCACGTGCTGGCCACCCAGACGCTGCCGCTCGCCCCGTTCCGCACCATGGCGGTCACGGTGGACGGCGAGCTGCCCGAGGGCGTCACCGCCAAGGACCTGATCCTCGCGGTGATCAGCCGGATCGGCACCGGCGGCGGCCAGGGCTACGTCATCGAGTACCGCGGCAGCGCCATCGAGAAGCTGTCGATGGAATCCCGGATGACCGTCTGCAACATGTCGATCGAGGCCGGGGCCCGGGCGGGCATGATCGCCCCGGACCAGACCACGTTCGACTACCTCCAGGGCCGTCCGCACGCGCCCAAGGGCGAGGACTGGGACGCGGCCGTCGCGTACTGGAAGACGCTGAGGACCGACGAGGACGCCGTCTTCGACCACGAGGTGCGGATCGACGCGGCCGAGTTGGCGCCGTTCGTCACCTGGGGCACCAACCCCGGCCAGGGCGCGCCGCTGAGCGCGTCGGTGCCGGACCCGGCGTCGTTCGCCGACGCCAGCGACCGGCTCGCCGCGGAGAAGGCCCTGGAGTACATGGGCCTGACCGCCGGGCAGCCGCTGCGCGAGGTCGCCGTGGACACCGTCTTCGTCGGCTCCTGCACCAACGGCCGGATCGAGGACCTGCGCGCCGCCGCGGGCGTCGTCCGGGGCCGCCAGGTCGCCGACGGGGTGCGGATGCTCGTCGTCCCCGGCTCGGTGCGCGTGGCGCTCCAGGCCGTCGAGGAGGGCCTGGACAAGGTCTTCACCGCGGCCGGCGCCGAGTGGCGGCACGCCGGGTGCTCGATGTGCCTGGGCATGAACCCCGACCAACTCGCGCCCGGCGAGCGGTCCGCGTCCACCTCGAACCGCAACTTCGAAGGACGGCAGGGCAAGGGCGGCCGTACCCACCTGGTCTCCCCGCAGGTCGCCGCGGCCACCGCGGTCACCGGCCGCCTCTCCTCGCCCGCCGACCTGTCCGACGCCCCCGCCCCCTCCGCCTCGAAGGAAGCCTGAGCAGCCATGGAAGCCTTCACCACCCACACCGGCCGGGCCGTGCCGCTGCGCCGCAGCAACGTGGACACCGACCAGATCATCCCGGCGCACTGGCTGAAGAAGGTCACCCGCAACGGCTTCGAGGACGGCCTGTTCGAGGCCTGGCGCAAGGACGACGCGTTCGTGCTCAACGCGCCGCAGTACGCGGGCGCCACGGTCCTGGTCGCCGGACCCGACTTCGGCACCGGCTCCTCCCGCGAGCACGCCGTCTGGGCCTTGCAGAACTACGGCTTCAAGACGGTGATCTCGTCCCGCTTCGCGGACATCTTCCGCGGCAACTCGCTGAAGAACGGGCTGCTGACGGTGGTGCTGCCGCAGGAGGTCGTCGAGGAGCTGTGGCAGCTGACCGAGGCCGACCCGACCGCGGAGATCACCGTGGACCTGGTCGCCCGGCAGGTGCGCGCCGACCGCCCGCAGGGGCAGCTGGTCGCGCCGTTCGAACTCGACGACAACGCCCGCTGGCGGCTGCTGGAAGGGCTGGACGACATCAGCCTGACGCTCGCCAACGAAGCGGACATCGCCGCGTTCGAGAGCACCCGGCCGTCCTGGAAGCCCAGCACCGCAAGGGTCTGACGCCCTTCGGCGGCCGCACGCCCGCGCCGCCGCCACCGCCGGCACAAGCGCCCCCCACGTCCTCGTGGGGGGCGCTTTCGCGTGTCCGGACGAGCCGGACGCCACCCCGCCATGGGTACGGAAAACCAGCCGCGGAACACCCGGTTGGCCCTGTCATGCGCCGCAACTCGCCGCAGATGGCACAATCGACGCATGGAACGCGACGGCCAACTGGAGCTCTACGGGGTCCTCGCCGCGCGTTTGAAGCAGGCGCACACGCGCGTCGCCCATCCCGAAGTCCCGGACGGGACAAGGCGGGAGTTGACCCGGCGACTGCTCGCGGTGACCGCGGTGGCGAAGCACGATCTCGCCGACGCGGCACGGCGCCTGGAGGTGTTAACGGCTGAGTTGGACGACCTCGGAATCCCCGATCACTGATCACGTGGAGCACCGAGTTCGTTGCGGCACAAGGGTGATTCGCCCGTTTCGTATTTGATTTGCGGTATATATCCGCCTAGCGTGCGAAATCAGCCCGTACTCATTCGCCGGGCAAGTTTCCGAAGGGGAAGACGTGAACAAGGCGCAGCTCGTAGAAGCGATTGCCGACAAGGTGGGCGGCCGGCAGGCCGCCGCGGACGCGGTTGACGCGGTTCTCGACGCGATCGTCCGCGCGGTGGTCTCCGGTGACCGGGTCTCGGTCACCGGGTTCGGTTCGTTCGAGAAGGTCGAGCGTCCCGCCCGTTACGCTCGCAACCCCCAGACCGGGGAGCGGGTCCGGGTCAAGAAGACCTCCGTGCCGCGGTTCCGTGCGGGGCAGGGCTTCAAGGACCTGGTCAGCGGGTCGAAGAAGCTTCCGCGAGGCGGCGAGGTCTCGGTCAAGAAGGCGCCCAAGGGCAGCCTGAGCGGCGGTGCCTCGACCACCGCCCGCACCGCCACGAAGAAGGCCGCCGCGAAGAAGGCGACCACCGCGCGCAAGGCGGCCACCGCCAAGACCGCGGCCGCGAAGAAGACCACCGCGGCCAAGAAGGCCACCGCGAAGAAGACCACCACCGCCAAGAAGTCGGCGGCCAAGAAGACCACCGCGAAGAAGGCGGCGGCGAAGAAGGCGCCCGCCAAGAAGGCCACCGCGAAGAAGGCGCCGGCCAAGCGCGCCGCCCGCAAGACCGCGAAGCGCACCGCCGCCAGGTGATACGGCCGCTTCGCCGCACCACTGATCGACCTGCTCCACCGCGCCGGGCCGGGCCCCTCTCCCACGGGGTGCCCGGCCCGCGCTATTGCGCCGCCGGGTCCGGGAAGGTCTGGAGGGTCAGGAAGGTCACGCGGCGCTCCGCGCCGGTGCCCTCGGTGCGGATGCGCACCCGCTGGCCCGGGCGCAGCAGCCGCAACTGCCCCGCGTCGAAGGCCGCGGCGCCGAACTCCAGCGGGGTGCCGTCATCCAGCAGCACGCTCCCCGTGCGGCTCTCGGCATCGAACGTGAACGCGGTGGCTTGCATGTGCCCAAGCCTAGACGCCGCCCGGACCGGTCTCAGCTGCCCTCGAAGGTCAGCGCCGCCGCGGCCGCGACGGTGAACCGGCCCACGCCCAGCGCCAGCGCCACCGCGAGGTCCTGCGGGGTGTCGACGTCCTGGCGGACCGAGGGCGCCGCGGGGAGGGTGATCTCGGCGGCGCCGGAGGCGAGATGGCGGGCGCGCGAGGCCCCGCCGAAGCCGGGGGAGAGGGACACCCGCGGCGGAGCCGCGAGCAACGTTGTCCCCGTACCGGCCGCGTCGGCGAGGAACGCCCGCTCACAGGCTCCCGCGGCGGCCCGCAGCACCTCCGCCAGCTCCGCGGGCCGCAGGGCCGGGAGATCGCCGTTCAGCGCCGCGACCGGCGCGTGCGGCCTGCGGGACCTGACCGCCGCCTCGCCGTGCCGCAGCGCCGCGTTCAGCCCGGCGGCCGGGGAGTCCGCCACGACGAACGCCCCGAGCCCGGCCAGTTCCGCCCCCGCGGTGAGGTCGTCGGTCACCACCGTGACGTCCCGCACCTCCCGGCACGCCAGCGCGGCACCCACCGTGTCCAGCACGAACGCCAGCGCGAGCGCGGGCCGCACCGCACCCGCGCCCGCCAGCCGGCTCTTGGCCACCGCCAGCGGCTTCAGCGGAACCACCAGCGACCACCTCGCGTCATCCACGCCGTCCATTGTGCGGCCGCTCCCCCCGGCACGGCCGCCGCCGGTGGCAGAGGTGCTCCCTCGGCTGCCGGGCGCTGGCGTTAACCTCTCGGTAGCCGCGATCCCTGAGCGGCGCCAACGGCAACGAAGAGGAGTCCCGGGTGTCCCGCCGCAGAATCGGTTTCTGGTACCGCCTGGCGGCCGCCATCGCCAAGCCCCCGCTCACCGTGCTCTTCAAGCGGGACTGGCGCGGAAAGGAGAACATTCCGGCCGAGGGGGGATTCCTCACGGCGGTGAATCACAACTCCTACCTCGACCCGCTGCTGTACGCGCATTTCCAGTACAACACCGGTCGCCTTCCGCGCTTCCTGGCGAAGGCGTCGCTGTTCAAGCCGTTCTTCGTCGGCGCGGTGATGCGCGGCACCGGGCAGATCCCCGTGGTGCGCGCCAGCGCCGACGCGGCGGCCGCGTACCGCTCGGCGGTCGAGGCGGTCAACAAGGGCGAGTGCGTGGCCTTCTACCCCGAAGGCACCCTCACCCGCGACCCCGACCAGTGGCCGATGGTCGGCAAGACCGGCGTCGCCCGCGTCGCGCTGCTCACCCGCGCCCCCGTCATCCCGATCGCCCAGTGGGGCGGCAACGAATTCCTGCCGCCGTACGCGAAGAAGCCGAGCTTCTGGCCTCGCAAGACGCACCGCGTGCTGGTCGGCCCGCCGGTCGACCTGAGCGCCTGGCACGGCAAGGAGCCCACCGCCGAGGTGCTCCGCGAGGTGACCGGGGCCATCATGACCGATGTGAAGCACCTCCTCGCAGAACTCCGCGGCATCCCCGCCCCGGACGGCCTGTACGACCCGCGCAAGGCGGCCAAGGACGCGGAGCGCGCCGGCACATCCGCCGCCGCGCCCGCCGCGGCCACTGCGTCCGCCGCAACCACGGCCTCTGCCGCCTCTGCCGCCTCTGCCGCCTCTGCCGCCTCCGACAAGGACAACGACGCGACGGCCGCCGACGGCACGGGCGGCGCCGACACCGGCGGCGGCCAGGGCGGCCACGGCAAGGGGGCGGCGTGACCGCTCGCTGCGCCGTGTACGGCACCGGGTCCTGGGGCACCGCGTTCGCGATGGTGCTCGCCGACGCGGGCTGCGAGGTCGCGCTGTGGGGCCGCCGGCCCGACATCACCGCCGCCATCAACACCACCCGGGTCAACCCCGCCTACTCCAGCGAGATCACGCTGCCGGCCACCGTGACGGCCACCACCGACCCGGCCGAGGCCGCGGCCGGCGCGGAGTTCGTCTTCCTCGCGGTGCCCTCGCAGTCGCTGCGCGCCAACCTCGCCGACTGGGCGCCGCTGCTGCGCCGCGACGCGGTCCTGGTCAGCCTGATGAAGGGCGTCGAACTCGGCACCGCGAAGCGGATGAGCGAGGTCGTCGAGGAGGTCGCCAAGGTCGACCCCGAGCGCGTCGCGGTGCTCACCGGCCCCAACCTGGCCGCCGAGATCGCCGCCCGCCAGCCCGCGGCCGCGGTCGTCGCCTGCCGGGACGAGGCGGTCGCCCGCCGTATCCAGACCGCCTGCCACACCGCCTACTACCGCCCCTACACCAACACCGACGTGATCGGCTGCGAACTGGGCGGCGCGGTGAAGAACGTGATCGCGCTCGCGGTCGGCATCGCCGGCGGCATGGGCCTGGGCGACAACACCAAGGCGTCGCTGATCACCCGGGGCCTGGCCGAGACCACCCGGCTGGGGCTGGCGATGGGCGCGGACCCGTACACCTTCGCCGGCCTGGCCGGGATGGGCGACCTCGTCGCCACCTGCTCCTCCCCGCTGTCCCGCAACAACACCTTCGGCCACAACCTCGGCCGCGGCATGAGCCTGGCGGAGACCATCGCCGCCACCAGCCAGACCGCCGAGGGCGTCAAGTCCTGCGAGTCCGTCGCCGACCTCGCCCGCAGGCACGGCGTCGACATGCCGATCACGGAGACCGTGGTCGACATCGTGCACAACGGGAAGCCTCCCGTCGTGGCCGTCAAGGAGTTGATGTCACGTTCCGCGAAACCCGAACGGTAAGGTCAACGCGACATGAGCAACCTGCCAACGCCCCCGAGCCAGGACCCGCGCTCCGAGCGGCCGGGCTACCACCGAAAGCCGCGCGTCGCCGTCGTGTTCGGCGGACGCAGCTCCGAGCACGGCGTGTCCGTGGTGACCGCGGCCAGCGTGCTGCGCGCCATCGACCGCGACAAGTACGACGTCCTGCCGATCGGCATCACCACCGAGGGCCGTTGGGCGCTGACCGCCGACGCACCCGAGCGGATGGCGATCGCCGACCGGCGCATGCCCAGCGTCGAGCAGGTCACCGACCACGACGGCGCGGTGCTGCTGCCGGTCGACCCGGCCAACCGCGAGGTCGTCTACACCGAGATCGGCGCCGTGCCCAAGGCACTGGGCGAGGTCGACGTCGTCCTGCCGCTGCTGCACGGCCCCTACGGTGAGGACGGCACCCTCCAGGGCCTGCTGGAGCTGTCCGGCGTGCCGTACGTCGGCGCGGGCGTGCTCGCCTCCGCGGTGGGCATGGACAAGGAGTACATGAAGCGGATCTTCACCTCGTTCGGGCTGAAGGTCGGCCCGTACACGGTGGTCCGCCCGCGCGAGTTCGTCCAGGACCCGGCCGCCGCCCGCCGCAAGGTGCTTCAGTTCGCGCAGGTCCACGGCTGGCCGCTGTTCGTCAAGCCGGCCCGGGCCGGCTCGTCCATCGGCATCAGCAAGGTCGACGGGCCCGAGGGGCTGGACGCGGCCCTCGCCGAAGCCCGCCGGCACGACCCCAAGGTGCTGGTCGAGTCCCTGCTGAGCGGCCGCGAGATCGAGTGCGGCGTGCTGGAGTTCGCCGACGGCCCGCGCGCCTCCGCGCCCGCCGAGATCCCGCCCGCCGCCAGCAGCGACTTCTACGACTTCGACGCGAAGTACATCGACTCCGCCGAGGGCGTCGTCCCCGCGCCGCTCACCGCGGAGCAGACCGAGCGCGTCCAGCGCCTGGCCGTCGAGGCGTTCGAGGCCGCGTCCTGCGAGGGCCTGGTCCGCGCGGACTTCTTCCTGCTGGACAGCGGCGAGTTCGTGATCAACGAGATCAACACCATGCCGGGCTTCACCCCGATCTCGATGTACCCGCGGATGTGGCAGGAGAGCGGCGTCGGCTACACCGAGCTGATCGACCTGCTCATCCAGGCGGCGCTGCGCCGCTCCACCGGCCTGCGCTGACCGCCCGCGCCGCCGGGCCGGTCAGTCCGCGAGGCGCGCGAAACCCGCGAGGCCCGGTACGCCCGCAACGCCGCCGAAGCCGTCCCCGCCGCGCCGTGTCACAGGCCGGCGGGGATGGTCGCCTTCACCGCGGGCGCCAACTCCGCCAGCGGCGTCGCGTCGTGGGCGTACCTGGCCGGCAGCAGCAGTTCCACGTACGCCTTGCGCAGCGTCGTGGTCAGCCGCGCGCTGCCGTCCGGGTCCTGCTGCCAGGACCAGGAGACCCCGCCCACCTCGGCGCCGGGGGTGTTCACGTCGTCGTCGTTCGCCGGCCGCGGTACCCCGCAGCGCAGCACGATCGTAGGATCTCCCCAGCCGGCGGTGAGCTCGGACGCCGGCTTGAGCGCGCGCCCGGGCATGCCGTCGATCTTCTTCGGCAACTGCGCGTGCAGCGCTCGGCAGTAGCCCGCCGCCTCCGCGCTCGGAACCGGTACGGCGACGGACTCGTCGTCGCTACCGGAGGCGGTGAACACGTAGACCGCCGCCGCGGACAGGCACGCGGCGGCGGACACGGAGACCAGCACGACCCGGCGGTGGAACATCACCGGGAAAGCATAAGGAACAGCGGGGAGGAGCCCTGCACCAGGGGCTCGTCGGGGGCTTGAGCGGCGGGGACTATATATGGACGACCGGACACGTCAGTGTGCGGGTGATGCCTTCGGCCTGCTGGACCTTGGCCACCACCATGCGGCCGAGTTCGTCGACCGTCTCCGCCTGTGCGCGGACGATGACGTCATAGGGACCTGTGACGTCCTCCGCCTGGATCACGCCGTCGATCTTGGAGATCACCTCCGCTACTGCCGAGGACTTCCCGACCTCGGTCTGGATCAGGATGTACGCCTGTACCACGGAACCTCCAGGGCGGCTTCGAGGATCATGTGGGAGGGGAGACGCCACGTTATCGCGTCGCCGCGCGCAGCGGGGAGACCCGCGCGGTACCAGACCCTTGTATTGACGGGAATAACGCAGTGGAACGGACCGGGGCACGGACGCCGGCCGACAACCGAGGGGACGACACTATGAAGGGGACTGTGGGCGAGCTGGGGGAGTTCGGGCTCATCAGGGAACTCACCTCCCGCCTCACCTCCACCCCCGCGGTGCAGATCGGCCCCGGCGACGACGCCGCGGTGGTCGCCGCGCCCGACCGCCGGGTGGTGGCCACCACCGACGTGCTCCTCGAAGGACGGCACTTCCGCCGCGACTGGTCCACCGCCTACGACGTCGGCCGCAAGGCCGCCGCGCAGAACCTCGCCGACATCGCGGCCATGGGCGCGGTGCCGACCGCGGTGCTGCTCGCCCTCGTGGTGCCCGCCGACCTGCGCGTGACCTGGCCGGTGGAGCTGATGGACGGCATCCGGGACGAGTGCCAGGTGGCGGGCGCCGCGGTGGTCGGCGGCGACGTGGTGCGCGGCGACACCATCACCGTCTCCATCACCGCCCTGGGCGACCTGCGCAGCCGGGCCGCCGTCACCCGCGGCGGGGCCCGCGCCGGCAACCTGGTCGCCGTCACCGGCTGGCTCGGCTGGTCCGCGGCCGGACTCGCGGTGCTCTCCCGCGGCTTCCGCTCGCCGCGCGCCTTCGTCGAGGCGCACCGCCGACCCGAACCGCCCTACCACGCCGGCCCGGCCGCCGCCGAACTCGGCGCCACCGCCATGACCGACGTCAGCGACGGCCTGGTCGCCGACCTCGGCCACATCGCCGCCGCCAGCGGCGTGGACATCGACCTGCGGTCCGCGGCCATCGACATCCCCGCGCAGATGACGGACATCGGCCAGGCCGTCGGCGTGGACCCGCTGCACTGGGTGCTCACCGGCGGCGAGGACCACGCCATCGTGGCCGCCTTCCCGCGCGACGTGAAACTCCCGGCCCGCTGGCGGATCATCGGCGACGTCACCGCGCCGGCCGGCCGTACCCCGCGGGTCACCGTCGACGGCGCGCCGTGGGACAAGGCCGCCGGATGGGACCACTTCGGGCCGGGGGAGTGAGGACGGACGAGCCCGCGGCGGGCACCGCGTACGACCCGGCGGCGGACCCCGCAGTTGACCCGGTGGACCCGGTGGACCTCGCGGCCCCGCCCCATCCGGCGCCGCCGCGGGTGCTCACCGTCGCCGGGTCCGACTCCGGCGGCGGCGCGGGCATCCAGGCCGACCTGAAGGCGATGCTCGCGCTCGGGGTGCACGGCATGAGCGTGCTCACCGCGGTCACCGCGCAGAACTCGCTGGGCGTGCACGGCGCTTGGGAACTGCCCGCCGAGGCGGTCCGCGCGCAGTTCCGCGCGGTCGTCGACGACATCGGGGTGCAGGCGGTCAAGACCGGCATGCTCTCCTCCGCGGCGACCGCCGCCACCGTCGCCGACCTGCTGGCCGGCCTCGACCCGGCCGTACCCGTGGTGGTCGACCCGGTCGCCGTCTCCAAGCACGGTGACGCGCTGCTGCGCGCGGAGGCCGTCGAGGTGGTCCGCACCCGGCTGCTGCCCCTGGCCACCGTGGCCACCCCGAACCTCGACGAAGTGACCTGGCTCACCGGGATCGTGGTCACCGACGAGGAGGGGATGCGCGCCGCGGCCCGCGCGGTGCTCGGCCACGGCCCGCGCTGGGTGCTGGTCAAGGGCGGCCACCTGCCCGACACCGAGCAGGCGGTGGACCTGCTCTCCGACGGCCGCGCGGAGCACTGGTACCGCGCCCCGAGGCACGGCAACCGCCACACCCACGGCACCGGTTGCACCCTGGCGAGCGCCCTCGCCTCCTACCTCGCCCTCGGCGACGACGTGCCCACCGCGGTCGGCCGCGCCAAGGAGTACGTCAGGGGCGCCATCGCGGCCGGCTTCCCGCTCGGCGCGGGCATCGGCCCGGTCGACCACGGCTGGCGCGCGCGGGCACACTGAAAAGCCGATCCACCGCGAGGTGGATCGGCTTCAGGTGGCCACCCAGGACTGCGCTGCGGTCAGCGCGTGACCTTGCCGGCCTTGATGCACGAGGTGCAGACGTTGAGGCGCTTCGGCGTCTTCCCGACCACCGCACGCACGCGCTGGATGTTGGGGTTCCAACGGCGCGGGGTACGGCGGTGCGAGTGGGAGATGCTGTTGCCGAAGCCCGGCCCCTTGCCGCAGACGTCGCAGTTAGCAGCCACGGGTCACTCCAAAGACTTCAGATGCTCAGATGCATTTACGGTGAGAAAACCCGGGAGAACCCCAGGCAACCGGAGCAGCATACAACGACCGCTCCCGTACCGCGAAACTACCACGGTCCGGGCATCCGCCCGCCCGCCGCCGGGTGCTCGGCCCCTGCCCGCGGCGCCGCCCGGCAGTACGCTCACCAGCAGCCCCCCGAGCCCCGCGGCGGCCGAACAACCGGAACGTCCGGCCGAACACCACGGGTCCGGTGCCCCGCAAGGAGGACCTGTTGCCCCCCACGCCCGACGCGGCCGCGGTGCGTTCCTGGTGCCGGCTCTCGCTCCGGGCGCTGGGCAGGGCCCGCGAGGAGATCGACGCGATCAACGTCTACCCGGTCGCCGACGGGGACACCGGCACCAACCTCTACCTCACCGTGGAATCGGCCGCCCAGGCCGTCGAGGCGGTCTTCGACGCGCACACGGCGGGCGGTGGCGCCGAGGAGGCCGTGCCGACCTTCGCCGAGGCCTTCCGCGCCCTGGCGCACGGCGCCCTCATCGGCGCCCGCGGCAACTCCGGCACCATCCTCGCCCAGCTGCTGCGCGGCATGCACGGGGCGCTCGCCGCGCCCACCGGGCCCGACGGGCGGATCTGCGCGGACGACCTGCGCCGCGCGCTCGCGGCCGCCGCCGCCGCCGGATACGACGCCGTCGCCCGGCCTGTCGAGGGCACCATGCTCACCGTGGCCACCCGCGCGGCCGACGCGGCCCGCGCCGCGGGCGGCAGCCCCGCCGAGGTCGCCCGCGCCGCCCACGCCGCCGCGTCGGCCGCGCTGGCCGCCACCCCCGCCCAACTCGACGCGCTGCGCCGGGCCGGCGTGGTCGACGCCGGCGGCCTCGGCCTGGTCGCCCTGCTCGCGGTGCTCTGCGAGGTCGTCACCGGTGAGCCCCCCGCCGCCGCGTCCACCGCGGCGGCCACCGCCGCCCCGCCCGCGCAGGCCGTCCCGCCCGCCCCCGAGCCGTGCGCCGAGACCGGGCAGTTCGGGCCGGACGGCCCGGCGTTCGAGCTGATCTTCCTGCTGGAGGCGCCCGACGCCGCCGTGGCGACCCTGCGTACCCGGCTCGACGCCCTCGGCGACTCCCTGGTCGTGGTCGGCGGCGACGGCCTGTGGAACGTCCACGTGCACGTGGACGACGTCGGCGCCGCGGTCGAAGCCGCCATCGACGCCGGGCGGCCCTACCGGATCAGGGTCACGCACTTCGGCGACCAGGCCCGGCGCTCCCGCGGCGAGCGGGCGGTACGCGCAGTCGTCGCCCTCGTCCGCGGCGACGGCCTCGCCGCGCTCTACGGCCAGGCCGGCGCGACGGTGGTCGCCCTGCGCCCCGGCGAGCGGCCCGCCAGCGGTGAGATCGCCGCCGCGGTGCGCCGCGCCCACGCCCGCGAGGTCGTCCTGCTGCCCAACGACGCCGAACTGCGGCACACCGCCGGCGCGGCCGCGGAACAGGCCCGGGGCGACGGCGTACGGGTCGCCCTCATCCCCACCCGCTCGGCCGTCCAGGGGCTGGCCGCCCTCGCCGTCCACGAGCCGGGCCGCCGCTTCGACGAGGACGTGGTCGCCATGACCGCGGCCGCCGGCGCCACCCGCTACGCCGAACTCGCCGTCGCCGAGCACCAGTCCTGGACCACCGCGGGCATCTGCCAGGCCGGCGACGTCCTCGGGCTCATCGACGACGACGTCGCCGTCATCGGCACCGACCTCGCGGAGACCGCCGTCGGCACCCTCGAACGCATGCTGACCGGCGGCGGCGAACTCGTCACCCTCATCCTCGGCTCCACGGCTCCGCCGGACCTCGCCGACCGCCTCCGCGCCCACGTCCACGACCACCACCTCGCCGTCGACACGGTCACCTACGAAGGCGGCGACACCTCCACCCCCCTCCTCATCGGCGTGGAGTAGGGGACCCGGACTGGGCACCCAACCTCCCCCCGGCCGGCCCGTGGTAGCCGGTGAGCCGTTCTTACGTGTCGGCACCGTTACGTGCGAGCCGTTCTTACGCGGCGGCACCCGCTCAAGCCCCTTTTTTGCCGCCGGCTCGCCTCC
>NZ_JBAGKC010000054.1:0-15529 GCF_037034245.1 Streptomyces sp. CA2R106
GAGCGCCTTGGCGACCTGCGCCGCGGGCGTCGAGGCGGTCAGGTTGTGCGCCTTGGCGAACTTGGTGCTGACGATCAGGCCGAGCGGGTTGCCGCCGCCGTCCGCGGCGATCGCCGTCTCGGGGACCTTCTTGCCGATCGCGGAGAGGAAGTCCGTGGGGCTGTCGTTGAGGAACTGGATCGAACCGGACTCCAGCGCGGAGGTGCCGGTGGCCGCGGTCGTCGTCACGTACTTCACCTTCAGCTTCTGCTTGCTGAAGTAGCCGTTGGCCTCCGCGACCCGGATCGGCATGTCGAAGATGTTGCCCGCGACGCCGACGGTGACCGTGGTCGTGCCGTCCGCGTTCTTGCCCGAGCCGCTGCCGCCGCACGCGGTCAGCGCGACCGCGCACAGCGCAGCGGCGCTGCCTGCGGCGAGGAGCCGGGCCCCGGAGCGGTGGTGGTGCGGCGCGCTGGTGTGCCGCGCGCCCGCGGCGGCTCTCGTGTCGCGCGTGGGTGTCTCGTCGTGGTTCATTCGGGACTCCTGTCACCGTGGGTGGTCTGGGGGAGAAGCGGCGCCCGCGCCGCGCCGGCGCCGCTTCACGTGGTGGGCCGGCCGCTACCCGAGGACGAGTGCGTGCCGGGCGGTGGCGACGTGGTGGCGCATCGCCGCGGTGGCCGCGTCGGGGTTCCGGGTCACGATGCCGAGGAGGATCGCCTGGTGCTCCTCGAACGACCCGGTCCTGGGGTGCTGGGCTGCGACGTTGCGGTACTGGCGCATCACCAGCGGGTAGAGCAGGGTGTCGCAGGCCCGGGACAGCGTCGCCTGGTGGGCGGCCGCCTTCACCTGCTGGTGGAAGCGCCGGTTGCCCTGCGAGTAGGCCGCCTGGTCGCCGCGGGAGCGGGAGTCGGCCATCTCCGCCAGCGTGGCGCGCAGTTCCCGGATCTCCTCCTCCGTGGCGCGCTCGGCGGCGCGCCCGGCGAGCGCGGACTCGATGGTCTCGCGCGCCTCCAGGATGTCCTTGGCCTCCTCGGGTGAGAAGATCCGGGTCCGGACACCGCGGTTGACCTCGCTGGTGAGGTACCCCTCCTGCGCCAGGCGGACCAGCACGGCCCGCATGGTCCCCCGCGAGACGTCGCACATCCTGGTCAGGTCGGCTTCCGTCAGTCGCGTGTTGGGCTCGATGCTGCCGGACAGCAGCAGCGAGCGCAGTTCGTCGTACGCCTGGCTGTACCGGGTCGCGGATGCCCTGGTGTCGTGGGTGATGCCGTTGTCGCTCTGCATCGTGATTCGCCTAGGGGTCTCGAAGGGAGGGCGCCGTCCGGGGCCGGCCGCGCGGCCGGCCGGACGCCGCCGCGCGGGCCGGGTGTCAGTCCCCGACCACGCCGAGGCCGGGGTACAGGCGGCGGGCCGTCCCGGCGAAGATCTCCGCCCGGTCCTGCTCGGGCAGGCCGGCCAGCACCGTCTCGGCCAGCTCGCGCAGTTCGGGCAGCGACTGCTCGGCGGCCGGGAGGTTGGAGCCCCAGGCGATCCGGCCGGCGCCGAAGGAGTCCAGCACCGGGGTGAGGAAGCCGGCGGCCTTGTCGCCGGCGTCGTGGAGCCGTTCGAGGTTGCGGTGGGTCAGCTTCAGGTGCAGCCCGGGGTTCTTCGCCAGCGCGGCCACCTCCCGGCCGGCCTCCTCGGGCGAGTCCGCGATGTCGGGGTAGCCCATGTGGTCCAGCAGCACCCGCACCCCGGGGAAGCGCACCAGCACCGAGATCAGGTGCTTGGTGGCCGGCCCCAGCCGCATCTGGAGGCAGACGGTGACACCCAGTTCCTCCGCCGACCGCCAGAAGTCGTACGTCTCCGGCGTCGCGAACCACTGGCCCTGCTCGGGCACGGTGCTGCCGCTGGTGAACAGCCGCACCCCGGCCAGGCCCCCGTCGCCGACCAGGTCCGCCAGCCGCGCGCCGGCCCCGGGCTTGAGCGGGTCGAAGGTGCCGACGGCGACGAACCGCTCGGGCCACTGGCGGCGGCTGTCCAGCACGTAGGAGTTGTCGTAGCCGTAGGCCGTGGTGGCCTGCACCAGCACGGACTGGCGTATGCCGGTCTCGTCCATGCGGGCCACCATCTCCTCGGCGGTGACCGGGCGGCTCGCGGCCCACGTGGACTGCTTGCCGCCCAGCGGCGCGCGCGGGTAGCGGGCCAGGTCCTGCGCGATGATGTGGCAGTGGGTGTCGACGATGTCCATGGTCGTCCGGTTTCCTTCGCCTCGGGGTGTGCTGGGGGTCGCGGTGCGCGGCCCGGGGCGCGTCGGCGCCCCGGGCGGTGCCGGTTCAGGCACCGGGGAAGTCGCCGTCGGCGAACAGCCGGTGCGGGTCGGTGGGGAAGTCCGCGTCGAGCAGGCCCTGCTGCTGCGAGTAGCGCACCAGCGCGCCGAGGGTCGCCGCGTTCGCCTCGATGCCGTAGGGGATCGGGTCGCCGCCGACCTGCCGGGCCTGCCGGCCCAGCCGCGGCAGCTCCGTCCACTCCGGGTCGGTGGCGACCTGCCGGCGCTTGCTCTCGGCGAGCGCCTTGTACAGCGCGGTCGGCAGGTTCGGGTCCTCCTCCACCAGCGCGGAGCGGATCGCGACCACCGAGTGCAGCGGGTAGATCCCGGTGCGCAGGTACCAGTCGGTGGCGATCACGTCGTCGTCGGCGAACAGCGGGTACGGTCCGGTGTCCGCGCCGCCGTCGGCGGCGGGGGCGGGCTCGGCCGCCGCGGTCCAGCCGGCGGTGGGCGCGCCGGCCCGGCCGGTGCCGGCGTTGCCGGTGAACGCCGCGTCGATGTCGCCGGCGCGCAGCAGCTCGCCCAGCGAGCGCCCGTCGGTGACCCGCTCCACGTTGCCGGGGGCGCGGCCCTCGATGTGGTCGTCGTCGTCGACCACCCAGGTGATCTTGTCGACGTCCACGCCGTACTCGCCTGCGAGGATGCCGCGCACCCACACGCCGGTGCTCACCGTGTAGGCGCGCACCCCGACCCGGCGCCCTTCGAGGTCCTTCGGGACACGGATGCCGGAGCCGGCGGCGCACTGGATGTCGCCGTGGTGGAAGCGGCGGTTGAGGAAGACCGGGACCGCGGTGAGCGGCACGTCCTCCTGGAGCGCCATCAGGTAGGAGACGGGGGCGAGTTCGCACACGTCGAACTCCAGGTCCCTGATCATCCGCCGATAGGCGCCGATGATCGGCCGGACCCGCACCTCCTCCACGCCGTGTCCGTCCACCGGGACACTGCCGTCGATCAACGCCTGGGCGTGCTGGTAGTTGCCGAGGGCCACCGAGAGCTTCGCCATGACCTGCCTTCCAGTCGGGTGTGTGCTGCGATACGGGGGTGTGCGTGCGGTGCCGGTCAGCCGCCCAGGCGCGCGGGGGTGACGCCCAGCGCCGCGCAGGACCGCTCCACCAGCTCGTCGAACTCCACCGGGCGTACGAGCACGTCCTGCTCGCGGGCGTAGCGGGCGGCCAGCGCGACCGGGCCGCGCAGCGCCTCGAAGCCGGCCGGGTTGGTGCCGCCGGGGTCCTTCGCGGCCACCTCGCGCATCGCGTCGTACATGGCCAGGACCGCCGCGGAGTTCTCGGCGGCCGCCTGCTCGGTCACGCCCACCACGTGGTTGAGCGGCAGGAAGCCGCGCTCGGCCGTCCAGCGCTTCGCGACGTCGAGGGCGTCGGGGATCGCGGTGCGGATGCGGTCGTCGGCGGGCAGTTCGTTGCCCATGACCCCGAAGTCCAGGCGGCCTTCCAGGAAGTCGCTCTGGAGGCGGGCGCCCTCGGGCGCGCGCCGCACCCACGACGGGTCCTGGTAGCCGTCCACGTGCCCGGGCTCGTAGACCGTCCAGTCCGCCTTGCGCAGGTCGACGCCGTACTGCTCGGTGAGAAAGCCGCGCAGCCACACGCCGGTGGTCTGGCTCCAGGAGCGGACGCCGACGCTGCGGCCCTCGACGTCCGCGACGGTCAGCGCGCCCATCGTGACCAGGGTCTGGTGCTGGGTGCGGCCCAGCGTGGTGACCGGCAGCAGCACCACCGGCTTGCCGTGGGCGACGGCCTGGAGCAGGGTCACCACCGCCAGTTCGCACACGTCGACCGCCTGGTCGTTCACGAAGCCCCGCGACGCCTTGTGCACCGGCTTGATGTCCTGGCGCTCGACGTGCGCGCCGGCTTCCGTGCCCGCGCCGAGCGCGGCCGCCGCGAGGTCGTCGCGGCCCACAACCAACTTCATCTTCCGACTCCTTCTGCTTCGTGTCCGGTTCAGGCCCGGCCGGGCCGGTCGGCGTGGCCGTGTCCGGGCCCGTGCCGGTGGAACCGCTCGTGGTGCTGGCGCAGCAGGTCGGCGCCGTAGTCGTTGCCGTTCGGGGTGCGCACCACGGTGTGGATGTGCCGCCGGGTCGGCACGTCGTTGTCGAACATGACCCCGGCCTGGTGCTCGAACTCGACGAGGATCACCGGGCTGTGCACGCGGTAGTAGAAGGCGCTGTCCGGGCCGCCGTCGCCGATCCAGGAGAAGTACGTGTCCTGCTGGTGGGCGAGCACCTCGGCGGCGCGCACCTGCGCCTGGGCGTCGGCGGCCCGGCCGGTGTACAGCCCGAGCAACTCGGTGGCCAGCGCGTACTGGTGGCCGGTCAGCTCGGTGAACGGCATGCCCTGGTAGTTGAGTTCGTAGTTGTCGCGGAAGGCGCCGACGAACAGGTCGGGGGGCAGCACGTCGCCGATCACGGCCTGCGCGCGCTGCTTGCCGGTCAGGCTGTCGAACAGCTCCTGGCCGACGGCCTCCTCGCGCCGGAAGACGTGCGTGCCGGCGTACTTGCCGGAGGTGGCGTGCACCGGTTCGGCGCCCAGGAAGGTCGGGGTGAGCACCATCTGGTCGCCGACGAACACGCAGTTGACGTTGACGTGGTGGCCGTCGAGCTGCCAGCCCCACGGCTGCGCGCCGTCGCCGGGGTCGCCGTAGACGGTGAACCAGTACAGCCACTCGTTGAGCAGGTCCTCCTCGCCGCGCAGCTCGCCGATGGTGAGGTTGAGGTGCATCAGGTCGACGACCTGCGTGAAGCCGGTCTCGCTGAGGCTGGCGCGCATCACCGCAAGGGCCGAGTCCCGTACCGGGTCCGCGAGTTCCTCCAGGCACACGCCGTGCCGCAGGAAGTAGCGGGCGCCGTTGGCCCAGTGCCGCCACGACACGTCGTCCATCGGCAGCCGGCCCTCGGCCAGTTGTGCGGCGCTGAGGCCGGAGAGGTAGCGCTCGGCGGCGCGGCGCACCGCGGTGACGTCCACGCCGGTGCTGTGCAGCGGGAACAGCCCCGGGCGCACCCCGGCGGAGTCGGCGACGCCGCGGAACGGCTCGTCGGCGGCGCGCCTGCGCCACTCCACCCGCTCCAGCAGGTCCGGGGTCCACACCGCGGGCTTGCGGGTGGGCGCCTTGGGCCGGTACCTGAGTCCGTCAGTCATCGAGGAACGCCCCTTCCCGCACGATCCGGTCGACGTCGACCGGGGTGCGCACGACCTGCTGCTCCAGCGCGTAGCCGGCGCCGATCCGCACCGACTCCGCCAGTTCGCCGCTCCAGCCGGCCGCGACGACCCGCCCGGCGGGCGAGGTGTCGCGCTGGTCCGCGGTGGCGGCGATCGACGCCGCCAGCGCCCGGTACAGCGCGGCGACCGCCTGCGGCGCGGACTTCAGCACCTCGTCGCGGACCACGACCATGTGGTTGACCGGGACCGTGCCGTGCCGGTCGATCCACGCCTGCGCGGCGGCCGGCGCGTCCGGCAGGACCGGGACCAGCTCCACGCCCTGGGTGCCGATGGCGCGCGGGCCGAGCACCGCGGCCGCCACGTCGCCGGTGCGCAGCAGGTCGGCGACCTTGACCGCGTCCGAGCCGTCCCAGCGCCGGACGTTGTCCGGCGCGCGGTACTGCGCGACGTGCGGCTCCTCGGTGGTGACCCAGGTGACGTCCGAGGGGCGGACGCCGTAGTCCTCGCGGAGCACGCCGCGCACCCACAGCCCGGTGGTCTGGCTGTAGGAGCGCACCCCGACCCGGGCGCCGGCCAGGCCGGCCGGGGTGAGCGCCGGGCCGTCCGGCAGCCGGGTGAGCGAGCCGTGGTGGGTGCCGCCGATCATCGCCACCGGCAGCAGCGTGATCGGCACGCCCGCCTCGCGGGCCTGGAAGTACGTCGCGAGGGCCATCTCGCACACGTCGTACTCCAGGCTCCGGACCATCCGGGCGAAGGCGGAGTACAGCGGCTTCGCCTGCGCCCAGGCGCACTCCACCCCGGGGACCGGGACGGTGCCGTCCTTCAGCGGCCGGGTGTGCGGGTAGTCCCCCAGCAGGACCGACAGCCGCGCCATCACACGTCCTCGCCGTACTGGAGCCGGCGGTAGGGCACGCTCAGCACGTTGCGGGTGATCCGCACGTCGACGACGGTCGGGCGCGGGTCGCGGACGAACTCCGCGAGCGCGGCGAGCAGTTCGCCGGTGGTGCGGACGGTGGCGCCGCCGCCGCCGAGCGCGACCGCGACCGGCCCGAGGTCGGGGTTGCCGATCACCGCCAGCTCCGGGTCCAGGCCCTTCGCCTTCGCCTTGTGGAACTCCGCGCCCAGCCCCTCGTCGTTCATCACCACGACCAGCACCGGGATGTCGTAGCGGCAGGCGGTCTCGAACTCCGACAGGTGCATCAGGAAGCTGGCGTCGCCCTCGACGACGAACGCCGGGCGGTTGCCGTTCGCCACGATCGAGCCGATGGTCAGCAGCGGCGCCTGGCCGATCGCGCCGAACATGCCGTAGTTGGAGAGCACTTCGCGGGAGCGCTGGAAGAGCATGGTGCCGAAGTCGGTCTGGTGGCCGCTGCCGAGGACCAGGCCGATCTCGCGCGGCAGGGCGGCGTCCAGCACCCGGATCACCTCACGCGGGTCGAGCCGGCCGGGCTCCTCCTCGTAGCCGGACGGCTCCGCGAGCGCCTCGGTGAGCCGGCTGCGCACCTCGTCGGTGTGGAAGCCGTCGCCGCTCGCCGGGCTCTTGGCGAGGACCGTGTTCAGCTCGGCGAGCGCGGTGCGCGCGTCGGCCCGTACGTAGCACTCCGCGGCGCGGCCGTGGCCCATCACCACGTTCTGCGCGGTGTCGATCTGCACATAGGTGGCGTCGGGGAAGAGCAGGCCGTGCTCGGTGGTGTAGTGGTTGAGGCTGGCGCCGACCGCGATGACGCAGTCGGCCTCCTGGAGCAGCTCCATGGCGACCTTGTTGCCGTACAGCCCGGAGATCCCGACGTGGAACTCCGTCGCGTCGCACAGCCAGTTCTTCGCCTGGAGGGTGGTGGCCAGCAGCGCGCCGGTGTGCTCCTGGAAGCGCAGCAGCTCCTCGCCCGCCTCGGAGGCGCGGGCGCCGCGCCCGGCGATGACGACCACGCGCTTGGCGGCCCGCACCATCGCCGCCGCCTGCTCCACCCGGGTCGGGTCGGGCAGCAGCCGCGCGGTGTCGATGAGGTCGGTGGAGGGGACGTAGGGGCCGGCGTCCTCGTACTCCTTGACCTGCACGTCGAACGGGGCGCTGATCATGATCGGCCGGGACTCGGTCCTGGCCAGGTAGAACGCCTGGCGCACCGCCTCCTCGGCGAGTTCGGGCCGCGAGACCTGCACGAAGCCGCACTCGATGGCGGCGGCGAACCGGCGCTGGTCGAGGTACTGCACGGCCGTCTCGTCGCCGACCGGCACCTCGCCGCAGAAGGCGACCAGCGGGGTGCGGGCCCGGGCGGCCACGATCATCGAGGTGGCCAGCTGCGCGGTGCCCGGGCCGCTGGTGGTGGTGACCACGCCGGGCCGGCCCGCGGCGCGCGCCCAGCCGTCGGCCATGCCCAGGCCCGAGCCCTCGTGCCGCACCTCGTAGAGCTTCACCCCGCGCTCGTGCAGGGCGTTCATCCAGTGCATGTTGGCGTCGCCCATCATGCCGAAGACGTCGGTGGCGCCCTCTTTGACGAACGCCTCGGCGAGTGCCTCGTAGACCTTCACTTGCCGGACTCCTTCGCGGTGGTGGTGGAGGGGGTGGCGGCGACGCCGCGCTGCGCCAGGATCTGCGGCAGCCGGGAGAACACCCGCAGCGCGTTGCCGCTGAAGATCGCGTCCCGGTCGGCCGCGTCCAGGGAGTCCACGGAGTCCAGCAGGTGGCCGGTGTCGTCGAAGCGGTGGCCGGTCTCGGGGTCCACCCCGCGGACGGCGCCGATCATCTCCGAGGCGAACAGGATGTTCTGCGCGGGCAGCACGTCCACCAGCAGCTGCATGCCGCGCCGGTGGTACACGCAGGTGTCGAAGTAGACGTTGCGCAGCACCGCCTCCTCCACCGGCGGCAGCCCCCGGTCCTGGAGGAAGCCGCGGTAGCGGCCCCAGTGGTAGGGGACGGCGCCGCCGCCGTGCGGCAGGATGAACTTCAGCGTCGGGAAGTCCTTGAACAGCTCCGAGGTGCACAGCTGCATGAAGGCGGCGGTGTCGCCGTTGAGGTAGTGCGCGCAGGTGCCCTGGAGGGCCGGGTTGCGGGACATCGCGACGTGCACCATCGCGGGGACGTCCAGCTCCACCATCTTCTCGTAGAGCGGGTAGTAGACCTTGTCGGTCAGCGGCGGGGCCTGCCAGTTGCCGTCCGACGGGTCGGGGTTGAGCAGGCAGCCGACGAAGCCCAGCTCCTCGACGCAGCGCTGGAGTTCGGCGGCGCTGTGCCGGACGGAGGCGGCCAGCGGCTCGCCCGGGGACTGCGGCAGCTGGCACACCCCGACGAACCGGTCCGGGAAGAGCCCGCAGACCCGGGCGATCAGGTCGTTGCTGACGTGCGACCAGGCCAGGCTGGTCTGCTCGTCGCCGTAGTGGTGGGCCATCTTGCCCGCGCCGGGCGAGAACAGCGCCAGATCCGTCCCCCGCTCCAGCTGGAGCTTCAGCTGCCCCTGCTCGATGGCGGTTCTGATCTCGTCGTCGCTGATGCGCAGTTCGGCGGGCGACAGCCGCGCGCCGGACTCCTCGAACGCCTGGATCTGCCGCTCGCGCCACTTCCCCAGCGCGGCCGGAGCCGTGGTGAAGTGACCGTGACAGTCGATACGCATGCAAAACTCCGAAACTCGCGTGCCGGGGGCGCGGGCGCGCCTGCGGCGGGGGCGGGGGGTGGTGCGGCGGGGGGTGGTGCGGCGGGGGGCGTACGGGCCCGGTCGCGGGGAGGCGCGGGCACCGGGCCCGTACGCGGGGCCGGTGCGGCTGGGCCGCGGCTGGTTCGCGGCTCAGCGGCTCAGTCGCGGCCGGTCAGGGAGCGGCCCAGTTCCAGCCCGGGGTAGGTGCGCACCGGCATGGACATCAGGAAGCGGTAGCCGTCGTCCAGCACCTGCTTGACGTTGTCGGCCGTGACGTGCGGGTGGCCGACCGGCACGTTGCGGGCGGCGCAGATGTCGAGGATGCGGCGCTTGCACTCCAGCATCAGCGGGTGGTCGTACTGGCGGGGGATGCCCAGTTCCTGGCTCATGTCGCCCTCGCCGATGATGATCAGGCCGATGCCCGGCACCTGGTCGAGGATGTCCGGCAGGTTGTCGATGGCGAGTTGGTCCTCGATCATGAGGGCCACCAGGATCTCGCCGTCCGGGTCCAGCGGCCACACGTCGGCCTTGGCGTAGTACTCCGCGTTGCTGACGCCCCAGTAGCGGGCGGCGGTGGCGGGGCTGTCGCCGCGCAGGCCGGCGGGCTGGTGGCGGGGGCGGTCCGGCAGCCTCGGGTAGCGGCAGGCGGCGACGGCGTTGTACGCCTCCTCGACCGTGGAGATGTGCGGCCACACGATGCCGTACGCGCCCAGGTCCAGTGCCTGCTTGGCCTGCCACTGGCCCTTCTCGCCGCCGTTGACGGGGATGCGGACCAGCGGGGTGAGCGCGGGCGCGAGGCTGTCGGCGCCGAAGATCTGCTTGCGGTTCAGCAGGTACTGGAGGCTGTCGCGCAGGGCGGGGACGTCCCACGGCTTGTGCTCGGTCTCGAAGACCAGCGCGTCGTAGGCGCTGGTGCCGAACTCCAGGGCGGCGGACGGGTCGGCCGCGGAGAAGGACGCGAAGACGTGCTGTCCTGCCTCGAAGGCGGCGATCACCTTATTGAGCCGGGGCGTTGCCACTGCCGACCTCCTCGGTCTGCGTCGGGTGCGAAGCGTCGTGGGTGTGCGGGGCGCTCTGGGCGCCGCGGGCCGGGGCCGCGGGGATGGGGCGCGGCGGGTCCTGGCGGCGGCCGAAGAGGCGGCCGAACCAGGCCAGGCAGCGGCGCAGCAGCCCGGCGGGGGCGGGTACGGGGGCGGATGCGGGGGCCGGGGTGGCGCCGGGTGCGGGGATGGCGGCCGGCGCGGGTGCCGGGGCGGACGCGGACACGGAGGCGGCGGCCGGCTCGGTGGCGGAGGCGGCGGAGGCGGCGGGCGTCGGCAGCGGCTCGGCGGCGGGCGCGGCCGCGGGCTGCCCGCACTTCGCGATCAGCTTGGCGGTGAAGTCCTTGGTCATCCGGGAGACCACCACATTGGCGCCGGACTCGACCAGCGAGGCGAGCTTGCCGCTGAGGGTCACCTCGCCGTCCATCAGCACCCGCGCGCTGCCGGGCTCGGCGCCGTCGACCACGCGGAACGTCGCGTCGCCGCGGAAGCGGGTGGCGCCCTGGCCGTCGCCGCCGCGGGCCGACAGCCGGCCCTCGAACTCCCCCGGGTCCAGGTCGAGCGTGATGCGGGCGGCGAACTTCACCCGGATCGCGCCGAACTTGATCACCAGGGCCCCGTCGAACGACCCGTCGTCATGGGCCTCGCCGAGTTCCGCCCCGGCGATGCAGGACACGACGTCCGCGGGGTCGGACACGACCTCCCACACCCGGCTGCGCGGGCTCGGGACGTCGATCTCTTCCTTGATCGTTATCACTGCGGTTCCTTACGCGGGAGCGCCGGACAGGTCTATCTCCGACTTGAACAGGCTCCACAGGTCGTTGTAGAGCTCGGAGAACTCGCGCGACTCGACCAGCGAACCGATGTCGCGCGGCCGTTCGAAGGGGACTTCCAGGACGCGGCGCACCGTCCCGGGCCCCTTGGACATCACGATCACCTCGTCGGCGAGGTAGAGCGCCTCGTTGAGGTCGTGGGTGACGAAGATGAGGGTGCCCTGCTGCTCCTGCCACAGGTTGAGCAGGTCCTGCTGGAGCTTGAGCCGGGTGATGGCGTCCAGCGGGCCGAACGGCTCGTCCATGAGCACGATCGCCGGGTCGTAGATCAGCGCCCGCGCGATGGCGACGCGCTTCTGCATGCCGCCGGACAGTTCGCGCGGGTAGTGGTCCTCGAAGCCGGTCAGGCCGACCACCTTGATCCAGTGCGCGATCCGCTCGTTGCGCTCGTCCTTGGGCACATGGCGGAACTTCAGCGCCAGGCCGATGTTGGCCCGCACGCTCAGCCAGGGCAGCAGGTTGGACTTCTGGGTCACGTAGGCCGCTTCGGAGTTGACCCCGCGGACCGGTTCGCCGTTGAAGTCGACCGTGCCCCGGGACGGGTTGAGCAGTCCGGCGGCCAGGTTGAGGATGGTGCTCTTGCCGCACCCGCTCGGCCCGATCACGGCGACGAGTTTGCGCCGCCGGACCCGGAACGAGACGTTCTCGATGGCCGGCTGGTGGGTCCCGGGGAACTCCAGGGTCACGTCCTCGAAGCGGAGTGCCTCCGCACTGGTGTCTTGCTGGTTGGTCGACAACTCTGTCTCCTTGGCCTGCAACGGGAGAGGCGATCCGGGGCTCGCAGATGGGCATTCGAGCCACTTAGCCGGTCAACGCCGCTGGTTACGGTGCGGCTTCCACACGGCAGTCCAGTACGCACGGCACCCCATGGAGTGGGTGACCCGCGGTCCCGACTGGCGGATTGTCCAACAACTTGCGAGCGACCGTAACACCGCCGAATCGTCAGCTCAAGAAGGGTGCGCGAAAATCCTTGGTTCTGGTCCGCCCGGCCCCACCCCGGCCGCCACAGGCTGTTGAACAAAACGGCGAGGCCACCGGCCCGACGGCGCAATCTGGTGTAAAAGGGTGTATATGCACCGGTCCCGTCGGCTGCGGGGTCCGGCCGGCTCATCACGTGGCCCGCGCACACGTGGGTGGTGGCGCGGTCCGCAGTCGCTCCTCAGCCCGCGCAGTGTGGTCGGCCAGATGTTCCTGCTCCAGGTGGCGGTCATCCTGCTGATGGCGGCCGTCGCCGCGGTCCTGCTCGTGGTGACCGTCGAACGCGAGGCCGAGCAGGCCGCGGCCCGCCGCTCCGCCGCGATCGCCAACGCCGTCGCCCATGCCCCGGGTGTGGTCGCGGCCCTGCGGTCGTCCGACCCCACCGCCCAGCTCCAGCCGGCGGCCGACGCCATCACGCGCACCTCCCACGTCGACTTCGTCGTGGTCGTCGACCGGCGGGGCATCCGCTACACCCAGCCCGGCCGGGCGTCGCTGCTGCACACCCGGATCTCCTACCCCCAGGACCTGCGCGCCCTCCGGACGGGACGCGCCGTCACCGGCCACGTGAAGTCCGGCGGCCACGACGCCAGGCGCACGTTCGTCCCGATCAGGGACAGCGACGGGAAGGTGGTCGGCGGGGTGGCCGTCGGGGTGCGGGTGAGCAGCATCGACGCCACCGAGGCCGGGCGGCTGCCGGTGCTGCTGGGGATCACCGCGTTCGCGATGGCCGCGAGCACCGTGGGCACCGCGCTGCTCAGCCGGCGGCTGCTGCGGCAGACCCGCGGCCTGGGCCCGTCCGAGATCACCCGCCTGTACCTGCACAACGACGCGGTGCTGCACGCCGTGCGCGAGGGCATCGTGATCGTGGACGCCGACGGCACGATCCTGCTGGCCAACGCCGAGGCCCGCAAGCTGCTCGGACTGCCGCCGGAGGCCCAGGGCCGGCAGGTGGGCGAGCTGTCCCTGGCCCCACCGCTCGCCGAGCTGCTGGGCTCGGGGCGGGAGGCCAGCGACGAGGTGCACCTGGCCGGCGGCCGGGTGCTCGTGGTCAACCAGCGCCCCCTGGACGGCCACGAGGCGGTGGCCGGCAGCGTCGCCACCATGCGGGACTCCACCGAGCTGAGCGAGCTCTCCAGCCGGGCGGACGCCGCGCGCAAGCGGCTGTCGGTACTGTACGGCGCGAGCATCGGCGTCGGCAGCACCCTGGACGTCGCGCGCACGGTCGGCGAACTCGCCAAGGCCACGGTCCCGCTCTTCGCCGACTACCTGACCGTCGACCTCGCCGAGCCGGTGCTGAACGGCGACGAACCCACCGGCGCCGAGCCGGAGTTTCAGCGCGTGGTGTGCGCCGGCGTCCAGCCGGACCCGCCGTTCGCCCCGGTCGGCACGCACGTCGCGGTCGACCTCGCCGCCCTCGCGGCGGGTGCCCCGGACGCCGGGCTCGGGCGGCTGGACGCCGACCTCTCGGCGGGCGACGGCCTCGTGCCCCGGTACGTCCCCGGCTTCGGGGCCGCCGACCCCGCGCTGACCGAACCGGTCGCGGCCCGCGGCATCCATTCGCTGGTCACCGTCCCGCTGCGGGCCCGCGGCGTGGTGCTCGGCGTCGCCGCCTTCTGGCAGGCGCAGGGCCGCGCCCCCTTCGAGCAGGACGACCTGGAGCTGGCCGAGGAGCTGGCCGCGCGCGCCGCGGTCGCCATCGACAACGCCCGCCGGTACACCCGCGAGCACGCCATGGCCGTCACCTTGCAGCGCAGCCTGCTGCCCGGGGCGCCGCCGGAGCTCAGCGCCCTGCAAGCCGCCCACCGCTACCTGCCGGCCGCCTCCGGCGGCGTGGGCGGCGACTGGTTCGACGTGATCGCCCTGCCCGGCGCGCGGGTGGCGCTGGTGGTCGGGGACGTCGTGGGCCACGGGCTGCACGCCGCGGCGACCATGGGCCGGCTGCGCACCGCGGTGCACAACCTGTCGGCGCTCGACCTGGCGCCCGACGAGCTGCTGTCGCTGCTGGACGACCTGGTCACGCGGATGGACGCCGACCAGGGCAACGGCGCCGGCGGTGAGCCGGGCGTCACCGGCGCCACCTGCCTGTACGCGGTGTACGACCCGTCCTCCGGCCTGGCCACCATCGCGCGCGCCGGGCACCCGATGCCGCTGCTGGTGCGGCCGGACGGCACCGTGCACACCCCGGACGTGCCGGTCTCCCCGCCGCTGGGCCTGGGCGGCGCGGAGCCGTCCGAGGCCGCGGAGCTGGACCTCGCCGAGGGCAGCACGCTGGTGCTCTACACCGACGGCCTGGTCGAACGCCGCGACCGCGACATCGACTTCGGCCTGGACCTGCTGCGCGGCACGCTGGCCGCCCACCCGGGCCTGGACCCGGAGGCGACCTGCCAGGCGGTGCTGGACGCGGTGCTGCCCGAGCACCCCGCGGACGACGTCGCCCTGCTGGTGGCCCGCACCCGGCGGCTGCCCGCGGAGCGGATCGCCCGGTGGGAGATGCCCTCCGACCCGGCGGCGGTCGCCGAGGTCCGCGCGGCGTGCGGGCGGCAGCTGGCCGCGTGGGGGCTGGAAGGGCTCGGCTACAACACCGAGCTGATCGTCTCCGAGCTGGCCACCAACGCCGTCCGCTACGGCTCTCCCCCGGTCAGCGTCCGCCTGCTGTACGACCGCAAGCTGATCTGCGAGGTCGCCGACGGCAGCAGCACCTCGCCGCACCTGCTGCGCGCGGCCGGCACCGACGAAGGCGGCCGCGGACTGTTCCTCGTGGCCAGCCTCGCCGAGCGCTGGGGCACCCGCTACACCCGTCGCGGCAAGGTGATCTGGACCGAGCAGCCGCTGCACACCGCGGCGGACGAGGCCGCCGCGGCCACCGCGGAGGAGCTGCTCGACCAGTGGGGCGACGAGGAGCTCTGAGCCCCACCCGCCTCACTATTGTCCGACATTTTCTCTCGCCCCCTTCGACACCGCGCTACACATTCCTTGCTCGACAGCCGCGTTTCCGCGGCATTGCGCGGCGGTTGCCGCCGGAGTTGTTGCGGCACCATGGACCCGGTGTTACGGTCGCCCACACCTTGTATGACAATCAGCGCCCGGCTTGCCTCGTGGCGACTGGGGAGAAGTCATGAGACGCCACACCTCGGACGCCGGTGACGCCACCGGCAGACCCGCCGCCCGGACCGTCGCGGCAAGCTGCGCCCTGGCGCTGTGCGCGGTCGCGCTGACCGCGTGCGGCGGCGCAACCGACGGCGCCGGCAAGAACGCGGACGGCACGACCACGGTCACCGTCGGCGTCGCGGGCAACATCTTCGACATGCCGATCCGGCTGGCCGACGCCAACGGCTACTTCAGCAAGCAGAAGCTGAAGGTGAAGTACGTGACGACGACCGCGGCCACCGGCACCTCCGCGCTCCAGTCGGGCTCGATCCAGTTCCTCAACGACAGCCCCACCGACTTCCTGTCCGCCGTCGACCGCCGCGTCCCGGAGACGGCGATCGCCGCGGACGGCGGCGGCAACCCGCTCGGCCTGATCGTCAGCACCAAGTTCGCCAAGGCGCACCATCTGACCGCCTCGACGCCCGCGGCGCAGGTCGCCAAGGCGCTG
>NZ_JBAGKC010000055.1:0-13233 GCF_037034245.1 Streptomyces sp. CA2R106
CGTGTAGTAGCGCTTGTCGCCGCCGAGCCGGTAGTACGACGCGTTGTCCAGGCCGCGCAGCGACAGCGTGGGGCCCAGGTGGCTGCCCTCGGCGGTGTGGTTGTAGACCACGTCGAGGATCACCTCGATGCCCGCGCGGTGCAGCGCGCGCACCGCCGTCTTGAACTCCAGCACCTGCTGGCCGCGGTCGCCCAGCGAGGAGTAGCCGTTGTGCGGGGCGAAGAACCCGATGGTGTTGTAGCCCCAGTAGTTGGCGAGCCCGGCGTCGGCCAGCCGGTGGTCCTGGACGAACTGGTGCACCGGCATCAGTTCCAGCGTGGTGACGCCGAGTTCGACCAGGTGGCTGATGACCGACGGGTGCGCGAGCGCCGCGTAGGTGCCGCGGATCTCCTCCGGCAGCCCCGGGTGCGTCATCGTCAGGCCCTTGACGTGGGCCTCGTAGATGATCGTCTTGTGGTACTCAATGCGCGGCGGGCGGTCGTCGGCCCAGTCGAAGTACGGATTGACGACCACCGAGGACATCGTGTGCGCGGCGGAGTCCAGGTCGTTGCGGGAGTCGGGCTGGCCGAACCGGTAGCCGTAGACCGACTCGTCCCAGTCGATGCCGCCGCTCATCGCCTTCGCGTACGGGTCCAGCAGCAGCTTCGCGGCGTTGCAGCGGTGGCCGCGCGCCGGGTCGTACGGGCCGTGCACCCGGAAGCCGTAGCGCTGGCCGGGCATCACCCCGGGCAGGTACGCGTGCCGGACGAAGGCGTCCGCCTCGCGCAGCTCCACCGCGGTCTCGGTGCCGTCGTCGTGCAGGAGGCACAGTTCGATCCGCGTCGCCACCTCGGAGAAGACGGCGAAGTTGGTGCCCGCGCCGTCGTAGGTGGCGCCGAGCGGGTAGGAATGACCCGGCCAGACTTGCATGTGAGGACTCTTCCGCTCCGGGGAACCGGCCGCGCGGAGGGTGACCGCCCGCCGGGAGTGACGTTGCGACAGCATCTTCCCATCCCACCCCTCCCGAGAGTGACATCGTCGCAACAGCCTGCGACGGAAGGGGCGATGGGGTTGTCTGCTAGTAGTCAAGTAAGGTCGTTCCGGCTGCGACACCCCCCGCACCGCAGTACCCTTCCTTGATCGTGGACGGGGGTGGGAGGCGGTGACGTGGAGACGGCCGGAGGTCTGATGCTCCCGGGTGGCGGCGAGCAGGGTGACCGGCACGCCCCGGGGGAGGCCCCGGACGGCGAGGCCGCCACGCTGCCGGGCGTGGTCTCCGTCGCCGCGCCGGTGGAGATCGGCACCGAACTGGACTGGGGCGCCGAGGACTGGGCCGAGGTGCGCACCCGCGCCCGCCGGGCCGGCCGCGCCTACGTCTGGCTGAACCTGGTCGAGCAGCGGCTGCGCGCGGTGGTCAACGCGGTGCTGCGGCCCATCTACGAGCCGGTGCACGGCGAGGAGTGGGTGGTCGCCGCGGCCGGTCCGGCCGGCCACGAGTGGGTGCAGCGGGCCGTCGCGGTGCGCGAGGTCAGCCGCCGCAAGGGCTTCCTGCTCGACCCCGCCGACGACAACGTCCTCAGCTTCCTGACGCTGCCGCAACTGCGCGAGCTGCTGGTCCAGCACTGGCCCTGCTTCGAACCCTACTTCGACGACCGGCGCGACCTCGAACTCGCCCTGGACGAACTCGAAGTGGCCCGGCACGTGGTCTCCCGCAACCGGGCGCTGTCCCGCACGGTGCTGGACCAGGCCGAGCGGGCCTGCGCACGGCTGCTGGAGACGCTGGGCTCGGGCCCGGCGCGTACGGCCGCGCAGCGGCTGCCGGTGGACGCCGTGGAGGAACTGGTCGCCGACCGCTACTCCGACGTGATCGGCGTCTACCCCGACCGGGTGCGCCTCCAGCGCCAACTGCCGGTGGAGGACCTGTTCGCCGGGGCCCGGCGGCTGGACGCGGTCGGCATCGGCCTGAACCTGCTGGTGCAGAACTACTCCGGGCGGCGGCTGGTCCGCCTCGCGGAGTCCGGCTGCCGGGTGCGGCTGCTCTTCCTCAACCCCGCCAGCAGCGCGGTGCGCCGCCGCGAGCGCGAACTCGGCCTCGGGCGCGGCGAGCTGGGCCGCGCGGTGGAGATGAACATCCTGCACATGCGGCGGGTCCGGGCCCGGGTGCGCGACCAGGGCGCCTTCGAGATCCAGGTGTTCGACGAGACACCGCGCTGCACCGCGTACCTGGTGGACGGGGACAGCACCGACGGCCTCGCGGTCGTGCAGACCTATCTGCGCCGGGCCCGCGGCATGGAGGTGCCGGTGATGCTGCTGCGCGGCGGCAACCGGCGGGTGGTGGGCGGTGACACACCGGCCGAGGGCGGTCTGTTCGACGTCTACCGCGAGGAGTTCGAGGGCATCTGGGCCGACTCCCGCCCGGTGTCCTGACCCGCCCCCGCCCCCTACCACGCGCCCGGTGCGTCAACGGCCCGGCCCCGGGGCCGGAGTGTCAGTGCTTCAGGCGATGATGGCTGGGCACACGGGGGAGAACGGCTGGAAGGACACGCCATGGCATGGCACGAGGATCTGCTGGTCGGCTTCGACCTGGAGACCACGGGGACCGATCCGCGGCAGGCCCGCATCGTGACCGCGGCGGTCACGGAGGTCAAGGCGGGGGAGCCGGTGCGGCACCGCGGGTGGCTCGCCGACCCGGGCGTGCCCATCCCGGCGGAGACCACCGCCATACACGGCGTCAGCACCGAGCGGGCCACCGCGGAGGGGCGGCCCGCCGCCGAGGTCGTCGCCGAGGTCGCGGACGCGCTGCGGGGCTACTGGGCGGCGCGGGTGCCGGTCGTCGTCTACAACGCGCCCTTCGACCTCACCCTGCTGGACGAGGAGTTGGCGCGGTACGCGCTGCCCCGGCTCACCGCGCAGGGCGGCACCGCCGGGCCGGTGATCGACCCGCTCGTCATCGACCGGGCGCTGGACCGCTACCGCCGCGGCAAGCGGACGCTCGAAGCCGCCTGCGGGGTCTACGGAGTGGTGCTCGACGGCGCCCACGAGGCGGGCGCCGACGCCCTCGCGGCGGTGCGGGTGGCCCGGGCGGTGGCGCTGCGGTACGCCGAAGCGGGGGAGGCCGATCTGTGGGAGCTCCAGGACAAGCAGCGGGCCTGGTACGCGGCGTGGGCGGAGGACTTCCAGGGGTGGCTGCGCCGCAAGGACGCTGCCGCTGTGGTGGACCCGAACTGGCCGCTCCGCGGGTAGGGCCGGGTGCCCCCGGGGTGCCCCGTCCTGGGGGTGCCGGATCTGACGGTCCGCTGTGGCTGGTCGCGCAGTTCTCCCCCAGAGCTTCGCCTGGGAGGTGCCCCCACGCGCCCCTGAGCAACTGCGGCTTCTTCCGCGAAAAGAGCCGAGCATCACCAGGGGCGCGTGGGGCCAAGGGGCACCCTGTGGGCGGTGCGGGTCAGAAGGAGTACCAGCGGACGGACGGGTCCTCGGCTCTCAGGGAGGCAACCCTCCGGCGGAACTCGGTGCGGGCCGCGGGGTTGGCGGGGGCGTGCTGGGCGACCCAGGCGCACCCGGCGGTCTCGCGGGCGCCGCGCAGCGCCTCGTAGCCGTCCCAGGTGGTGACGTCCCAGCCGTAGGCGGCGGTGAAGGCGTCGTAGTCGCAGGCGGGCACCCCGTAGCGGTCGCGGCTGAGCGCCTGGACGACGAGGTCGTGCTCGCGCAGGTCGGAGGAGAAGGTCTCCAGGTCCAGCAGGACCGGCCCGTCGGGCCCGATGTGCACGTTGCGGGGCAGGGCGTCGCCGTGGATCGGGCCGCGCGGCAGGCGCGGTACGAGGTGGGCCGCAGCGTGGGCGAACTCGTCTCTGCGGCGGCGCAGGTAGGCCACGTCGGCGGGGTCCACGAAGTCGCCGGCGGCGCGCAGCCACCGCTCCACCCCGGCCAGCAGGTCCCGCGGCGGCAGCCCGAAGTCCGGTTCCGGCAGGGCGTGGACGAGCCGCAGCAGCGGCGCCACGTCGACCGTCTCGGCCGGCCGCAGCGACTCCGGCAGCCGCTGCCAGTAGGTGATCGGGTGCCCTTCCACGAGCCGCACCTCGGACTCGGCCGAACGCACCGCGGGCACGTCGTGCTTGGCGAGCCAGTCCGCGGTGCGCACCTCGCGCTTGGCCCGGTCCAGCAGGTCGGAGCCGCGCCCCACTTTGATCACCAGCCGCCCGGCGGCGAACACCGCGTTCTCCCCGAAGGAGAGCAGGTCCGCCTCCCGGTGCCCGGCCGCGTCCAGCACCGCCCGCGCCCGGTCCTGCGTGAACACCGCGTCCGCCATGCCCAGCCTCTCGCTTCTTCGCCCTGCGGCCCACCCGCAACCGTCCGACCGCATATGCCAGAGGTATCGGCATGCGGCGGCGCCACGGCAAGTCTCGCACCCGCGCCCTGTGGATTCCCTCGTGGTTTCCGGGAAGTCCGCTGGGAGTTGCCGCGAATACGTACCCGCCGTACCGATGAGTTACGACCCCGGCACTGGTCGTATCACGTGACGGCCCCCGCAGGTGGCCGAAACGGGCCAGCGAGCCGGACCGAAAACGCGAGACGGGACGCGAGGTGGCGCAGTGGCGAGGGTGGTGTCCCTGGACGCGGGCGGCCTCGCCGCCGACCGGGGCACGCTGGCCGCGCTCGCCCGGGTGGCCCTGGCCGCGCGCCGCTCCGGCCGCCGGGTGCGGCTGCGCGGCGCCTCGCCCGCGTTACGTGGCCTGCTCGAACTCGCCGGGCTCGGCGGGCAGTTCGAGTGGCAGCCCGAAGAGCGGGAAGAGCCGCTGCACGTCGAGGAAGGAGTTGAGCCCGCTGACACGGCCGGCGGAGACCTCCAGCACTTGCAGGGCCCACGCGCGGTGGCCGCGCCCGGCGGGGTCCCGGCGGTACTGGCCGAAACCGAGCGTGCCGTTGGCGGCGACCGGCAGCAGCCGTGAGCCCTCGCACTCCCGGCCGGTGCCGGTCAGCCAGGCCCGTATCTGCTCATGGCCGCGCAGCCACATCGGGTACGGCGGCATGGACAAGGTGGCGTCCTGGTGGAGGAGTTCGGTCAGGGCGTCCAGGTCGTACCGCTCGAAGGCGTCGACATAGCGCTCCAGCAGCAGCTGCTGCTCCCGGTCCATGGCCGCGGGAGCCGCCGCCGGGCCGGACGTGGGGGCGCCGGAGGGGGTTTGCCCGGCCTCGTGGGAGGAGGAGACCCCGGCGCCGGCCAGGGTGGCGCGGGCGCGTTGCAGGGCGCTGTTCACCGACGCCACGGTGGTGCCCAGCAGTTCGGCGGTCTCGCTCGCCTTCCAGGCCAGCACCTCCCGCAGGATCAGCACCGCGCGCTGCCGGGGCGGCAGGTGCTGGAGCGCGGCCACGAAGGCGAGCCGGATGCTCTCGCGGGAGACCACCACGTCCGCCGGGTCGCCCGACGACGGCAGGGCCCGCACGTCCGGCACCGGCTCCACCCACTCCGCGGCCGGGGTGCGGTCGGGCAGCATCGCGTCGGCCCGGCCGGCCGGGGACAGGTCCATCGGCCGGGCCCGCCGCCGGCCGGCCTTCAGGCTGTCCAGGCAGACGTTCGTCGCGATGCGGTACAGCCACGAGCGCAGGCTCGCCCGGCCCTCGAAGCCGCCGGCGCCGCGCCAGGCGCGCACCATCGTCTCCTGCACCGCGTCCTCGGCCTCGAAGGCGGAGCCGAGCATGCGGTAGCAGTACCCGGTCAACTCCGCCCGGTGCGCCTCCAGCCGCTCCTCGATCCCGCCGCCGGGTCCGGCCGGTCCGGCCGCCACCGCGGCCCGCGTGCTCTGCCCTACGCTCATGACGGCCACCGTACCGGCGGGCACCGACAGTGCCCCCGAACCGAGGCGGCGCGGGGGCACTGTCGTTGATCCGTGCAGGTCGCGGGGGATCAGACCCGGTCGGGGACCGCGTGGCGCGGCCGGTCGCCGGCGGCCGGCGGCTCCGACACGGCCGACTCGTCGTGCGTCATGTCCGGCAGCCAGCGCAGCCACCGCGGCAGGTACCAGTTGCGCTCGCCGAGCAGCGTCATCACCGCCGGCAGCAGCACCCCGCGGATCACGGTGGCGTCCACCAGCACCGCGCAGGCCAGGCCGACCCCCATCTGCTTCATGCTCTGCATCGACAGTGTCCCGAAGATCGCGAAGACCGCGACCATGATGACGGCGGCGCTGGTGACCACGCCCGCGGTGGTGGTGATGCCGTGCTCGATGGCGCCCTTGGTGGTCAGGCCGCGGCTGCGGGCCTCGCGGATACGGGAGACCACGAACACGTGGTAGTCCATGCTCAGCCCGAAGAGGATCACGAACAGGAACAGCGGCAGCCAGGCCACCACCGCGCCGCTGCTGTGCGCGCCGACCAGCGAGGCGCCCACGCCGTGCTGGAAGACCAGGGTCAGCACCCCGTAGGCGGCGCCCACCGACAGCAGGTTCAGCGCGATCGAGGTCAGTGCGACGGTCAGCGACCGGAAGGACAGCAGCATCAGCAGGAAGGCGAAGACGATCACGAACGCGAACACCGGCGGCACGCTGCTGGTGATCTTGTGGGTGAAGTCCATCGAGGACGCGGTCTCACCGGTGACCGGCGCCTGCACCCCGCCGACCTTCCCGAGCGTGTCGGGCCGTACCTGGTCGCGCAGCAGGCGCACGTCGGCCTCGGCCTTGGCGCGGTCGCTGCCGCCGGCCAGGGGGACGTCGATCTGGGCGACGTTCTGCGCGCTGTGCACGGTGACGGTGACCGGGCCGGTGCTGGCGCCCGAACGGACCGCCTCCGCGCGGAAGTCGGCGATGGCCTTCTTCACCTGCGGCGCGTTGATCGCGTCGGCCTTGACCACCACGTGCGCCGGGTCGGGACCGCCGGGGAAGGCGGCGTTGATGTGCTCGTAGGTCTTGATGATCGGCAGGCCGTCGCCCAGCTCCTGCTGGGTGGTCAGGTTCGCGGTGTGCATCGAGAAGGCGGGCACCGCGAGTGCGATCAGGGCGCCGCCGGCGACCAGCGTGGAGACCTTGGGGTGGCGCAGCACCGGCCGCAGCACGGTCCGCCAGAAGCGGCTGCCGCCGTGCGCGGCCTGGGCGCGGGCCCCGGCGCCGCGGGACCGGCGGCCGATCAGCGGCACCCGGCCCTTCTCGACGCGCTCGCCGAGGATCGACAGCAGCGCGGGCAGCACCGTCACGGAGCCGAACATCGCGATCGCCACCACGATCATCGTGGCCATGCCCATCGCCTTGAAGTCGCCGATGCCGGTGAAGAGCATCCCGGCCATCGCCACGATCACGGTGAACCCGGAGATCAGCACCGCCCGGCCGGAGGTGGCCGCGGCGATCCGTAGCGCGGTGGCCGCGTCGTGGCCGGCGGCGCGCTCCTCGCGCTCCCGGCGCAGGTAGAACAGGCAGTAGTCGACGCCGACGGCCAGCCCCACCAGCAGCATCACGGAGTTCGCGGTGTCGCTCATCGGGATGGCGTGGCTGACCAGCGCCACCACCCCGCCGGCGCCGAGGAACGCGGTGATCGCCAGTGCCACCGGCAGCAGCGCGGCGACCAGCGCGCCGAACGCGATCAGCAGGATGGCCAGCGCGACCGGCACCGCGGAGTACTCGGCGGTCTTGAAGTCGCTGCCGAAGGCGTTGTTGACCGCGTGGTCGCCGCTGGCGTCGCCGAACTCCTCGATCCGCAGGTCCGGGTGGGCCCGCTGGGTCTTCGCCACCGCGTCGAGCACCGGCTGCACATGGTCGGGGGCGTCGTCGGCCGACCCGCGCATGTCGAACCGGACCAGCGCCGAGCGGTGGTCCTCGGATATGGCCTGGGTGTCGTACGGCGAGGTGATCGCGGTCGTCAGGCCGGTGGCGCGCACCGCGCCCACCACGTCGGCGACCGCGGTGCGGACCGCCGGGTCGGTGACGGTGCCGTGCGGGGTCTGCACCAGCACCATCTCGCCGGCCTTGTCCTGGAGCCCGGCGTCGTCGATGATCGTCGCCGCCTGGTTGACCTCGCCGGCCATGGAACGGGACTGGTCCAGGTCGGTGCGGCCGACCGACTGGCCGATCACCATGACGGCGATGACGAAGAGCAGCCAGCCGCCGACCGCCGCCCAGCGGTGCCGGGCGCTCCAGCCTCCCATGGCCGCCGCGATGCCCGTTCTGCTGCCGTGTGCGCGAGCGCGACTCACGGTGTCCCCCTTGAAGGATCGTCGTGGGTGGCGGCTTGTCGACCTGCCGCTCTGTCACCCATGACGCTATGGGCCCGGGGGACGCGCACCCATCCGGCCAACAGGTGACTTCCGGTGAGGTGTTCTCCCTCCTGAGGGTGGGGCTGTCCCCACCCCGGCGTCGGGGGCGGGCCCTGACCGCGGCGGTGGCTGCCCCTTACACGCAGCGCGCGGCGGGCGGCGCGGGCCGGTTCAGGCAGCGGGCGCGCCGGACCCGGCGCCGGCCAGCGCGGGCCGCAAGACCGGGCCGGGCAGCGCCTCGTCGTAGCGGCGCAGCAGCAGTTCGGCCACCTCGGGCGCCGGTCCCAGCACGTCGGCGAGCACGTCCGCGCCTGCCTCCCGCGCGCCCCGCGCGATCCGGTCCGGCAGGAAGCCGGGCGCGAGCACATACGGCGCCACGGCGATCCGCCGTACGCCCTCCGCGCGCAGCGCGCGCACCGCGTCCTCGGTGCGCGGCAGGCAGGCGGAGGCGAACGCGGGCCGCACGGCGCACCAACCGGTACGCCGCCACTCCCGCGCGATATCAGCGAGCACCGCGCCCGCCTCCGGGTCGGTGGAGCCGGCCGACGCCAGGACGACGCCGGTGCCGGCCCGGTCGCGGCGCCGTACCCCGGCCGCCCGCAGCCGCCGCTCCAGGGCGGCGACCAGCAGCGGCGAGGGGCCGAGCACGCCCGCGGTCCGCAGCCGCAGCCCCGGCAGGCGCGCGGCGGCGTCCGCCAGCACCGCCGGGATGTCGGCCTTGGCGTGGAAGGCCCGGGTCAGCAGCAGCGGCAGCGCCACCACCTCGCGCACCCCGCCGCCGGCCAGCTCCCGCAGCGCGTCGGGCACCGACGGGGTGCAGAAGTCGAGGAACGCGGTGTCCACCCGCAGCCCCGGGCGGGCCGCGGCCGCCCGCGCGGTGAGCGCCCGTACGGTCGCGGCGTGCCGCGGGTCGCGCGAGCCGTGCGCGATCACCAGCAGCGCGGGCGGGTCCGTACGGGCGCGGCGCACGGCTACTGGGCCCGCGCGGTCAGGCCGCGGCTGCGCAGCACCCACCGCTCCAGCGGGCTGAAGACGATCAGGTCGATCGCGATGCCCACCACGAGGATCAGCAGGATGCCGAGGAAGACCCCGGCCATGTCGGAGGCCTCCCGCATGTTCTCCAGGTAGCGGCCCAGCCCCACCCCGAGGTCCGGGGAGGACGCGATCAGCTCGGCGGCCATCAGGGAGCGCCAGGAGAACGCCCAGCCCTGCTTCAGCCCCGCGACGTAGCCGGGCAGGGCGGCGGGCAGCAGGATGAACCAGGCGCCGCGCAGCCCGGTCGCGCCGATGGTGCGGCCGGCCCGCAGGTACAGCGGCGGCACCTGGTCGATGCCGGCCACCAGGCCGTTGGCGATCGACGGGACCGCGCCGAGCAGGATCACCGCGTACATCGCCGAGTCGCTCAGCCCCAGCCAGATCACCGCGGCCGGCACCCACGCCACCGACGGCAGCGACTGGAGCCCGGACAGGATCGGCCCGATCGCCGCCCGTACGAACGGCACCCGGGCGACCAGCAGGCCCAGCGGGGTGCCGATCACCAGCGCGGCCAGGAAGCCGAGCAGGCCGCGCTCCACGCTGGTCCAGATGATCGAGAACAGGTCGCCGGCGTTCCACCGGTCCACCAGCTCCTGCCACACCGCGTGCGGGCTGGGCAGCTTCGTCGGGTCGGCGACCTTGCCCCACGCGCACAGCTGCCAGACCACCAGCACCAGCACGGCCGCGCTCAGCGGCGGCAGCACCTTCTTCAGCAGCACCTGGCCGACCGGGGTGCGGCCGGCCGCGACGGTCTCCAGCGCGTCCAGGCCGGCCTCCAGGCCGGACAGGTCCTGCTCCTGCCGGGCGTCCTCCGCCTGCCGTGCCCGCTGGTCGCCGCCGAGCGGCTCGGTGCCCTTCGCTCCGGTCTCAGTGCTGGCCATGGCGGCGGATCTCCCCACGGAGTTCTTCGGTGATCTCGACGGACAGGTCGGCGACGCCCGCGTCCTCGATGCGGCGCGGCTGCGGGATGTCGATGGCCCACTCCCGGTTGATCCGGCCGGGCCGCGAGGACAGCAGCACGACCCGCTGCGCGAGCCGGACCGCCTCGCGCACGTTGTGCGTCACGAACAGCACCGACAGGTCCGTCTCGGACCACACCCGGGTCAGCTCGTCGTGCAGCACGTCCCGGGTGATCGCGTCGAGCGCCGCGAACGGCTCGTCCATCAGCAGCAGCTGGCTGTCCTGGGCGAGCGCCCGGGCCAGCGCGACGCGCTGCCGCATGCCGCCGGACAGCTCGTGCACCCGCTTGCCGTAGGCGCCGCCGAGCCGCACCAGCGACAGCAGCCGCTCGGCCTCGGTCCGGCGCTCCTCGCGCGGCACCCCGCGCAGCCGCAGCGCCAGTTCGATGTTCTTGCCGGCGGTCAGCCACGGGAACAGCGCGTGCTCCTGGAACATCAGCGCCGGCCGCCCGCCGGGCGTCTCGATGGCGCCGGCCGACGGCTTGTCCAGCCCGGCCACCAGGTTCAGCAGGGTGGACTTGCCGCACCCCGAAGCCCCCAGGAGGCAGACGAACTCGCCCGGTGCCACGTCCAGCGTGATGTCGTCCAGCACGAGCTGCCCGGCGCCGGGCCGGCCGAACGCCTTCGAAACATGGTCGATGCGCGCGGCGTACCCGGCGGGTCCCGCCGACGGTGCCGCGGGGCCGGTGAGGGTGTCGGCCATGGTGGTCACCTCCTGGGGTCCTCGGTTGCACATGGGATGCGGTGGATGGGAGCGGGGGTTACTGGGTGCCGAGCCCGGCGGCACTGACCGTCGGCTTGCCCTGCTCCTTGAGGACCTTGTTGAGCAGCGTCAGGTCGTAGATCCCGTCCAGCTTCGGCGACTTGAGCAGGCCCGCCGCCACCGCGTGCTCCGCCTCGGCCTTCGCGGTGCTCGCCAGCGGGTCGTCGACCACGCTGATGGACTTCCACGCCGGGTCGAGCTGGCTGGCCGGCAGCGCCTTCTGGGTCAGCGCCTTGAGCTGGGCGTTGGCGTCGGCCTTCGCCTTGTCGGAGTTGGCGTTGATCCACGCGTTGGTCTTCACCGAGCCGCGCAGCACCGCCTCCACGACGTCCGGGTGCGCGGTGAGGAACTTCTGCGACACGATCACGTTGGTGATCACGAACTGCTTGTTCGGCCACAGCGTGCTCTCGTCGACCAGCACCTTCGCGCCCTCGTCCACCAGCTTCGACGCGGTGGGCTCCGGCACCCACGCGCCGTCGATGGAGCCGTTGGCGTACGCCTGCGGGGTCAGCGAGTTCTCGGTGCGCACCACCGACACGTCGCCCTTGCCGCTCTGCGCGTCGACCTTCCAGCCCTTGGACTTGATGAAGTTCAGCAGCGCCACGTCCTGGGTGTTGCCCAGCTGCGGGGTGGCGATCTTCTTGCCCTTGAGGTCCGCGACCGTCTTGATCTTCTTCGGGTTGACCACCAGCTTCACGCCGCCCGAGGCCGAACCCGAGATGATCTTCAGGTCGGAGCCGTTGGACTGGGTGTAGCCGTTGATGGACGGCGAGGGGCCGATCCAGCCGATGTCGATCGAACCGGCGTTGAGCGCCTCGATCTCCGCCGGACCCGCGTTGAAGGTGGCCTGCTTGATCTTGGTGCTGCCCAGCTCCTGCTGGAAGAAGCCTTCCTTCAGCCCGACCAGCGCGGTGGCGTGGGTGAGGTTCGGGAAGTACCCGATCTTCACCTCGTCGGTGGAGAGCTTCTTGGTGTTCGCGCTGCCGCTGGCGGCCGGCGCGGTGGTCGCGGAGTCGTCGGACTTGTCGGAGCCGTAGCCGCAGGCGGTCAGCGCGCCGAAGAGGATCGGCAGCGCGGCGGCCGCGGCGAGGAGTCTGCGGCGGCGCGACGAGCGGTGCGGCGCCGAGGTGCGGGGCAGGGCAGACACGGGTGTGTCCCTTCGTAAGGCCCGGCGTGTCGCGCCCGGTGGAGGCTAGGGCGCGGCCGGAGTGGCGTCAGGTCTTCGAAAGCGGGGCCGCGGCGCGGTGCGCCGGGCCCGGTGGGGCGGTCTGGGCCGGGTGGCCGGGCAGCCCGGCGGGACGCCGGGGGTGCGCGGTGCGCGGCACACGGTGGTCGCGGCGGTGGTGCGGGCCGCGGCCGGGCGGGTCAGCCCGCACATCGCGGGACCCCGCCCGTTCCGGCGCCGAGCGTGCCGCTGCCGACCCGCCCGCCTTCCTTCGCGAAGCCCGAGAAGGCTTCCTTGGTGGGCTGCACCGTCAGAAGTCCCATCCGTCGTCGTCGGCGGCCGGTGCCTGCGGGCGGGCGGCGAACGGCTCGCCGGCCATGCCCGCGGTGAGGGTGGCGCCGTCGGCGGGGTCGATCAGCAGGAACGATCCGGTCAGCCGCGACTCGGCGTAGGCGTCGACCGGCAGCGGCTCGGCGGTGCGCAGCACCACCGCGCCGATGTCGTTGACCTCCAGCGCCGCCGGGTGCTCCTCGTGGGCGAGGCCGTCCGACAGGTCGATCCGGTACGGCAGCGCCTTCACGATCGCCTTGACGGTGCGGGTGGCGTGCTTGAGCAGCACCCGCTCGCCGACCCGCAGCGGCCGCTCGTGCAGGTGGCAGGCGGTGGCGGTGATGTCCTGGGTGGTGGCGGGGGCATGGGCGGTCGGCGCGATCAGGTCGCCGCGGGAGACGTCCACGTCGTCGGTGAGCAGCAGCGTCACCGACTGGGGCGCCCACGCGGTGTCCACGGCCGAGCCGAGCGCGTCGATGCCGGCGATCGTGGTGGTGCGGCCGGAGGGCAGCACCGTCACCGGGTCGCCCACCCGCAGCAGCCCGGAGGCGATCTGCCCGGCGTAGCCGCGGTAGTCGGGGTGCTCGGCGGTCTGCGGCCGGATCACGTACTGCACCGGGAAGCGCGGCGGGCAGGACGTCAGGTCGTGGCCGACCTTCACCGTCTCCAGGTGCTCCAGGACGGTCGGGCCGCCGTACCAGTCCATGTTCGCCGACGGCTCGACCACGTTGTCCCCGGCGAGGGCGGAGATCGGGATGGCGGTGAC
>NZ_JBAGKC010000056.1:0-9646 GCF_037034245.1 Streptomyces sp. CA2R106
GTGCCGGGGACACCGTCTACTCCGAGGTGGAGCTGCCCCAGGTCATCGACTCCGATGCGGCTGGGTTCGGCCTGCATCCCGCTCTGCTTGACGCCGCTCTACACGGGCTCCTGGCTACCGGAAGCAGCAATAGCAATGGCAACGGCAATGGTGGGGGGACGGGGTTGCCGTTCGTGTGGTCGGGGGTGCGTTTGCTGGCCGGCGGTGCCCGCCACCTGCGGGTGGTGCTGACGCCCGGGTCGGGTGGGGTCTCGGTGGCGGCGTTTGACGGTGTCGGTCAGCCGGTGCTGACAGCCCGGTCGTTGGTGCTGCGGGAGGCGTCGGCTGGTCAGCTCACTGGGGCCGGTCGGCAGGTGCGGCAGTCGCTGTTCACCGTCGATTGGGTCCCGCTGCCTGCCCCGCAGACCCCTGACACCGCTCCGGTGCAGTGGGTGCGGCATGGTGAGTCGGTCGGGTCCGAGGTGGCTCCGGTGGTGGTGGCGGTGCCGTCTGTCCCGTCGGGGATGTCGGCGCCGGAGGCGGCTCAGTTGGCTGCTGTGACGGTGTTGGGTTGGGTGCAGCAGTGGCTGGCCGATCCCGAGACGGACAATGCGCGGTTGGTGGTCTGGACCCAGGGCGCAGCTATCGGGCAGGACCTGGCCGGTGCCGCGGTGGTGGGCCTGGTGCGCTCGGCGCAGTCCGAGCACCCGGGGCGTGTGCTGCTGGTCGACGTCGACCCGACGGCCGGCCTGGACCCTGCCAACGACGGCGACGTGGACACCGTGCTGGCTGCGGTGCTGGGTGCTGATGAGCCTGAGGTCCGCATCCGCCCTGCTACTGCTGACGGCGGGACCGCAATGGCGTTTGGGCGTCGGCTGGTCCGGGCCGGGTCGGGTGAGTTGGTGTTGCCTGGTGGTTCGGGTTGGCGGGTGGAGGTGGAGGAGCCGGGTGATCTGGGCAGTGTGGCGGTGGTCGATGCTCCTGAGGCGGGGGCGGTGTTGTTGCCGGGTCAGGTGCGGGTGGGTCTGCGGGCGGCGGGTGTGAACTTCCGCGATGTGGTTGCCGGGCTGGGAATGGTTGCGGACGGCCGGATGCTGGGCGGGGAAGGCGCTGGCGTGGTGCTGGAGATCGGTCCCGGAGTCACCGGCCTGGTTGTGGGTGAGCCGGTGATGGGTTTGGTGCCGGGGTGGGGGCCGGTGGGGGTGGTGGACAGCCGCTTGGTGACTGCGGCGCCGCGGGGGTGGTCGTTCCAGGAGGCTGCTGCGGTGCCGGTGGGGTTCTTGACGGCGTTTTATGCGTTGCGGGATCTGGCTCAGGTCCGTCCGGGTGAGCGGGTGCTGATCCATGCCGGTACCGGCGGGGTGGGCACGGCTGCGGTGCAGTTGGCCCAGGAATGGGGTTTGGAGGTCTTCGCCACCGCCAGCCCGGCGAAGCAGGCCGCATTGCTGGCGATGGGCATCGAGGAGAACCACATTGCCTCGACGCGGGATCTGGCGTTCTGTGAGCGGTTCCTGGCCGTGACCGGTGGCGAAGGCATGGACGTCGTCGTCAACGCCTTGGCGGGAGAGTTCACGGATGCCTCGCTGCGGTTGTTGCCGCGTGGTGGTCGGTTCGTCGAGATGGGCAAGACCGATATCCGCAACCCCGAGCAGGTCGCCCAGACATACCCGGGAGTGGTCTACCAGGCATTCGACCTGATGGATGCCGGTGTACCGCGGGTCGGGGAGATGCTCGCGGAGCTCGGCGGCATGTTCGAGGCCGGGATACTGAAGCCGCCGCCGGTCACGTGTTTCGACTTGACGCAGGCGGTCGCGGCATTGCGTCATCTGCAGGCCGCCCGGCACATCGGCAAGGTCGTACTGAACGTCCCCGCCGCCTGGGACCCGCACGGCACCGTCCTGGTCACCGGCGGGACCGGAACCCTGGGCGGGGAACTGGCCCGGCACCTGGTCACCGTCCGCGGCATGCGGCATCTGGTATTGCTGTCGCGGCGGGGTCCGGCGGCGCCGGGCGCGGCGCGTCTGGTCGCGGAGTTGGCCGAGCTGGGCGCGGACGTCCGGGTGGAGGCCGGCGATGCCGCCGACCGGGATGCCCTCGCCTCGGTCCTGGCCAAGATCGCAGTCGAGCGGCCGCTGACGGCGGTGGTGCACGCAGCCGGTGTGATCGACGACGCCACCGTGGAGTCGTTGACACCGCAGCGGATGGCACCGGTGCTGTCGGCGAAGGCTGACGCGGCCTGGAACCTGCACGAACTGACTGAGGACATGAGCCTGGCCGGGTTCGTGCTGTACTCCTCAGCCGCAGCGGTCATGGGCAGCGCAGGACAAGGCAGCTACGCCGCCGCCAACGCGTTCCTGGACGCCCTGGCCGTCTATCGCCGGGATCGGCAGCTGGCCGGCCAGTCGCTGGCCTGGGGCCTGTGGGACCAAACCTCGGAGATGACCGAACAGCTGGAGGGCGCGGGCTTGTCCCGTCTGCGCCGCGGCGGCATCGAGCCGATGACGACGGAGCAGGGCCTCGCGCTGTTCGAGGCCGCTACCGCGTGGGGCGCACCGTTGGCGGTCCCGACCCGCCTCGACCTGACAGCACTGTCACGCCCGGGACGACCGATACTCCCGCTACTGCGCGGCCTGGCCACTGCCGTTCCCGCCCGCCCGACCGCAGCCGTGTCCGCAGACGCGGGTGCCGTTGGCTTGGCGGCCCGGTTGGCCGCTCTCTCTCCCGCAGAGCGGGAGCAGGAACTCCTGGAGGTCATCCGGGCTGCCGCCGCCGTTGTCCTGGGCCACATCCGCCCCGGGGACATCGACTCCCAGCGGCCCTTCCGCGAGATGGGCATCGACTCTCTGACCGCGCTGGAGCTCCGCAACCGGCTCGCGAGCGAAACCGGCCTCACCCTCCCCGCCACCCTGGTTTTCGACTACCGGGCACCGGACGAGCTCGCCCGGTTCCTGCTCGAAGAGCTCGGTGAGCTCGGTGACACCTGGGCACCCGCTGACGAGGACATCGCCGAGCAGTTCGCCAGGTTGGAGACGGCCCTCGCCAAGGACAGGGACCTCGATGAAAAGCTGCGCGGGTTCGCCCGCTCCCGTCTGCAGGCACTGCTGAACATGGTGGGCTGACCGGATCGATCGATTCCACCGGATCGATCCGAAAGAGAGGAGAGAGCCGGCCCGCGAGAGTGGAGTTGGAGGAGGAGCCGGAGCGGTTGTGCCGCTCGATGAGCTCTACGAGGCCCCTCTCGCGGGAAGAAGGTGGTCGCCCATCCGTCCGGCCGAGCCGTAGCCGCACCTGCCGCGCGGGTGCCCTCACCGCGGTCCTGCGCCGACGAATCCCCACAGTGGGCAGTGGGAGTTCGAGGCCCTTATCTCCCCGATCGGGCGACCGTGTCTGCCCTTCGGCCGACGGTTCAAGGGTCTCGCCGCGCTGGTCCGACGCACCGCCACCGTCCGGGCGGACGAACGCAGTGTTCGCCCCTTCAACGACATTCACGTCTTTCAACGACGGCGAACTCGCCTGCCCCCGCACCCGCATTGCACAGTTCGCCGCGGCCGACCTGAAGGCACTCGTTCAGCGCGGCGGGCCCACCGCCGGCGTCGAACCAGCGGCGCAGACCCCGCCCGACGGGCCGCTGGCTCCCCTCGTGGTCGAGGTCGACCGGTTGGTCGGCTGGGATGGTGACGTCGGCGTGGGCGGTCGGCGCGGCCGGCTCACGGCCCAGCTCGCCGGGCAGCATGCCATCTGCGGTTCGACGGCCATCCCCGTGCCCGACACCGTCAGACTCGACGCCCTCTGGCACACCGGCCCCTTCGACCGCGCCCGCCGCAGGCGACCTTGGCCACAGCCCCCTTCCGCGCCGCACATCGACCTCTACTCCTCCAGGGGGGTCTTTGCGTAACCTTCCAGGATTTCGTGATTCCGCCATTCCTCAAGAATCTTGGCGTACTTGATGATTCCTCCGCCATAGAAGTTGTTCAATACCGCCTTCGCATCATCCGGATTGCCCTCGTTGTTGACGTAGCTGGGAGTGCACTCGCCGATGTTCATCCGGGCCGCCGCGATCCGCCTCGTGCTCCATGATTCGCGCATGGCGATGAGCCATGCCTCCTCAGCTTCAACGGTCGCCTCGACGGAGGCGACCTCGCCTTCCAGGCAGTGGTTCACTATCCATGCGATATGCATGGCTTGCTTTCCGTTCCCGTACAGGTAGTTGGCGCCGAGCCCATTTCCCACCAACGTCATCTGGAAGTAGTTGGGGAGCCCGCTGACCAACATCCCGTGGAGGTTCCGGAATTCATCTCTCCAGCGCTCCTGCAACGTCACGCCGTTCCTGCCGGTGATGGGGAACTGCGCGACCTGGAAAAGTTCGGGATTCGTTGCCGCCAGTCCCGATGCGTAAACGATCAGATCCGCCCCGTACTCGACACCATCGACGACGAGACCGTGTTCGGTGATCTCATCGACACCTGCAGGGCAACTCACCAGGGTCACGTTCGACCTGTTGAAGGTCGGGTAGTAGTCGTCGCTGAAGGTAGGTCGCTTGCACCACGATGCGAAGTACGGCTTGAGCGACTCCGCAACGTTCGGGTCGTCTACCGTGTCGTCGATCCGTGCGCGCAACTTCTCCATGAACGTCATGTTGGCGAGCGCAAGTCGCTGCTTGAGGGTGAGTTCGACGCCGGCCTTGCCGGCCATCTCGGCCACCTCCGCGCCCAAGTTGCGAAGCGTGATCGAAAGTGAGGCGGAGTCGCTGACCACACCGTTGGTGTAAAGCGGCTCGGCGCTGGGGTTTCCTTCGACGTTCGCCATCATGTTCCAGGCGCGGCGCTCCTGCCATCCCGGCTCGAGGCCGGCGGCCCACTCCGGATCGGTCGGGAAGCTCTGGCGCGACGCGACCAGGGCCGGCGTGCGCTGGAAGACGTAGAGATGCTTCGCGTATCTCGCCACAACCGGGATGATCTGGACGGCGCTGGCCCCTGTTCCGATGACGGCAACGCGCTTTTCGCGCAGCTTGTACAGGTCCCCGTGGGTGTTACCGCCCGTGACCTGGTAGTCCCAGCGTGCGCTGTGGAAGCTGTCGCCCTTGAAGCGGTTGATCCCTGGGATGCCGGGCAGCTTGCCCGAAGTGAAGGATTCTCCAGCCGCCAGTACCACGAATCGTGCGCGGAGGGCATCGCCTCGATCCGTTTCGATGGTCCACCGCCGACCGTCTTCGTTCCACGTAGCGCTGTTGACACTCGTCTGGAAAAGCGTCTGCGCACGGAGGTTGAAGCGATGGCCGATGCGCTGCGCATGTTGCTGAATCTCTTCAGCGTCCGTGTAGCGCTGACTCGGAATGTAGCCGGTGTCCTCGAGCAGCGGAAGGTAGCAGTACGCCTCGCTGTCACATGCGGCACCGGGATACTGGTTGTAGAGCCAGGTCCCGCCGTAGTCGTGAGCACGTTCGATGAGCCGGAAGTTGTCCACGCCCACCTTGCGGAGCTGTGCGGCAGTCTGCAGACCTGCGAATCCGCCACCGATGATCACGACGTCGACATCGGTGGCGACAGGGTCGCGGTCATGGCGGTCCTGATGGAAGGTGTCGTCCAGGTACTTCTGGTACTCCCCCTCCATCTTGATGTATTGCTTGGCGCCTTCGGCGCGGAGACGCTTGTCGCGCTCAAGGTCATAGCGATCCTTCAGCGCCTGAGGGTCGAAGTCGAGTTGCAGTAGCTCTTGCAGACCGGTGAACTCGCTAGCGGCCACTGATATCACTCCTCTCTCGGACGCACTACCGAAGCCGGAGCGACATCGCCCCGGCTGACGGTTGCGCACCGAGTACACACAGCTCGGCCGAAGCCTCCGGCTGTCCGACGATTCGTTGGGTGGGACCGATCGCTCCGACGGGACCTGGTGTTGCCACGAAAGGAGGGGCCACTTCAGGGCGACGTGGTCAGCCAGAGGTGCTCAAGACCGCGCAAGGCGGTGTGGGGTTTCCAGTCCGGGCGCTGGGTCATCCGGCACTCCGGGAGGAGGGGCAGCAGGTGGCGGAGGGCGATGGCGGCCTCGGCGCGTCCCAGCGAGGCGCCGAGACAGAAGTGGATCCCGTGGCCGAACGACAGATGCCGGCGGGTGTCGCGGGTGATGTCGAAGACTTCCGGGTCATCGCCCAGCGCCTCGTCGCGATTGGCCGCGCCGACGAGTACGAGGGCACGCGCGCCTGCCGGGACCGTGGTGCCGCCGACCGCCGCGTCCTTCAGCGCGAGACGGGCCAGGAGTTGGACCGGAGGGTCGTAGCGGAGGGACTCCTCGATGCACTTGTCGATGAGGTCGGGGGCGGACTGCAGGGCGGCGAGCTGGGCGGGGTGGTTGAGCAGGGCGAGGACACACCCGCCGATGAGGCCGCGGGTGGTCTCGTAGCCGGCGATGAGCAGCAGCCGGCAGGTGATGATGATCTCGTGCTCGGTCAGGGTGCTGTTCTCGTCATGGACGTGAACGAGGGCGGAAACGAGGTCGTCGCCCGGCTCGATGCGCCGCTTGTGCAGCAGCGCCAGCAGGTATTCATGGAAGCCGTCCCGGGCGGCGCGCATCATGGGGCGGACCTCGGACGGTATGAGGAAGCGGAAGTCGGTACTGCGGGACAGCTGCTCGGCCCATGTCGCCAGCTTCGGCCGGTCGGCCTCCGGGATACCGAGCAGCTCACTGACCACCCGGACCGGCAGCGGACGCGCGAGCTGGTCGATGACGTCGAAGCGAGGGCCGAACTCGCCCACCAACTCGCTGGTGGTCGCCTCGATGCGCGGCATAAGTGCCCGGACACTCGCCGGGGTGAAAGCACGGGACACCAGGCGGCGGAGCCTCGTGTGGTCGGGCGGCTCCAGCCGGAACATGTTGCTGGCGTTGTCCTCATCGGTGGCGACGTCATTCGGCACGTGGCTGAAGGCCGGGTCGCTGAGGACCGCTGCGCAGTCCTGGTAACGGCTGAAGACGAACAGGTTCTCGCGCGGCCGGGCGACCGGCCGTTCGGAACGCCATTTCGCATAGGCCGGATAGGGATTTTCGACATGGTCGGGGCTGAAGAGGGCGGCGAGAGCCGGGCGCTCCTCCGGCCGCACGGCGAGCTCAGACATCCGCGTGTCCCCATCGCCTGTGTGGGCTCAAGGTCAGCCGGACGGGCAGGAGGCCATCGATCGGCGTGCTGGCCGGGGGCCGGGTGCGCCGTTGCCTGACACAGGGAGGTGATGTCACGGATGCCTCCGGAATCGGTAGGGGAAGACCTCTACTGGTGGGGCCGCTCGAACGTGACCGGAAGCGGCGGTCGCCGCAAGAGGATGCCGTGGACCTGGCCGACCAGTGCGTCCACGTCCGTCAGCGGCTCCTCCGGGCGGCGGTCCTGTCGCTCGGGGTACTGATGAGCGACAGGGAAGTCGGGCATGCCGCTCCACGTGCTGGCTTCGGCAGAATGACGCGCGATGTATGTGCGCCACCGGCACCCATCGCCAGGCAAGCCAGGCTTGAGCCTACAGGCGGCCCTCCCGGCCACGGCCTGTCGGACAGTTCCTCTGTTCCACTGCGTAGGCACAATCCGCCCACTGCCGGTGTACGGATTCCGGCCGGCACCCAGTCGCGCTGGATGAGCTGACGGTCGGCCGGCCAGGTGAGAGCGGTGACACGTGGAGGCCATTGCCTCCCAATGGGCGCGTGGTGGAACCGTGTTATTTCGGGTGGTGAGGCGCGGTGACTACCTTCCGGTCATGAGGGACCGTAAGGCGTATGCGTTCAACAGGGCGCACGGTGAGCCAGGCCCTGCCCCGGGCCCTCGCCCGTGTCCCGGACCGGTGACAGCTGGAAGTCGTCAGTTGGGGCTCACCGGCCGCAGGGCCCGTTCCCCGCAGTTGTCGGTGAAGTGCACGAGGAAGCGGGTCGTCGGCGAACCGGAGGATGGCATGGGCCTGATCGCGCAGGCGTTCCAAGGGGTCGCGGGCGGTGGTCTGCCGGCTCGCGGTGGCATCTCGCGCGGCCAGGTCCCCGTGCGCAGGAGAGGTTACTCGTCCCGGAGGATGCGTCCGGACGGCCGGCCGCGTCGTCAGCGTGGACCCGAGGAGCGGCGCTCGGTGGACACGCGTCTTGGACGCCGGAGGGCCTGCTGGTGTGAGCGGATCGAAGCACCGGGATTGTGGTCAGCGTCTCTGCCGACACCGGTTCGGGAATTCGGGTAGCGCAGTGGCGATGCTGCGAGCGGGAACCGGCTCACTTCTCTCTGAAACGCTGAATTTCTTTTCGCACGGGACGGACGGACATGCCAAGCGCTGAAGGATTTCCTGTGCGGGATGACATGATCGCAGTCATTGGCATGTCGTGCCGCCTGCCCAAGGCACCGGACATCGACGCCTTCTGGCAGCTTCTCCGCAGCGGTGGCGATGCGATCACGCGGGTGCCGGCGGACCGGGAGGAGATCGGTCGGTCGCGGGCGGGCGACGCCCTGCCCGGCATTTCCTTCGGCGGCTATCTGGAGAGCGTCGACCGGTTCGACGCCGAATTCTTCGGCATCTCCCCACGCGAAGCCACCGCCATGGATCCCCAGCAGCGGCTGGTGCTCGAACTGAGCTGGGAGGCGTTCGAGGACGCCGGCATCGTGCCGGGCAACGTCCGCGGTGACCGGATCGGCGTCTTCATCGGGGCGAACCGCGACGACTACGCCGCGCTGCTGCGTGGGCGTGGCACGGACGCGATAACGGCACACAGCAACACCGGCCTGCAGCGCGGCATGATCGCGAACCGGGTCTCCTACGTGCTCGGGCTGAGCGGTCCGAGCTTGACGGTGGACACGGCCCAGTCGTCCTCGCTGGTCGCCGTTCATCTGGCGTGCGAGAGCCTGCGCCGCGGGGAGTGCACCAGCGCGCTGGTCGGCGGGGTCAAGCTCAGCATCAGCCAGGAGACGGCGGCTGAGGAAGCGAAGTTCGGCGGCCTCTCGCCGGACGGGCGCTGCTTCACGTTCGACTCGCGTGCCAACGGTTACGCGCGCGGCGAGGGCGGCGGCATGCTCGTCCTCAAGCCCCTGTCGAGCGCGTTGGCCGCCGGTGATCCCGTGTACTGCGTGATCCGCGGCAGCGCAGTCAACAGCGACGGCGCAAGCGACGGTCTGACCGTTCCGAGCGGCGCGGCACAGGAAGCGGTCATCAGGCGTGCCCACCAGCTCGCCGGCCTGCAGGCGGCGGACGTGCAGTACGTCGAACTGCACGGCACCGGGACCCGGGTCGGCGACCCGGTCGAGGCGGCGGCGCTCGGCGCCGCGCTGGGCCGGGACCGCGCTGAGCACGGCCCGCTGGTCGTCGGCTCGGTCAAGACGAACATCGGCCACCTCGAGTCAGCGGCGGGAGTCGCCGGTTTCCTCAAGGTCGCGTTGGCCATCCGCGAGCGCGAGATCCCGGCCAGTCTGAACTTCCGTGAGCCGAACCCGCAGATTCCGGTCGACGAGCTGAACCTGCGGGTCCAGACCCGGACCACGCCCTGGCCGCAGGCCGACCGGTCGCTCATCGCCGGGGTCAGTTCCTTCGGGATGGGCGGCACCAACTGTCACGTGGTGGTCGGAGAGGCACCCGTCCTCGAACGGTCGGCGGCACCTGAGGCCGGGGTGGAGTCCGTTGCGGAGGTGGGGTCGGAGTCTGCGGGTTCGGTGGTGTGGGTGGTG
>NZ_JBAGKC010000057.1:0-9322 GCF_037034245.1 Streptomyces sp. CA2R106
TGCGGTGGTGGGGCACTCGGTGGGTGAAGTGGCTGCTGCCTACGTCGCCGGGGTGCTGTCGCTGCCGGACGCGGCGAAGTTGGTGGCGGTGCGGGCGCGGTTGATGCAGGAGTTGCCGTCGGGTGGGGCGATGGCGTCGATCAAGGCGCCGGAGGCGGAGGTTGTCGCTTCCTTCGCCGAGGTGACGGGCGCGGTCGCGGTGGCCGCGGTGAACGGTCCGGACTCGGTCGTGGTGTCCGGCGCGGTCGAAGCGGTCGACGCCCTGGTGGAGTTGTGGCGCGAGCGCGGTCACCGGGTGCGTCCGCTCCGCGTCTCGCACGCGTTCCACTCGCCGGCGATGGACCCGGTGTTGGCGGAGCTTGAAGCGGTCGCCGATGGGATCGGGTTGAGTCGTCCGGAGGTGATGTGGGCGGGTGCTCTGACGGGTGAGTTGGTGTCGGAGCCGGAGGCTGGTTACTGGCCTGGGCAGGTGCGGCAGGCGGTGCGTTTCGCTGACGCGGTCGCGGCCCTTGCCAGGGAAGGGGTGACGGTCTTCCTGGAGGTCGGCCCGGACGGTTCGCTGTCTTCCCTCGGCCCTGACGCTGTGGCCGTCGTGGAGGGTGTGGAGCCGGCGTTCGTGCCGCTCCAGCGTCGTACCGACGAGGGCGTGACCGACCTCGCGACGGGCCTGGCTCGGGCGTTCGTCGAGGGTGCTCCGGTGGACTGGAAGCGGGTGCTGCCCGCCGCCACCCAGGTGGAGCTGCCCACGTACGCCTTCCGCCACCAGCGGTTCTGGCCCGAGGGCGTGCTGCGCCTCGGGCCCCCGGCGGCCGCCGGCGGGGACGGCGCGAGCACCCCGGCCGAGGTGCAGTTCTGGGCGGCCGTGGAGGAGGGCGACCTGGCGCAGGTCGCCGACACCCTGGCGGTGGAGGACGAGGAGCAGCTTCGTACGCTCCTGCCGGCGTTGGCGTCGTGGCGGCGTCGCGAGTTGGACCGCTCGCTGACGGCGAACTGGCGTTATCGCACCTCGTGGACGGCTGTCTCGGAGCCCGATGCGGCGGTGTTGTCGGGTACGTGGCTGGTGGTGGTGCCGGTTGGTGTCGAGGGTGTGTGGGGTCAGCGGTGTGCGGAGGTGCTGGCGGCGCGTGGTGCCGAGGCCGTGGTGGTCGAGGTGCCGTCCGGCACGGTGGACCGCGCCGAACTGGCCGTGCTGCTGGGCGAGATGGCGGGGACGTCGGAGGTCTCCGGGGTGCTGTCGCTGCTCGCGTTGGACGAGGCGCCGTTGGCGGAGTTCCCGGCGGTGACTGCCGGTCTGGCGGCGACGCTGGCCCTGGTGCAGGGCCTCGGCGACGCCGGGATCGAGGCACCGTTGTGGCTCGCCACCTCCGGTGCGGTCGCGGCTGGTCCGGGTGAGGTGCTGGCCCATCCCGTGCAGGCGCAGGTGTGGGGTCTGGGTCGGGTGGTCGGTATGGAGCATCCGGAGCGGTGGGGCGGGTTGGTGGACCTGCCGGTGGAGTTGGGTGATCGGGCGGGTGTGCGGCTGGCCGGGGTGCTGGCCGGTTGTGACGAGAACGAGGTGGCCATCCGTACGGCCGGCGTCCTGGGCCGGCGCCTGGGACGCGCCGCGCAGGTCCAGGGTGCCCCGGACCCGGCGCCCCTCGGTACCACGTTGATCACCGGCGGCACGGGTGCGATCGCCGGGCACGTCGCGCGCTGGCTGGCCGGCCGCGGTGCCGAACGGCTGGTGCTGACCAGCCGTTCGGGCGCTTCGGCGCAGGGGGCTGCCGCTCTCGCCGCCGAACTGGCGCAGTCCGGCGCCGCGGTGGAGGTCGTCGCGTGTGACGTGGCCGAACGGGCCCCGCTAACCGCGCTGTTGGACCGGATCGACGCGACCGGCCCGCGGCTGGCGTCCGTACTGCACACCGCCGCCGTCCTGGACGACGGCGTGCTGGACCGCCTCGACGCGTCCCGCCTGGAGACGGTGCTGCGGGTGAAGGCCCAAGGGGCCGCCCTGCTCGACGAGTTGACCGCCGACCGCGATCTCGACGCTTTCGTGCTGTTCTCCTCGATCGCCTCCACGCTGGGTGCCCCGGGCCAGGGCAACTACGCGGCCGCCAACGCGTACTTGGACGCGCTGGCGGAGCACCGCCGCTCCCGCGGGCTTGCCGCTCTCACCGTGGCGTGGGGTGCGTGGGCCGGTGGCGGCATGGCCGAGTCCAGCAGCACTGTGGAGGCACGGGTCAAGCGCGGCCCGATGCCCGCGATGGACCCGCGGCTGGCCGCCCGCGCCCTCGGCGAGGCGCTCCAGGGCCGGGATGCCGCGGTGACCGTGATGGACGTGGACTGGGCGCAGTTGGCGTCCGGTTCCGCCGCCGCGGAGACCCTGACCCGCCCGGTGATGCGCGACCTGCCCGAGGTGCGGCGCCTGACCGCCGCCGGGGAGCTCACGGCCGCCGCGGCCCGCCCGCAAGGGGCGCTGGCTCAGCGGCTGGCCGGGCTGGGCCGTCCCGAGCAGGAGCGCCTCCTCACGGAGGTGGTGCGCGGCGAGGTGGCGACCGTCCTCCAGTACGCCTCGGCCGCCGCGGTGGAGGAGCGGCGCGCCTTCAAGGACCTCGGCTTCGACTCGCTGACCGCCGTCGAGCTGCGCAACCGCCTCAACGCCGCCACCGGCCTGCGGCTGCCGTCCACTCTGGTCTTCGACTACCCCACCCCGATGGCACTGGCCGCCTTCCTGCGCGGCGAGCTGACCGGCGGGCAGGCGGACGCCGCGGCCCCGGCGACCACCGGCGTGGTGCTGCCCGCCGACGAGCCCATCGCCGTCGTCGGCATGGCCTGCCGCTTCCCCGGCGGTGCCGGGAGCCCGGAGGAGTTCTGGCGGCTGCTCGGCTCCGGCCAGGACGCCGTGGGCGCCTTCCCGACCGACCGCGGCTGGGACCTGGAGAGCCTCTACGACCCCGACGGCGAACGCGAGGGCACCTCGTACGTCGCCCAGGGCGCGTTCCTGCGCGACGCGGCCGACTTCGATGCCGACTTCTTCGGGATCAGTCCGCGTGAGGCGTTGGCGATGGACCCGCAGCAGCGGCTGCTGCTGGAGACGTCCTGGGAGGCGCTGGAGCGCGCCGGGATCGACCCGGCGACCCTGCGGGAGAGCGCCACCGGTGTGTTCGCCGGCGGGTTCGCCTCCGGGTACGGGATCGGTCTGTCCATGGCGGGCGACGAGTCCGGCTCCGAAGGGCACGTCCTGACCGGCAACGCGACCAGCGTGCTGTCCGGCCGGGTGTCCTACGTACTGGGTCTGGAGGGCCCGGCCGTCACCGTGGACACGGCGTGCTCCTCGTCGCTCGTGGCGCTGCACATGGCCGCGCAGGCGCTGCGCTCCGGCGAGTGCACGCTGGCGCTCGCCGGTGGCGCCACGGTGATGACGCACCCGGGTACCTTCATCGACTTCTCCCGGCAGCAGGGGCTGTCCATGGACGGGCGGTGCCGCGCGTTCTCGGAGGACGCGGATGGCACCGGCTGGGCCGAGGGCGCCGGCATGCTGGTCGTGGAGCGGCTGTCGGACGCGCAACGCAACGGCCACGAGGTCCTCGCCGTGCTGCGCGGCTCCGCGATCAACCAGGACGGCGCGTCCAACGGCCTGACCGCCCCCAACGGCCCGTCGCAGCAGCGGGTGATCCGCGCCGCCCTGGCCAACGCCCGCCTGACCGCCGCCGACGTGGACGTGGTGGAGGCGCACGGCACCGGTACGACGCTGGGTGACCCGATCGAGGCGCAGGCGCTGCTGGCCACTTACGGGCAGGAGCGTCCCGAGGGGCGGCCGCTGTGGCTGGGCTCCGTCAAGTCCCACATCGGCCACACGCAGGCCGCGGCCGGTGTCGCCGGCGTGATCAAAATGGTGCTGGCGCTCCAGCACGAGCAGTTGCCGCAGACGCTGCACGCCGACGAGCCGTCCTCGCACGTCGACTGGACGGCGGGCGACATCCGGCTGCTGACCGAGGCCAGGCCCTGGCAGTCCGACGGCCGGGTGCGCCGGGCCGGTGTCTCGGCGTTCGGCATGAGCGGCACCAACGCCCACATCATCCTGGAGGAGGCCCCCGCCGCGCCGGACGCCGCCGAGCAGTCGGACGGCATGGCGGCCGACCCGGCCGCGCCGGCGGCAGGGGTGGTGACCGGCGACGGCGCCGGTGCGTGGCTGGTGTCGGGCCGGTCCGCGGAGGCGCTGGTGGCGCAGGCCGGGCGGTTGCGGGAGTGGGTCGACGAGCGCCCCGAGCTGCAACCCTCTGACGTGGCGTGGTCGTTGGCGGCGACGCGTTCGGCTTTCGAGCACCGGGCGGTGGTGGTCGGTGGTGACCGGGCCGCGTTGGTGGGCGGCTTGGAGAGTTTGGCGGCGGGTGTGCCGTCGGGTGCGGTGGTGTCGGGTACGGCGCGTGCCGTGGGGCGTCCGGTGTTCGTCTTCCCGGGTCAGGGGTCGCAGTGGGTGGGGATGGGTCGTGAACTGGCGTCGGTGTCGCCGGTGTTCGCGGCTCGTCTTGCGGAGTGTGCGGCGGCGTTGGCGCCGTATGTGGAGTGGTCGCTGCACGATGTGCTCGCGGGGGCTGAGGGCGCCCCGGCGCTTGAGGCGGCTGATGTGGTGCAGCCGGCGTTGTGGGCCGTGATGGTGTCGCTGGCCGCGGTATGGGAAGCGGCCGGTGTCGCCCCCGAGGCGGTGGTGGGTCACTCGCAGGGTGAGATCGCGGCGGCGACGGTGGCGGGGATGTTGTCGTTGGAGGATGGCGCTCGGGTGGTGGCGTTGCGGTCGCAGTCGTTGAAGGTGTTGGCGGGTGCGGGCGGGATGCTGTCGGTCAGCAAGTCCGCGGCTGAGGTTGAGGAGCGGTTGGCCCGCTTCGGGGAGAGCGTGGCTCTGGCGGCTGTCAACGGTCCGTCGGCGGTGGTGGTGTCCGGTGAGCCCGGTGCACTGGAAGAACTTAAGGCGGAGTTCGAGGCCGAGGGTGTCCGGGCGCGGATGGTGGCGGTGGACTACGCCTCCCACTCGGCGCAGGTGGACCGCCTGGAGGACGAGATCACGTCCGTCCTGGCGGGGATCAACCCTCGTCGGGGCCGGGTCCCGATGGTTTCGGCGATGACCGGCGAGACCCTGACCGGTGAGGAGTTGGACGCCGGTTACTGGTTCCGCAGCCTCCGCGCGACGGTGCACTTCGACCGTGCGGTGCGGATTCTGGCGGGTGAGGGTCAGCGGGTCTTCGTGGAGGTGTCGCCGCATCCGGTGTTGCTGGGTGCGATGACGGAGTCGTTGGAGGAGGTTGCTCAGGAGGCTGGTCCGGGTGCGGTGCCGGGTGCGCTGTGTGGGACGTTGCGCCGGGACGACGGTGGTGCGGGTCGGGTGCTGACGTCGCTCGCCGAGGCGTACGTCCACGGCGCCCCGGTGGACTGGACGGCCGTCCTGCCCGCCGGGCAGCAGGTGGAACTGCCCACCTACGCCTTCCGGCACGAGCGGTTCTGGCCGAAAGGCGTCCTCGGCGGGCTCGGCGCCAAGGCAGGCGGCGACGCGCTGTCGCTGGGTCTGGGGGCCGTGGGCCACCCGCTGCTCGGCGCGGCCGTCGAACTCGCCGGTGGCGCAGGGGTGGTGTGCATGGGCCGGCTGTCCCTGCACACGCACGCCTGGCTGGCCGACCACGCCGTGGGCGGCATGGTGCTGCTGCCCGGCACCGGCTTCGTGGAGCTGGCCGTACGCGCCGGCGACCAGGTCGGCTGCGGTGTCCTGGACGAACTGACGCTCCAGGCGCCGCTGGTGCTGCCCGCCGACGGCAGCGGCATCCAGGTCCAGGTCGTGGTGGCAGCGCCCGGAGGCGAGGGCCACCGCGCGGTCGAGGTGTTCTCCCGTCCGGAGGGCGCGGCCGCACAGCAGCCGTGGACCCTGCACGCGAGCGGTGCCCTCGCCCCCGGCGAGGCGCTTGGGACGCCCGATCCCGACCTCGCGGCCTGGCCGCCGCGCGACGCCGCACCGGTGGACGTCTCGGACGTCTACCCCGTACGCCTCGCGGAGGTCTACGGCCCCGCCTTCCAGGGCCTGCGGGCGGCCTGGCGGCGCGGGCAGGACCTCTTCGCCGAGGTGGCACTCCCCGAGGAAGCAGCCCAGGATGCGGCCGCGTTCGGCCTGCACCCCGCGCTGCTCGACGCGGCGCTGCACGTGTCCGTCCTCGCGGACGGCTCTGCCGCGGACGGGCCGGGCGAGGCCACCATGCCGTTCGCGTGGTCCGGCGTGGAACTGCACGCGGGCGGTGCCTCGGCGCTGCGGGTGAAGCTGCGCCAGGACGCCCAGGGCACCATCGCGATGACAGCCGCGGACACCACCGGCGCCCCCGTGGTGTCGGTCGAGTCGCTGGTGCGGCGCCCCATCCCGGTGGACCAACTGCACGCCGGACGAGACGAGTTGGGCGACTCGCTGTTCGTACCGAAGTGGACCGCGGTCAGCGCGGGCGAGGCCCCGGCCGGCGCCTGGGCGCTGCTCGGCGCCGACACCTGCCGGCTGGCCGACGGCCTGGCCGCCGCCGGAGTGGCGCTGACCGCCTTCGACGGCCTCGCCGAGCTGGCCGCGGCCGCCGAGGCCGGCCCGGCCGACCTCCGTACCGTCCTGGTCTGCGCCGACGCCCTGTTCGGCACGGGCACCGGCGACGCGGGGGCGGAGTTCCCCGCCGCGGTACGCGACTCCGGCGGCGCCGCACTCCGCTTCCTCCAGGACTGGCTGGCCGAACCCCGGCTGGAGGACACGCAGTTGGTGTTCGTCACCCGCGGCGCCGTCGACACGGCCGCCGGCGAGCAGCTGGCGGACCTGGCCGGAGCGGCCGTACGCGGCCTGCTGCGCTCGGCGCAGGCCGAGAACCCCGGCCGGATACTGCTGGCCGACCTCCCCGCGGACGCCGACGCCCCCAACGGCACCGACGCCCCTGCCGACAGCGGCACTCCCACCGGCACCGGCGGCGAGGTGGCGCTGCTCCCCGCCGCGCTCGGCACCGGCGAACCCGAGATCGCGCTCCGCGACGGGACCTGCTTCGGCAGGCGCCTGACCCGGCCCGAAGGCGCGGTCACGGCGGTCGAGTGGCCGTCCGCGCCGCAGGCCGACCCCGCCGCGCGCTCGCTGCTGGTGACCGGTGGCACCGGAACCCTGGGCGGGCTGGTCGCCCGGCACCTCGTCGCGACCGGACGGGCCGGCGGCGTGGTGCTCACCAGCCGTACCGGCCCGGCCGCGCCCGGAGTGGCCGCGCTCGCCGCCGGACTCGCCGAACTCGGCGTGTGGGCGCGGGTCATTGCCTGCGACGCCGCCGACCGGGACGCGCTGGCCGCCGTCCTGGACGGCATCCCCGACGGCAACCCGCTGGGCTCGGTGGTGCACGCCGCCGGCGTCGTGGACGACGGCCTGGTCACCACCCTGACGCCGGAGCGGCTGTCCGCGGTGCTGCGGCCGAAGACCGACGCGGCCTGGCACCTCCACGAACTGACGGCCCACCTGGACCTCGAGCGGTTCGTGATGTTCTCCTCCGCCGCGGTCACCTTCGGTGCGCCCGGCCAGGGCAACTACGTGGCCGCGAACTCCTTCCTCGACGCCGTCGCCGCGCACCGCAGGGCCGCCGGACTCGCCGGCATGTCCTTGCAGCTCGGCCCGTGGGCCCACGAGGCGGGCATCGGCCGCAACCTGGACGCCACCTCGCTCTCCCGCATCGACCGCGCCTTCGTGCCGCTGTCCGCCGACGAGGGACTGGTCGTCTTCGACGTGGCGCTGGACCGCGACGAAGCGGTGCTGACCCCCGCCCGGCTCGACGCGGCCGCGCTGCGCGGGCAGATGGGCGCCGGGGCGGACGTGCCGCCGGTGTGGCGCGCCCTGGCCGGCGGGGCGCCCGCCCGCCGCGCCGCCGTGTCGACCGGTGCCGCCGTCGCGGGCGCCGGAGCCGACGCCGGCGACGCGCTGCGCCAGAAGCTGGCGTCGGTGTCCGCCACCGAACGCGACCGGCTGCTGCTGGAGCTGGTGCTCGCCCACACCGCCGCCGTCCTGGGCCACGCCTCGCCCGCCGCCATCGACCCCGGCCGCTCCTTCACCGACGTCGGCTTCGACTCGCTGATCGCGGTCGAGCTGCGCAACCGGCTGAAGGCGGAGACCGGGCTGCGGCTGCCGGCCACGCTGGTCTTCGACCACCCCACCCCGGCCGCGCTCGCCGCCATGCTGCGCGCGGAACTCGCCGGCGAACTGCCCGCCACCGCGTCCCCGGCCGTCCCCGCGGCGCTGCTGCCGGTCGCGGACGAGGCCATCGCCATCGTCGGCATGGCCTGCCGCTTCCCCGGCGGGGCGGCCGGACCGGAGGAGCTGTGGCAGCTCCTGGCGTCCGGCGCGGACGCCATCGGGCCGTTCCCCCGCGACCGCGGCTGGGACCTGGAGATGCTCCAGGACCCGGCGGCCGAGCGCACCGGCAAGACGTACGAGCAGGTCGGCGGGTTCGTGCAGGACGCCGCCTCCTTCGACGCCGGGTTCTTCGGGATCAGCCCGCGTGAGGCGCTGGCGATGGACCCGCAGCAGCGGCTGCTGCTGGAGACCTCCTGGGAGGCGTTCGAACGGGCCGGCATCGACCCCTTGTCCGTACGCGGCAGCCAGACCGGCGCGTTCGTCGGCGGCTACTCCTCCCGCTACGCCAACGACGTGCCGCTGGAAGGCACCGGCATCGCCGAAGGGCACCTGGCCACCGGCAACGCCACCAGCGTGCTGTCCGGCCGCCTGTCCTACACCTTCGGGCTCGAAGGGCCCGCGGTGACGATCGACACCGCGTGCTCCTCGTCCCTCGTCGCCCTGCACATGGCCTGCCAGGCACTGCGCAGCGGCGAGTGCTCGCTCGCCCTCGCCGGCGGCGTCACGGTCAGCGCCACCCCGGACGTGTTCATCGCCTTCGCCACGGCCGGCGGCGTGTCGCTGGACGGCCGCTGCCGCTCCTTCGCCGCCTCGGCCGACGGCTCCGGCTTCTCCGAGGGCGCGGGCATGCTCGTGGTCGAGCGGCTGTCCGACGCCGAGCGCAACGGGCACAAGGTCCTCGCGGTGGTGCGGGGTTCGGCGATCAACCAGGACGGCGCGTCCAACGGCCTGACGGCGCCCAACGGGCCGTCCCAGCAGCGCGTCATCCGCGCCGCGCTCGCCAACGCCCGCCTGACCACCGCCGATGTCGACGTGGTCGAGGCCCACGGCTCCGCGACCACCCTGGGCGACCCGATCGAGGCGCAGGCGCTGCTGGCCACTTACGGGCAGGAGCGTCCCGGGGACCGGCCGCTGTGGCTGGGGTCGGTGAAGTCCAACATCGGCCACGCC
>NZ_JBAGKC010000058.1:0-9081 GCF_037034245.1 Streptomyces sp. CA2R106
CCCCGTGTCCGTGCCCCGCAACGACCCCGGGGCAATCCCCGCGTCCTCCAACGCCTCCCAACACGTCTCCAACAACACACGCTGCTGCGGATCCATCCCCAACGCCTCACGCGGACTGATCCCAAAGAACTCCGCATCGAACCCACCCGCACCCTCCAAGAACCCACCCACCTGGGCATAACCCGCACCCCCGTCACCGGCATCCGGGTCCGGCAGGCCGGCCACGTCCCAGCCACGGTTCGCCGGGAACCCCGACATCGCATCGGAGCCCCCCGCAACCAACCGCCAGAAAGCCTCCGGATCCTCCACCCCACCCGGGAACCGACAACCCATCCCGACAATCGCTACGGGTTCCTGCTCGCGTGCCTCTATCTTCCGCAGGCGTTCCTTGGTCTCGTAGGAGTCGGCCGTTACCTTCTTCAGGTAGCTGAGGAGCTTCTCGTACTCTGTCATCTCAGTCATTGGATCAGGAAACTCCTAGCTCTTTAGCAATGAAGTCGAAGACTTCATCAGCCGAGGCCGACTCAAGTCGCGGGTACCTCAGAGAGGATCGATTCCAGCTGGATGAGCTGGGTGAAGACCGCCGGTTCACCACCACATGCGCAAAGATCTCCGGGCACAGGTGCCTGGCGAGCTCGGCCGGTGTCGGGTGGTCGAACACCAGGGTGGCGGGAAGACTCGGCCCCTTCTCGCCTGCGAGCCTGTTGCGCGACTCCAGCGCGGTCAGTGAGTCGATGCCCATGTCATGGAAGGCCAGCTGGGGATCGATGTCCGCAGGGCCGGAATGGCCCAGAGCCACGGCGACAGCAACGGCGACGGCGACGGCCGCGATCGGGCAGGCGAGAGCGCCCACCGCCAGACCGCGTTCCGTCGTCAGTCGCTCAGCATCGCCCCGCCGCAGACGGGGCGGGCCAGCGTCGGCCAACTGCCCCGTTATCCCCGAGGCATGAGCCCACACTCCCCATGCCAGCGACGCGGCCCCGGCCTCGGCCTCGGGCGCGGCCCCGGGCTCGTCCTGGCCACCGTGCAGCACCGGAACCCACGTCCCCGCATTCCCATCCGCCATCGCCGGCAACGCGCCATCCGGACTCGACTCGGAGAAGACACCCACGCCCTGGGCCCGCATCGGATGCCGACCCTCAGGTGTCCGCTGACGGCACGGCGGATCGGCGTGTCAAGGGGCGCTGAAAGTCGCTCCGTCCCACGCCGGGCGACCCGGCAGCAGAGACGCGAAGAGCACCGCAAGCCGGTCGTCCCCGACCGGGCAGCGGCGACTCGCCCCCGAAGACACGCAGCAGGCTCACCGGCCGATCTTCCAGTCCGTCATGGGAGGAAGCTCACCACGTGGGCGGACGGCCCGAAATGACGCCGTTCCACCAGGCGCCCACCGGGGGGGCACCCCGGTCATCCCGTCCCGCCAGGTTGCCGAGTCGGACACGCGGCGCACCTCCAGGTGGGCGGACGCCCGGGGACCGCGAGGTTACTGGTCGACGCCATCAAGGGCCACGGCATCCAGCCCGGCGCTCGCGCATGAAGGGCGAGCGACGGGGGCACGTCGCATATGCGTCGCCAATCATCCTGCTGGTACGAGCACTTGGAGTGGCATGTCCGTCCTGCCTGCCGATGATGATCTGTGGTGCCGCCGCTACCACCCGTCCCCCACGGCCACGGCGCGCCTGGTGTGCTTCCCGCACGCAGGCGGCTCGGCACCGTTCTACTTGCCGGTCGCAACGGCTCTCAGCCCTGATGTGGACGTCGTCGCCGTCCAGTACCCCGGGCGTCAGGAGCGCCGCGCGGAGCAGCCGTTGACGGATGTGGACGCGTTCGCCGAGCGGATCCACGACCTCCTGCTGCGGCAACCGCCGCTTCCTGTCACGTTCTTCGGCCACAGTCTCGGCGCCACCATCGCCTTCGAGACCGTCCGTCGGCTGGAGGCGGGCGGTAGCGAGGTCACGCACCTGTTCGCGTCCGGTCGCCGCGCCCCATCCGCTCATCGTGAGACGCGCTGCATCCACCGGCGGGACGATGACGGCATCCTGGCCGAGGTGCGCCGGCTGAACGGGACGGTCACGAGCGTGCTCGGTGACCAGGAGCTGATGCGGGCCGCCCTGCCGTCCTTGCGTGCTGACTACCAGGCGGCTGAGACCTACCGGTGCGCCCCGGATGCGATCGTCGACTGCCCGGTCACGGTCCTGACCGGCGACAACGACACGGAGACCACGGTGCCCGAGGCCCAGGCGTGGGAGCGGCACACCACCAGTACGTGCACTGTCCACACGTTCCCGGGCGGGCATTTCTTCATCACGGCGCACGTGGACGCGATCACCGCCCTGCTCAAGGAGCACTTCGCGCGAACGACCGGCTCCGACCGCGGGACGGCGATTCGTCCTTGACGACTGGGTGACCGGCGCGCGAGCCGGTCACCGCCCCTTACCGCGCCCGGAACACCCGGGCGCACGGGGCCGATGTCGGTCCGGCACCGGCCGGCACCGGCCCGGCACCGGCGTCCGTCCGGCCGGCCAACGCCTCTACCGCCTCCGCCATGCAGCGGTAGGCGGTAGGCGGGCGGCGGGCGGCGGGCGGCGGTGGATGTGCTCCCGGTGCCGAACCGCGCTGCTCAGCGGCGCAGACCTTTCACGTCGTAGGGGCGAGGCGGTCGGACACCACCTTCACGACCCCGGCGATCTCCTTGACCAGGTAGAAGTGCCCGCCGGGGAAGACCCGGAAATCGAAGCCGCCTTCCGGTGCCTGCTCCTTCCAGTCCCTGACCTCCTCAATGCTGGCCTCCCGGTCCCGTTCCCCGACGATCGCGGTCACGGGGCAGTGCAGCGGGTCGCCCGCGACGTAGCGCCACCGCCCCACGGCCGTGTAGTCCCCGCGGAGCGTCGGCAGGACCATGTCCACCACTTCACGGTTCTCCATCGCCCGCGCCAGCGGGCCGCGCCGCGAGAGGATCTCCGCGACGATCTCTTCGTCGTCGAGCAGGTGGTGCGTTTCCTCGCGGTAGCGGGTGGGGGCGCGCCGGCCGGAGACGAAGAGGTGCGCGGGCTGGCCCGGGTGGTTCTGCTGGAGGCGCCGGGCTACCTCGAAGGCGAGCACGGCGCCCATGCTGTGGCCGAACAGCGACAGCGGACGGTCCAGCGACCTGGTCAAGGCGTGGGCTATGTGGTCCGCCAGGGTGGGGATGTCGTCGATGCAGGGCTCGGCCCGCCGGTCCTGGCGTCCTGGGTACTGCACGGCGAGGACGTCCACGGTCGGCGCCAGCGCCTGCGCCATCGGAAGGAAGTAGGGGGCGGAGGCACCCGCGTGCGGGAAGCAGACCAGGCGGTTCTTCGCGTGGTCGGCAGGCGCGAACCGCCTGAGCCACAGGCTCTCTTCTTCCGAACCGTCGTCGATTCCCATGCGGTCCCTCCTGGTGTTCCTGGTCGATGCCCACCTGGTGTTCCTGGTCGATGCCCAGACCTGCAACAGGGTTCACGCGCCCTCCGGGAGTGCCGCCCACGTGTGCGCGGAGTCCGGCGGCAGGACGCTGACGGTGACCTCGACCACCGCGTTCTCCGGTATGCCGCCCCCGCGGTGGCTGATCTTCTCGATCAGCTGTGACGCGTGCTGGCCGGTGATGCCCGCGAGCAACCCGCGCAGCTTCTTGATCTTGTCGGGGCCTCCTATGAGCATCTTCACCCGGTCCGGCCGGTGTGTCTCCGGAAGGAGTTCGACTGCCTCCCATGCGTCGTCGCCGACCCGCTCGTACCGGACGCAGAGCTCGGTGGCGCGCTTGGTCTCCGCACCGACCCAGACCTGTCCCGCGGGGGCGGCGCTGGCCAGTTGGAGGCACCGGCCGACGACGGAGCTGTCGAGGGCGCGCAGGGTGCCGTCGCCGGGACGGTGGCTGTGGATCGAGTCGGTGGAGACGACGGCGACCCGGACCGCCGACGGCGGGACCTCGCCGTCGGCGGCGTCGTGCAGGGGCCGGGCCCGTTCAAGCGCGGCATGGATCGCCAGGGCTGCCTCGACGGCACGATCGGGGGCGTGGCCGGCGTCGTCGAACAGGACCCAGCTCACGGACGCCATTCTGCTGATGACCACACCGCCGTGTCGGCTGACCTCACGGTCCACCGTCGCGGCCACCGCGCCGGCAGCGAGCGCCGTCTCGGCGGCGTCCGCTTCGGGCTTGCGCTCCGCCTCTCCGACGACGGCCATCACGGCGACCAGGTGTTCTTGGGGCAATGGCCCCTCGTCCCCTCCCGTGGAGACGAGCTCCGGGCGGTAGGGCTCGGCGGGCCCGTTCTCGGGTGGCTCGACGGCCGGCACGGCCGCGTCGTCCAGGGCGGCGGTCGGCCGGGGAACCGCCACGATGGCGCTGTCGCCGAGTTCGGACATGTCACCGCCGTTCCAGTCCAGCCGGGCATCCTGATTGAGGATCAGGTATTCGAGTTCCTGGAGCTCCCGGCTCGGCTCCAGTCCATGGGCTTCGATCAACGACACGCGGGCGCGGCGGTAGATGTCGAGCGCGTCCGACTGCCGTCCGCACCGGTACATCGCGAGCATCAGCTGTGCCACGAGGCGTTCGTGGGATAGCTCTCCAGCGGCGAACAGTTCGATTTCCGCAATCACCTCACGGTGCCGTCCGCAGGCGAGTTCGGCATCGAACAGTTCCTCGACGGCGACGAAGTACGCGTTCTGGACCGCGGCGGCCTCGGGCCACGCGGTGCATGTCTCGGCCAGGTCGGCGAGGACCGGGCCGCGCCAGACGTCGAGGGCTTCGCGGAGCGCTCGGCGCGCGGATTTCCAGTCCGCGTCGGCGGCGTACGCACGGCCCCGTTCGGTGCGCTGCGTGAACAGGTTGAGGTCGATGCTGCTGGGTTCGACGCGTAGCAGGTACCCGGGTGCGTGGGTGAGCAGCAGGGGCGGGTCGGCGCTTGTGTCGTCGTAGGCCAGCATTCCGCGCAGCGCGGAAGCCGCATTCTGCAGCATCTTCCGCGCCGTCGGCGGAGTGCGGCCGTCCCAGAGCGAATCGAGCAGCTTGCGCGACGGGACGATCCGATTCGCCCTGAGAAGCAGCATGCCCAGCATTGCGCGCTGCTTGATCCCGCCGAGTGGCACGACCCTGTCCTGGGAAACCACTTCCAGTGGACCTAGGATATTGAACTGCAATTTATCCTCCTCCGATGCGCGACACAGTTCGCCCACAGTTGCACAGGTCTGCAAAATACTCCGAATTGGCTGAAGGAATTCACGGACGATCGAGGTTGCTGCCGACACCATTGGCGGCACAAAGGAACGCATCCGCACTGCGCCGTAGGAAAAGAGCGGCGCGAGTGACGAATTGCGATGGATTCACATATTTCATGGGCCAGTCGTGATCGGAAATCTGGATGCGGTTCCCGGATTCCTCGGCCCCAATGAATTTTCTTGTCGGCGGTTCGCCTTTTCGGGAGGCGCGACGCTCACCTGCCGCCCGGCTACCGCACGAGGACGTCGCGGTCGTACCGGACTCTCGCGTGGGCCGCGACCTGCGCGGAGAGCGTCATCCGCAACCGCTGCACCAATCCCGCCATCATCCCTGCGGTCCTCCGATCGCCGCCCCCGAGCTACATGGGCGCAGTGTGAAAAAATGTGGTTATGCGTACACACCGGTCCCTTGCGCCTCCTACGGCACACTTCCTTAAACTCTCCCCCCGCACACGCCGCGAAACCCAGGTAACAGTTGAAATACGATTCGCGCCGGCAGAGGTTCGCAAAATCGCCTCGAAAACCCGGTTCGTCCAGGTTCTTCCCGCACCAATGTTCGTAAAATTTTGGCATGGTGACCCAAAGTCAGGAGAATCCGCCCCAGCGTCATGCTCGCGCTACCCGTCGCGGACCTCAAGGACGTGATCGCTGTGTCCGCGTCGGCTGGGCGGGCTCACGGTTGAGCCGGGTGGTCGGTACGGTGCCGATCGACGTGGCGGGCGACATGCGGCGCGGCCCGCGGGCATGCGGTGGCCGCGCAGGGGTCGGTGAGCGGACGCACCGTCAGAGGACGCCGTCCTCGTACCCGGCAGGCCGGCCTTCGAGGATCACGGTCTTGGTCTCGAGGTAGGGCAGCAGCCCCTCGCGTCCACCTTCACGGCCGATGCCGGACTGCTTGAACCCGCCGAACGCGATACCGAGGTCGCTGCGCAGCGCGTTGTGGCCGACGGTGCCGGAGCGCAGCTGCCCGGCGACTTCGCGGGCCCGGTTGACGTCGTTGGTGAACACCGCCGCGTTGAGACCGTAGATGGTGTCGTTGGCGATCCGGACCGCGTCCTGCTCGTCGGCCGCGGGGATGACGGACAGCACGGGGCCGAAGATCTCCTCCTGGGCGATCACGGACCGGTTGTCGACGTTTCCGAACACGGTGGGCTCGACGTACCAGCCACGGGTCAGGCCCTTCGGACGACCACCGCCCGTGGCCAGCGTGGCCCCTTCCGCGACGCCCTTGGCGATGTATCCCTCGACCCGGTCCCGCTGCCGGTCGGCCACCAGCGGCCCCATCTGCGAGCGCGGGTCGAACGGGTCCCCCACGCGCACCCGGGAGAACACGCCGGCGAGGGCATCGACCAGTTCGTCGTGCCGCGAGCGGCTGACCACGATCCGGGTCAGCGACGCGCAGACCTGGCCGGTGAGGAGGCACTCGGCCTGGGCGAGGCTGCGCGCGGCCGTCTCGAGGTCCATGTCGTCGAGGATCACCGCGGCGGACTTGCCGCCGAGCTCCAGCGTGCAGCGGGCCACGCGCTCGCCGCAGATCGAGGCGATGTGCCGTCCCACGGCCGTCGACCCGGTGAAGGTGATCTTGTCCACCCGCGGGTCGCGCACCAGCAGTTCGGACACCTCACGGTCCGCGGTGACGACGTTGAGCACGCCGGGAGGCAGTCCGGCCGCCGCGGCGGCCTCGGCGACAAGGTAGCCCTCCCCCGGCGCCTCGGGCGCCGACTTCAGGACCACCGTGCACCCGGCGAGCAGCGCGGCGCCGACCTTGTTGCTGATCATCCCCATCGGGGCGTTCCACGGGATGATCGCACCGACCACACCGGCCGGCTCACGGACGATCATGCCGAACTGTCCGCCGGCGGTCGGCTTGACCTGCTCCTCGAACGGGAACGTGCCGGCCAATGCGGCGTACCGCTTGAAGGTGGACTCAGCTCCTGTGCCGGCGTGCGCGGCGAAGGTGTACAGGACCCCGGACTCGCGTGGCCAGATCTCGGCGATGTCCTCGCCGCGGAGCCTGAGTTCCGCACCGATCGCCCGAAGGTACCCGGCCCGCTCGGCGGGCGTCAGCCGCGGCCAAGGGCCTTCGTCGAACGCCTCCCGCGCCGCCGCGACAGCCCTGGACATGTCGGCGGCCTGCGCCTGCGCGACCCTGAAGTAGAGCTCCTCGGTCGCGGAGTCGACCACGTCGATCGTGGCGCCGGACGACGGCACCACCCACTGACCGCCGATGAAGAAGCGGTCCGTCCGACCGATCGGCGCCTCCGCGAGTCCAGCCAGGCTCATCCGGTCACCCTCCCGATCGCCGCCTCCGTGGCGCTCATGCTCGCCTGCGCCGGAGCGACGCGTAAATGACGCTCCTCCTACGATCCGCCACTGCGGGGTAACTGGGGACTTTCCTTCCGGGGCTCCGCCCGTTCGGATTCCCGACGGGCCGTCAGTGCTCGGCCAAGCCAACCATGGGGCTCTGCTAGGCTGCGATCGGCCCCTTTTCAAGGCTTCGACGTCTCTCCTCGAGTTTCGTCAACACCCGTGGCAATTCAACAGAATGGAACAGCGTGGACATCGGCTTCCGGGAAGCAACCGGTCCGACGCCGGGATCCGGCAATGTCCAGCCCAGGAAGCTGCTCCTGCGCGCACTCGCGGGAGAGCGGACCGAACGCCCGCCGATCTGGCTGATGCGGCAGGCCGGGCGCTACCTCCCCGAATACCACGAGGTCCGTGAGGCCGCCGGCGGCATGGTCGGGCTGTGCACCACCCCCGAACACGCCGTCGAGGTCACCCTCCAACCGCTGCGCCGCTTCCCCCTCGACGCCGCCATCGTCTTCTCCGACCTCCCGCAGGTCGCCGCCGCACTCGGCCAGACCCTGGACTACAAGGTCGGCGAGGGACCGGTACTGGCACCACCCGTCCGCTCGACCGCGGACATCACCGAATTCCTCAGCGCCTCCCGCCTCCACGAGGAACTCGCCCCGATCTACGAGACCGTCCGGCAGCTCACCCACGCCCTCCCCGCCGACACGGCCCTGATCGGCTACGCCGGCGCACCCTGGACCATCGCCACCTACATGGTCGAAGGACGCGGCGGCGCCGCGTCCGAGCACTCCGTCGTCAAACAGTGGGCCATGCGCGACCCCGACGGATTCCAGCCCCTGATGGACCTGCTCACCGACGCCATCATCCAATTCCTCAGCCGCCAGATCGAAGCCGGCGCGGAGGCGGTCCAGTTGTTCGACAGCTGGGCGGGCATCCTTCCCGACATCCTTTTCGACCGCTGGTGCGTCAAACCCGTCGCCACCATCATCAGCGCACTCAAAGCGCAGTACCCCGGCGTTCCGGTCATCGCCTTCCCCCGAGGCGCCGGCCTCAACTACAACGGCTTCGCCGAGGCGACCGGCGCCGACTGCATCGGTCTGGACTCCACCGTCCCCCTCACATGGGCCGCGCAGAACATCCAACACGAACTGGGCCGCTGCGTGCAGGGCAACCTCGACCCCCAACTCCTGATCGCCGGCGGCCCCGCACTCCACACCCAAACGGAACGCATCCTGCGCGGCCTCAGCGGCGGCCCCTTCGTCTTCAACCTCGGACACGGCATCGCCAAGACCACACCCATCGACCACGTCACCGCCGTCGTCGAGCAGGTGCGCGCCTGGAACACCCCCACGGCGTAGGACCGACCGGAAACCCCCGCCGCCCACCCCGCACCGCGCGGGTTCCGCACGCGGTGGCGGGACCGGCGTCCGCTGCGACCGTCACCCGACCCGGAGCGGAAGACACAGCGGACCTCGGGCGTTGCGCCCGCCCCAGACCACCGTGGAGGGGTCCTGGAGGGTGAACTCGGGAATCCGT
>NZ_JBAGKC010000059.1:0-8872 GCF_037034245.1 Streptomyces sp. CA2R106
CTCGGCCACGTCCCGCAGGAACGCACCCGACTCCGTAGACGACGTACCCGACGTCGTGCCGTCCGGATCGAAGAAGCCCTCCAAGTCCCAACCGCGATCCGTCGGGAACCCACCCACCGCGTCCCCACCAGAGGACAGCAACTCCCAGAACTCCTCCGGAGAACCCGCACCCCCCGGGAAACGACACGCCATCCCCACAATCGCCAACGGCTCCTCGGTCGCCGCAACCACCGTGGCGGCCACCGGAGCGGCGGTGGCGGTTTCGGTGGGACCGGCGACCGTCTGCTCACCGACGAGTTCGCCGTGCAGGAAGGCAGCCAGCTCCACCGGGGTCGGGTGGTCGAAGGCGAGGGTGGCCGGCAGCCGGAGCCCGGTCGCCGCGTTGAGCTGGTTGCGCAGTTCGACGGAGGTCAGCGAGTCGAAGCCGAGGTCGCGGAACGCCTGCCGGGCCGGCACCAGGTCGGCCGAGTCGTGGCCGAGTACGGCGGCGGCCTCGGCACGGACCAGGTCGGTCAGTATCCGGTCCTGCTCGTACCGGCTCACACCGGCCAGCCGGGCGGCGAGTTCGCCCTCGGCGCGCGGCGCGGCGGCGGTGCTGCCCGCACCGGCGCGGGCTGCGGCCAGCCGCCGGATCTCCGGCATGTCACGGACCAGCGGCATGTCGAGGACGTGCGCCGTGCCCGGTGCCGATCCCAGCTGCTCCGGGTCGAAGTCCATCACCGTCACCGCGGCGTGTGGGCCGTTGACGGTCTCGACCAGGGCCTCCACCGCGAGCTGCGGGTCCATCGGCGGCATGGCGGTCCGGCGCATACGGGAGCGGATCGCCTCGTTGGACTGCGCCAGCCCGGCACCGCCCCACAGGCCCCAGGCGACCGAGAGACCGGCCAGGCCGCGCGAGCGGCGGTTCTCCGCCAGCGCGTCCAAGTACGCGTTCGCCGCGGCGTAGTTGCCCTGACCCGGGCCACCGAGCGTGGAGGCCGCCGAGGAGAACAGCACGAACGCGTCCAGGTCCAGCTCCGCGGTCAACTCGTCCAGCAGCTCCGCGCCGCGGACCTTCACGTGCAGCACGGAGGCCAGGCGGTCCGGGGTGAGGCGGTCCACCACGCCGTCATCGAGCACCGCCGCGGTGTGCAGCACCGACGACAGGGCCGGGCCGGTCGCCGCGATCCGCGCCAGCAGCGAGGACAGGGCCGGGCGCTCGCTCACGTCGCAGGAGACGAGGTCCACTCGCGTGCCGGCCGCGGCGAGTTCGGCGGCCAGCGCCGCCGCGCCCTCGGCCGCGGGGCCGGAACGGCTGGTCAGCACCAGGCGCTCGGCGCCCCGGCCGGCGAGCCGGCGCGCCACATGCCCGGCGATCGCACCGGTGCCGCCGGTGAGCAGCACACTGCCGCGCGGGGTCCAGCCGTCGGCGGAGCCGCTGCCGCGTGCGACGCTCGACAGCCGGCGTCCCAGGATGCCCGCGCGCCGGACGGCGACCTCGTTCTCGCCGCAGCCGGCCAGGACCGCGACCAGCCGCGCGCCGGCCCGTTCGTCCACTGTCTCCGGCAGGTCCACCAACCCGCCCCAGCGCTCCGGGTGTTCGATTCCGACCACGCGGCCGAGGCCCCACACCTGCGCCTGCACGGGGTGCGTCAGCGCCTCGCCCCGGCCGGCCGCGACGGCGCCGCGAGTGGCGAGCCACAGCGGGGCCCCGATGCCGGCGTCCCCGAGTGCCTGGACGAGTGCGAGGGTGCCGGCCAGGCCGGCGGTGACCACGGGGTGGTCGGGCAGGGGTGTCTCGTCCAGCGCCAGCAGCGACAACACACCGGAGACGGCGGACACTTCGGCGGCCTGGGCCAGCAGTTCGGCCGTCTCCGTCCGGTCGGCGGTTCCGGCGGGGACCTCGACCCGTGTGACCTCGGCGCCGCGGGCGGAGAGCGCGGCGACGCACTGCCCGGCCGTGTCGTCGTCGGCTCCGGCCGGGGTCACCACCAGCCACCGGCCGGACAGCAGCCGGGAGTCCGGCTCGGCGACGGCCGACCAGGTGATCCGGTAGCGCCAGCCGGCGGTGGTGGAACGGTCCTGCTCGCGGCGCCGCCAGGACGCCAGCGCCGGCAGCACCTCGTGGAACGGGCGCCCGGCGTCCAACGCGAGGGTGCCCCCGAGGCGGGTCAGGTCGCCGCCCTCGACGGCCGCCCAGAACGCGGCCTCGACATCGGGGCTCCCACTGCCGCCGCCCGTCGCGGCCAAACCGCCGGTGGGCAGCGCCAGCATGCCTTCCGGCCAGTAGCGCCGGTGGCGGAAGGCGTACGTCGGCAGCTCCACCTGCTGCCCGGCGGGCAGGACCGACGTCCAGTCCACCGGCGCACCGCCGGCGAAGGCTTCGGCGAGCGAGGTCAGCAGGCGTTCGGTTCCGCCGTGGTCACGGCGCAACGTCGGGCAGACGGCAGCGGGTTCAGCGCCATGGCCCGCCTCCTGGGCGACCTCTTCCAGAGTGTCGTTCATGGCACCCATCAGGACCGGGTGCGGAGTCACCTCGACGAACAGCTGATGGCCGCGGCCCGCCAACGTCCGCACCGCACGGTCGAAATGGACCGTCGCCCGCAGGCTCCGGAACCAGTAACCGGCATCCAACTCCTCACCGGTCAGCGTCTCCCCGGTCATCGCCGACACCATCGGCACCCGGCCCCGACGCGGACTGATCCCCGCCAGGACCGAGGTGATCTCGCCCTCCAGCCGGTCCACCTGCGCCGAATGGGACGCGTAGTCCACCGCCACCATCCGCGCCCGGACACCCTCGGCCTCGAACTCCGCCTTCAACTCCTCCAGCGCTGCGGGCTCACCCGACACCACCACCGCAGACGGACCATTGACCGCCGCCAACGCGACAGCGTCCCCGAACCGGGCCAACCGCTCCTCAACCTCAGCCGCGGACTTGCTGACCGACAGCATCCCGCCCGCACCCGCCAACACCTTCAACGACTGCGACCGCAACGCCACCACCCGCGCGCCATCCTCCAACGACAGCATCCCCGCCACCGTCGCCGCCGCGATCTCACCCTGCGAGTGACCCACCACCGCCTCGGGCGCGACACCAGCCGCCTCCCACACCGCCGCCAAAGACACCATCACCGCCCACAACGCCGGCTGCACCACATCAGCCGCCTCCAACGCCGGAGCACCCTCAGCCCCCGCCAACACCTCATGCAGCGACCACTCCACATACGGCGCCAAAGCCGCCGCACACTCCGCCAACCGAGCCGCGAACACCGGCGACACCGACGCCAGCTCACGCCCCATCCCCACCCACTGCGACCCCTGACCCGCGAACGCGAACACCGGACGCGCCGCCGAGCGTGCCTTCCCCGACACCACCGCACCCGACGGCGTACCGGACACCACGCTCGCCAGGCCGGACAGGAGTTCCTGGCGGTCACCGCCGACGATCACCGCGCGGTGCTCGAAGACCGAGCGGGTGGCCGCCAACGACCAGGCCACGTCGGCCGGTTGCAGCTCGGGACGGGCCGAGACCCACTCCCGCAGCCGGCCCGCCTGCGCGGCGAGCGCTTCGGCGGTGCGCCCGGAGACCACCCAGGCCCCGGCGCCGGCGTCCGGCGCGACGGCGACCGCGGCCGCCGCCACCGCCGCGGCCTCGGGGTCCGAGGAGTCCCCGGATTCCCCGGCCGCCTCCACGGGCTCCGCCGCGGGGGCCTCTTCCAGGATGACGTGCGCGTTCGTCCCGCTGATGCCGAACGAGGAGACGCCGGCCCGGCGCACCCGGCCGTCGGACTGCCACGGAAGGGCCTCGGTGAGCAGCCGCACCTCACCGGCGGTCCAGTCCACGTGCGAGGACGGCACCTCGGCGTGCAGCGTCTGCGGCAGCTGCTCGTGCCGGAGGGCCAGCACCATCTTCATCACACCGGCGACACCGGCCGCGGCCTGCGTGTGGCCGATGTTGGACTTCACCGAGCCCAGCAGCAGTGAGCCGCGGTCGCCACGGTCCTGGCCGTAGGTGGCCAGCAGCGCCTGGGCCTCGATCGGGTCACCCAGCGTCGTACCGGTGCCGTGCGCCTCGACCACGTCCACATCGGCCGTGGTCAGGGCGGAGTTGGCGAGCGCGGCGCGGATGACGCGCTGCTGCGACGGGCCGTTGGGCGCGGTCAGCCCGTTGGAGGCGCCGTCCTGGTTGATGGCGGAGCCGCGCAGCACGGCGAGGACCTCGTGGCCGTTGCGGCGGGCGTCCGACAGCCGCTCGACCACGAGCATCCCGGCGCCCTCGGCCATGCCCATGCCGTCGGCGTCGTCGGAGAACGCCTTGGAGCGTCCGTCCGCCGCGAGGCCCCGGGCGTGCGAGAACGCCAGGAAGCCGTCGGGGCTGGCCATGATGGTGACACCGCCGGCCAGCGCCAGGGAGCACTCCCCGGCGCGCAGGGCCTGCGCCGCCAGGTGGAGGGCGACGAGCGAGGAGGAGCACGCGGTGTCGATGGTGACCGCGGGGCCTTCCAGGCCGAGGGTGTAGGAGACGCGGCCGGACAGCACGCTGGCGGCGTTGCCGGTCATCAGGTGGGCGCCGAGGCTTTCGAGTTCCTCTTCGTCGGTGACGCTGACGGCGAGGTAGGAGGAGCCGTAGCCGCCGACGAAGGCGCCGGTGCGGCTGCCGCGCAGGGTGGCCGGGTCGATCCCGGCGCGCTCCAGCGCCTCCCAGGACGTCTCCAGCAGCAGGCGCTGCTGCGGGTCCATCGCCAGCGCCTCGCGCGGGCTGATCCCGAAGAAGCCGGGGTCGAAGGCGCCGGCTTCCTGGAGGAAGCCGCCGACCTGGGTGTAGGAGGTGCCGGCGTGCTCGATGTCCGGGTTGTAGAGGGATTCGAGGTCCCAGCCGCGGTCGGTGGGGAAGGTCGACAGGCCCTCGGTGCCGTCGGTGAGCATCTGCCACAGCTCGTCCGGGCTGGTCACGCCGCCTGGGAAGCGGCAGGCCATGCCGACGATGGCGATGGGCTCGTCGGCGGCGGACGCGGCGAAGGTCTCCGGGACGGCGGTGGCGGCGTCCGTGAGGTCGTCGGCGAGCTGCTCCCGCAGGTGTGCGGCCAGCTCCACCGGGGTGGGGTAGTCGAAGACCAGGGTGGACGACAGGCGCAGGCCGGTCGCCGGGTTCAGCCGGTTGCGGAACTCGACGGCGATCAGCGAGTCGAAGCCGAGGTCGGTGAAGGGCCGGCCGGCCTCCACGGCGTCACCGGAGGGGTGGCCGAGGACGGCGGCCGCATGGCTGCGGACCAGGTCGAGCAGGAGTCGGTCGCGTTCGGGGCCGGTCAGCGCGGACAGCTGCTCCCGGAGCTGCTGGGCGGCGTCGGCGCCGGCCGCGGCGGTGGCGCCGGCGGCGGAGGTGACGGCGGCCCGGCGCGGGGCGAGGTCGTCGGCGAGTTCCGTCCACAGGGTGGGGATGCCGGTGGCGGCGGCCTGTACCCGTAGCCCGGCCTTGTGCAGGCGGGCCGGGACGAGGACGGCCTCGGGGCGGTCCAGGGCCAGGTCCAGCAGTGTCAGGCCCTCGTCCTCGCTGAGTGCGGCGAGGCCGGAGCCGGTCATGCGGCGGAGCATCACCTCGTCGAGGTCCCGGCCGATGCCGGCTTCCGGCATCCAGGGGCCCCAGGCCAGGGCGGTGCCGGCCAGTCCGGCGGCCCGGCGGTGGCCGGCCAGGGTGTCGAGGAAGGAGTTGGCGGCCGCGTAGTTGCCCTGTCCCGCGCCGCCGAACGCGGAGGCCACGGAGGAGAACAGCACGAAGTGGTCCAGGTCGCTGTCGCGGGTCAGTTCGTGCAGGTGCCAGGCGGCGTCGACCTTGGGGCGCAGCACCGCGGCCACCTGCTCGGCGGTGAGCGAGTCGACGAGGCCGTCGTCGATGATGCCGGCGGTGTGCACGACGGTCCGCAGGGGTCGGTCGGCGGGGATGCTGTCCAGGACGCGGGACAGCGCGTCGCGGTCCGCGGCGTCGCAGGCGACGACCCGCACGTCGGCGCCGTGCGCGGCCACGTCGGCGGCCAGTGCGGCGACGCCGGCGGCGGCCGGTCCCGAGCGGCTGAGGAGGAGGGCCTCGTCGGCCCGGCCGGTGGCGGCGAGGTGCCGGGCGACGACGCCGCCGAGGGTTCCGGTGCCGCCGGTGACCAGTACCGTGCGCGGGCCCGCGGTCTCTCGCGTCCCGGGGCGGTCGTCGGAGGCGGGTCCGCCGGTGGGGCGGACCATGCGGCGGACGTACGGCTGCCGCTGCCGTAGGGCGAGTTCGGGTTCGCCGACCGCCAGGGCGGCGGGCAGCGCGGCGGTGTCGGCGGCGTCGCCGTCGGCGGGGAGGTCGGCGAGCACGAAGCGGCCGGGGTGCTCCATCTGGGCGGAGCGCAGCAGGCCCCGTACGGCGCCCGCCGCCGGGTCGGCGACGCGCTCGCCGGGGTGCACCGGGACGCCGCCACGGGTGAGCAGGACAAGCTGCGCGGGCTGCAACTCCGGTGCGGCAAGCCATTCCTGAAGGAGCATCAGCGTATCGGTGGTGACGCGCCGGGCGGCCGCGGCGACGCCGCTTCGGTCCGCCGGGGCGGACGGGTCGTCGGACGCGCCGCCGCTGAGGCAGGCGAGCACGGTGCGCGGCACGATGGCGCCCGCGGCGGCGGCCGCCGCGAGTTCGGCGACGCCGGGGTAGGTGCGCACCGGTGTCCCGGCGGCGTTCAGCTGCTCGGCCGCGGCGAAGCGGTCGGCGCCGATCAGGGCCCACTCCCCCTGCTGCGGCGGGTGCAGGGCGGGGTTGGCCGCGCTGCCGCGCGAGCCGCCGCGCTGCTGCGGGAGCCATTCGACGGTGAACAGGGCGTCCCGGACCCAGGCGTCGTCGGCCCGCACCTGGTCGGCCAAGAGCGGCCGGGTCGCGACGGAGTCCACCGACAGCACCATGGTGCCGGCGGTGTCGGCCGCGGTCAGCGCCAGGGTGCCGTCGGCGTCCCGGCGCAGCCGGACCCGCAGCACGGACGCGCCGGCGGCGTGCAGTTCCACGCCCCGCCAGGCGTGCGGCACGCGGATGCGGTCCGGTCCGGTGGCGTTGTCGCGGCCCTGGGCCGGCCCGGCGACGGAGTCGGCGAGCAGGGCGGCGTCGAGCAGCACCGGGTGGATGCCGTAGGTGTCGGCGGCGCCGGCGTCCTCCGGCAGCGCCACTTCGGCGAACACGTCGTCGCCGCGCTGCCAGACGCCGCGCAGGCCCTGGAGCGCCGGGCCGTAGATGTCGGCGAGCCGCACCGTGTACAGGTCGGCGACGTCCAGGGCGCGGGCGTTGCGCGGGGGCCACGCGGTGAGGTCGGCGGGGGTCCTGACCGGCTGCCGCGCGGGCATGCGGCCGGGGGCGACGAGGGCGGTGGCGTACCTGACCCAGCTGTGCTCCTCCTCGGAGCGGTCGGGGCGGGCGAAGACGTCCACCCGGCGCCGGCCCTCCTCGTCCGCGGCGCCGACGAGCACCTGGATCTGCGTGCCGGCGCCGTCGGCGGGGAGCGTCAGCGGCTCGTCCAGGCTGAGTTCGGCCAGCACCGGGCAGCCCGCCTGGTGTCCCGCGCTGACCACGAGTTCCACGAAGCCGGTGCCGGGCAGCAGCGCCACCCCGCCGAGGGTGTGGTCGGTCAGCCAGCTCTGGGCGCGGGCGGACAGCCGCCCGGTGCACACCAACTGGTCCTCGCCGGCGAGTTCGACGACGGCGCGCAGCATGGGGTGGCCGAACGCTTCCAGCCCGAGTTCGGCCGGGTCGCCGGCGCCGTGCTTCACGGTGCCGGGCAGCGACATCATGCCCTTCGGCCAGTACCGCTGGTGCCGGAAGGCGTACGTCGGCAGCTCCACCTGGGTGGCGGTGGGCAGCACCGACCGCCAGTCGACGGGGGCGCCGTGCACGAAGGCCCGGGCCAAACCCGTCTCCAGGCCGGTCACGCCCTCGTCGGTGCGGCGCTGGAGCGGCACGAACGCGGGCTCCGCGCCCTGCACTTCGGCGACCGCGTCCGGGCCGAGGGAGGACAGGGAGCCGTCCGGTCCGACCTCCAGGAAAACGGAGACGCCTTCCCTGGCAAGGGCGGCGACGGCGTCGGCGAAGCGGACCGCCTGCCGTGCCTGCGCGGTCCAGTACCCGGCGTCCGGGTCCGACACCAACGCACCAGTGAGGGCGCCCGCCCAGAGCACCTTGGGCCGGCTGTGCTCGATCTCCTGCGCCGTGGCACCGAGGCCGTCGAGTACGGGGTCCATCGCCGGGGAGTGGAACGCGTGCGACACCCGCAACGGCCGCACCCGGCGCCCCCGCTCACGCCACAACTCCACCAGCGCGTCCACTGCTTCGACCGCACCGGACACGACGACCGAGTCCGGACCGTTCACCGCGGCCACCGCGATGTCACCGGTCACGTCAGCGAAGGAGGCAACAACCTCGGCCTCCGGCGCCTTGATCGACGCCATCGCCCCACCCGACGGCAACTCCTGCATCAACCGCGCCCGCACCGCCACCAACTTGGCCGCGTCCGGAAGCGACAACACCCCCGCCACATACGCCGCAGCCACCTCACCCACCGAGTGCCCCACCACCGCATCCGGCCGCACCCCCGCGGCCTCCAACACCGCGGCCAACGCCACCTCGAACGCGAACAGGCCCGTCTGCGCGTACAACGTCTGATCCGCCAGACCCGCGTCCACACCCTCAACGCCCAGCACGACGTCCCGTACGGGAACGGCCGTGCCCAACTCCGTTTGCAGGAGCCCGCACACCTGGTCGAAGACCTCGGCGAACAGCGGGCTGGACCCGTACAACTCCCGGCCCATGCCGGTCCACTGCGATCCCTGGCCGGCGAAGACCAGCCCCACCTGGACGCCGGAACGGGCGACTCCGGAGACGACCGAC